>NC_011981.1:0-315887 GCF_000016285.1 Allorhizobium ampelinum S4 | reverse complement strand
CCCTATTTCACCAAGGAAGAGATCGACCAGCTTTTCCCCTTCATTCGCGAGGGCGTTACCGGCGCTGACGGCCAGATTTATGCCTGGTGGTGGTCGACCGATCTGCGTGTTCTCTATCGCAACAAGGAGATCATTCCCGATGCGCCGCAGACATGGGACGAGACCAAAAAGGCAGCACTTCACTCCGTGAAAGAGGGCATGGAAGGCATTCTGTTCAACGGCTCGCGTTATGAAGGTACCACGTTTGACTGGCTGGCCAATTTCTGGGCGCAAGGCGGCAAGCTGGTCGATGAGAGTGGCAAGCCGATCTTTGGCGAAGGCGCTGAGCGGGAAAAATTCGTCAAGGCGGTGAATTACTATCGCGATCTGGTGGAATCAGGTGCGGCCCCGAAGCGCGTGGCCACCATTGGCAATTATGATGATTTCAATGCCGCCGCAGCCGCTGGCACCACGGCGCTGTTTGTCGGTGGCAATTGGCAATATGGCCAGCTGCAAGCCGCCCTTGAGCCGGAAGAACTGGCAAAATGGACATTCTCACCCCTGCCCGGCCCCACCAAGGATCAGCGCTCGACCGGCACAGGTGGCTGGACGGTTGCTTCTTTCGCGTCCGATCCGGCCAAGGTAAAAATGTGCGCTGATCTGGCTCGTGATGTCTATATGGGACCTGCCAACGAGGTTCAGGGGCAGCTGCCAACCCGCGCCGACCTCTATGAAAAGTACAAGATTTTCTCCTCTGACATCAACAAAGCTTTCTCGGAAGCCCTGAAAGTCGGGCAAGCCCGGCCCGGTGCGCCGGTCTATCCCGAAATTTCCAATCAGATCCAGATTATGATGGGCAAGGTGCTGACGGGAACGCAAGCCACGGATGCGGCTGTCGATGAAGCCTTCAAAGCTTCGCTTGCGGCATTTGACCGCCACTGAACTCCCTTTGATGCTGCGGGACCAAAGGGTTCCGCAGCGCTTTGTGATCTGAATCCAGAAGGTGCACTCCATGGCAACAATCAGCTTGCAGGCGGGCAAACAAATGGGTGCCGCCCGAAGCCGTCACAGACCAAAGGCAGCGCCCTGGCTTATGCCGCTGATCTTGGTGCTCGGCATTTTCTACCTTTATCCGGTGTTGGATGTGGCGCGCCTTGCCTTCACCAGAGCCACCCTGCTCGGGGATGACGGTGGCTACACCATCACAACATTGATCAACACGCTGACCCGCGCAGAAATTCCGCAGATCCTGTGGGTCACGCTCACCTTCACGGCGGGTTCGGTTCTGGCGCAGCAACTGTTAGGCCTTGTGATCGCATTGGTGGTGGTGCGGGCAGAAAGACGCGGTCTGTTCGGTGCGACAATCCTGCGAACCACGGCGCTGATTGCCTGGGTGGTGCCGGGCATTGCTGGCGGCATTATCTGGAAAATGCTGTTTAACGAAGCGCCGTTTGGCGGGCTGAACAGCCTGCTTCGACTTGTGGGAGCTGGCCCCGTACAATGGCTCTCCGATCCCAACCTCGTGATGTGGTCGGTGGTGTTGTCGAATGTCTGGCGCGGAACCGCCTTTTCCATGGTGGTGATGTATGCGGCCATCAAGGCGATTGATCCGGTGCTTTATGAGGCCGCGGCGGTGGATGGGGCGCGGGCCGATCAGCGGCTGCGCTATGTCACTCTGCCGCAGCTAAAATCGGCCATTCTGGTCAATCTGATTTTGATCACCATTCAGACGCTCAACACCTTCGATGCGATCATCTCCCTCACCGGCGGCGGACCGGGACGGGTGACAGAGGTACTGTCGCTCTACACGTTCAATGTGGTGTTTCGCAATTATGATCTGGCGGCGGGCGCTGCCCTGTCCATCCTGATGCTGGTAATCTCGCTGACGCTTGCCTTGATCTATGCCGCCTTCCTGCCAAAGGGAGATGACCAATGAAAACCCGCACAAGTGAGCGCCTCGGCGATCTGCTGAGCTATATTTTTATGGCCATTACCTTTGCTTTTTTCGCATGGCCGCTGCTGTGGCTTTTGTCTTTGGCGCTCAGAACCCGCAAGGAAGTGTTTCTGGGTGTCACTCGCTTCATTCCCAAAGCACCGACACTGGATAATTTTGCGATGATCCTGTCCTCGGACAAGTTCATTTCTTACCTTTGGAATGCGCTGAAACTCTCCTGCCTGTCAGCGGCAGGCTGCCTGATCGTGGCCTTGCCTGCGGCCTATGCCTTTTCGCGCTTTCAGTTCAAGGGCAAGGGCGCGTGGATGATGGCGCTGCTATCGGTGCAGATGATCTCCCCGCTGGTGATCATGGTGCCGCTCTACCGCTACATGGCGGCCATGGGCCTGCTGGACAGCCATTTCGGCACCACCATGGTCTATGTGGCCCTTGCCGTTCCGGTCTCCACCTGGATTTTGAAAGGCTCGATCGACGGCATTCCCAAAACCCTTGATGAAGCGGCGATGATGGATGGTTGCACCCGGTTTGGTGTGTTTATCCGCGTTATCCTGCCGCTGTCCACGCCGGGCATCGCTTCGGCCTTCATCATTGCCGTGATCAGTGGCTGGTCGCAATTTCTGGTGCCGTTCCTGCTGATTACCAAGGAATCCCTCACCCCGATTGGCGTCGGGATTTTTCAATATGCCGGTACGCAAAATGACTCTTCCATCCAACTTCTCGCGGCGGCCTGCCTTGTATCAGTTGTGCCTGCCATCATTGCCTTCCTCTCGCTCCAGCGCCTGATATTGGGCGCAATGACCGCCGGAGCCGTGAAGGGCTGAACCCATTCTGTTGAAAGACTTTAGGAAAATATCATGAGCCTGACCTATACCCAACGCCTTGAACGGATCGAAGTTCGCAACGCAGAATTCCAGTTCTGGCGCGCCCGCAAAACAGTTGAACTGACCAGCTGGAATTTCAATGGAGAACCCATTGCCGTGGGCGAGGCCTGGCCGCACAAGACCCCGCCCATTGGCTTTACGGTAGATGTGACCGTGCCGGAAGGCTGGCCGCTTGCGGATACCTATCTTTATCTCAACCTTGGCGGCGAAAGCCTTCTAAGCATCACAGCGCAAGATGGCACCACCAAGCGTTACGGGCTGGACCCCTATCACCGCGAATTTGCAGCACCTTCGCAAAGCTTCTCGCTACACGCACAATCCGTTCCACGCCTGCCTTTTGGTGAGCCGGTGCGCGCGCCGAAGCTTGAACGGGCCGAATTGTTCTGGATCGACCGTTCCGTGGACCGCATGTGGCTGTTGATGCGCCAGATTGCCGAAGCATTAAGGGTGTTGGAAGGCCATGATGTGGTGCCCTATTTGCTGGATGCTGCCGAACAGGCGTTTTACGCCATCGATTGGCCATCGGCGACGGCAGACTATGTGGCGCGCACTGCCCCTGCGGTGATGCAGCAAAAGATCTGGCAGCTGCCAGATTTAAAGGCCGACCCTGAAGGTCTGACCGACGCCCAGCGCGCCAAACTGGATCAAGCCTATGAGGCGCTGATGGCGCGCCTTGGCGAACTTCGTGAACGATTCCCCCCGCAGGGCAAGGTAGCACTAACCGGCCATGCCCATATCGATCTGTGCTGGCTCTGGCCCTATGACGAGACGCGCCGCAAGATGCGCCGCACCTTCCACACGGCGCTGTCGATCATGGAAACATCGAAGGATTTCCGCTTCAACCAGTCAACCGCCCACTATTACTGGCAGTTGGAAGAGGATGACCCTGAACTGCTCAACAAAATCGTTGACCGTGCTAAAGACGGCCAGTGGGAAACACTCGGCGGCATGTGGATTGAGCCAGATACCAATATGCCCACGGGTGAAAGCCTGACCCGACAAATCCTCTACGGCCAGCGCTATTTCGAAAAGCGTTTTGGCACGCGCCACAGTGTGTGCTGGCTGCCGGATTGCTTTGGCTTTGCCGGGGCCTTGCCGCAGCTTCTCAAACAGGGTGGCATGAAAAGCTTCTTTACCATCAAGGTCAATTGGTCCGAAAGCAACCATATCCCTGCCGACCTGTTCTGGTGGGAAGGGTTGGACGGCAGCCGTGTGCTGGCCCACTCGTTCGACAATCCGATGGAGGGTTATAACGGCTTTGTGCGGCCCGATTGCATTACGCCGACATGGAAAAACTACCGCCAAAAAGATCGCCACGACACCACACTGCTCTGCGTCGGCTACGGCGACGGCGGCGGTGGCCCAAGCCCTGAAATGGTGGTGCGCGAAGAACAGCTGCGGGTTTTCCCCGCCATCCCGGAAGCCCGCTGGACCCGCGTGCATGACTTTTTTGAAGACGCCCATGCAATGGCGAAAACCACGCCCGTTTCTGTGTGGAAAGGCGAGATCTATCTGGAACTGCACCGCGCCACGCTGACCACGCAAAGCGCCATCAAAAAACTGCACCGGAAGGCCGAGCGTAGCCTGATTACCGCGGAAACGCTCGCATCCCTTGGCCATATTCTGGGAGCGGACAAACCGCGTTCAATGGAGCCGGAATGGCGGGTGGTGCTGAAAAACGAGTTCCACGACATCCTTCCCGGCTCTTCGATTGCCGAGGTTTATGTGAATGCGAAAGTCGAGCTTGAACAGGTGCTGATGGATGGCGCGGCGGCGCAAAAAGCTGCCGTCGATGCCATTCTTTCGCAATTGCCTGAGGGCAATGAAGGTGCTGTGCTGGTGATCAACCCCACGCTCAGCCCCCGGCCAATCCGCCTGACCCTGAAGGATGAGAGCATCGCAACTAATGGCGTGGTACCAGCCCTTGGTGTGAGCGTTTTGCCAGCCAGCGCCCTGGACCCCAAACCGGGCTTGAAAGCCACGCAAAATACTCTGGAAAATGACATCATCAAGGTGACGCTGGCAGACGATGGCTCCATCGCCTCTATCCTGCACAAAGCATCGGGCCGTGAAGCGGTCGAGGGCGGTGCCAACCGGCTGTTTGCCTATACAGCCGATAAGCCGCGCAATTGGGATGCGTGGGATGTAGAAGAGGATTACGGCCAAAAATCCGAGGAGTTGAGCGGACACGAGTCCATCGAGCTTGTTGAAAACACCGCCCACCGCGCCGCCATCCGCATCAAACGCCGCTGGCGCGATTCCACCATTGTGCAAACATTGAGCCTTGCCGCCAATGCCCGCCGCCTCGATATTTTCACCGAGATTGACTGGCATGAGCGCCGCGTCATGTTGCGCACCGAAAATGGTGTTGCCGTCAGTGCGGCCCGTGCCACCTGCGAGGTTGCTTATGGCGTGGTGGAGCGTCCAACCCATTCCAACACCTCGTGGGATGAGGCGATGTTTGAGGCACCGGCCCATCGGTTTATTGATCTGTCCGAGCCGGGCTTTGGCATGGCGCTGCTGAATGATGCCAAATATGGCCACTCGGCCCGTGGCAACGTGTTGGGCCTGTCCTTGCTGCGCTCACCCATCTATCCTGATCCGCTGGCCGATGAAGGCTATCAATCCTTCACCTATGCGCTGATGCCCCATGAAGGCACATGGTATGAAGGTCAGGTGCGCGAAGAAGCCGATGATCTGAACCAGCCTTTGATAGCCATCCCGGTGTCAGGTAAAGCAGCAGGTGAATGGTGCCCGTTGCAAGCAGCAGGGCTGGAGGTCGCTCTCTCGGCGATCAAGCCTGCCGAGGATGGCGATGGCTTGATCGTGCGCGTATATGAGCCAGCCGGTCGACGGGGTGGCTTCCAGCTTAAGCCGTCAGATGGCTGGACCGTCAGCGGCGCACTCAGCATTTTGGAAGAACCAATGCAAGCGGTGGACGCGCAGGCGCTAAAACCCTTTGAGGTGAAGAGTTGGCGTCTGTCGAAAACCGCGTGAAAATGCTTTCGCCTCGCACGTCTATAGTGCATGGTTTCCTCGCCGCCGCAGCCCGGCGGCGAGGAGATTGACGATTACAATGAGTTATTCCGGAGCCAATGGCGAACAGGCCGCAGCCCTCAACAGGGCCATCATCCTGAACGCCATTCACCGTGGTGGGCCGATCTCGCGCACCGAAATTGCCAAGCTTTCGCGCCTGACTAAGCAGGCTGTCACCCGGATTGTCGATAAGCTGCTGGATGAAGGGCTGGTGATGGAAGCGCGCCGCCGCCAAGGCTTGCGGGGTCAACCCGCCATCGAGCTGGAGATTGACCCGGAAGGTGCCTTTGCCATCGGAGCCAATATTGACCGTGATCACCTGACCATTGTGGCGGTGGATGCGGTGGGCAATGTGCGCGGGCGTATTCACCATGAAGCGCGGTTTTTGCTGCCGGATGCCTTTGTAAAGCTGATGGAAGACGCCGTATCGTCCTTCCTGCGTCGCAAGGTTATCCACGAATCGAGGCTTGCGGGCATTGGCCTTGCCATTCCCGACTGGCTAGGTGAGGTGCAGGTGATTGGCCTGCCAGACACATATAGCCAGTGGAACGGCTTTGACGTGCGCGCCGCGCTGTCGCATATCACCGACCATCCCATCTATATCGACAATGACGCCAATGCGGCGGCTTTGGGCGAGATTGAATATGGGCTGGGCACCGAAATGCGCAGTTTTTTCTATATTCTCATATCGGCCTGTCTTGGCGGTAGTCTGGTGATTGACGGTATGCGCCACAAGGGCGCAGGCGGGCTGGGTGGGGAAATCGGCTGGTTGCCCACGGCGGTCACAACCGGCCCATTGGCCGGTGAAACCAGACCGTTGGGCGATATGCTGTCGATGTTTGTGCTGCTCGATTACCTTGCTGACAATGGTGTGGATGTGGCGACACCTGCAGATCTGTTGACGCTGGATGCACGCGGACGCGCCCTTCTCAGCGGTTGGCTGAAGAAAATGGCCGTCAACCTTGCCGAAGCTGTCAGCGACATCGGCATGGTGGTGGACCCCGATGGCATTATTCTGGGTGGACGCCTGCCGGTGCGGCTGATTGATGAATTGCTGCTCTACGTGCATGAGGAAATCAGCCGTCGGGGCGCGTTGGCCCCAAGCCTACACCGTGCGGCAGCCTCAGAGGATGCGGCAGCCCTTGGTGCTGCCGCCATGGCGCTCGCCGACCGGCTCTGTCTTCCCTCTGCCGATTCTGCCCATCTCAGCCGTTCACCGCTGACGACAGCGATACGGCCTGCATCGATCAATTCGGTTTTGGCAGCAGCAGTTCGATAAACGGCGCAACAGCAGCACCATAAGCGGCGTCGCGGTCTGGAAAGCTTAAAGGGCGTACGGGCGGAATCCAGGCTGCGGGCACAAAATATCGCTCTTTGCCCAGCCGGACGTCTGCGATTTTTTCAATCAGCCGATCAATCACATCGGCGGGCAATTGCCCGCCCAGCAACATGGCTCCCGGCGATATGAAACCGGCAATGGTGACAACGCCGTCCAGAAGGCGACTGGCGGCCTGTTCAATCCAGCGATCAACCTCGTTTTCACCCTGCGCGGCAATGAAAGCCCTGTAAGACGCCGCACTCGCCATCACATCCAGTGTGCCTTCCGCCAGGCCAGGACGCATGGCGCCAATTGCGCCCGCTCTGCCATGCGTGCCGCGGTAAAAGCGGCCATTGATGATCAGGCCCGCCTGCACCTGTTCATCAATCAGCACAACAACCAGCCCGCCTTCCGGCTCACCGATGCCAAACAATCTCTCCCCAGCCAGCACCGCCTCGGGTTTGGACAGAGTAAAGCTTGGCAATTCGCCAAAAGCCGTCGTGAATGCATCATCCTTGTCTGCATTCATCACCACGCCGACACCGATGGGGGCGGGGAATCCCATCTCTGCCTGCACAATCTGCCGAACAGCAGCAAAGAAGGCTTCATCTTGATCAAAGCGCTGATAAAGCACCATCTCACCGGCGAGATTACACAAAGCAAGGGAGCCACCATTCTGGCAACGCTCAACACCAAGACCGTAAGCGCCGGATGACACAAGTGAAAATTCCGCCGCTTTATAGCGTGTACTGGTCTGGCGATTGCCCTTGGACACAAGGCCTGCCGACAACAGCCGTTGAAGAATGCCGGTAATGGCAGGCTCTGTGAGCTTAAGCCGTGCGGCAAGCTCCTGGCGCGTCAGCGGCCCTTCACGCAGCAAAAGCGCAGAAACGGTGCGTCCGTTATGATCTGCGATATCTTCAGGACTGAGGCCCTGAGCGTCGCGATCCTCCAAGGGCCGAACCGTCTGATGCCTTACAACTCGTCGTCCCACACTCACACTTCCATCGGCGGTTTCATTGCAATCTTTGCCGTCAGTTAACATAGGAAAGCAAACAAGCTTTGCTCAATACAGTCAATCACTTCGTTGAAGCGCCGACGGCCTTGTCGCAGTTTTTTGCAACTAAAGGAAATCGCTGCTCCAAAATTTGCGGAGCGGGCCTATACCTATGAATTCCATTGCCGAAAAGCTGAAGCGACAGTCGAAGTCCGTCCTTCAATATGCCTTTCACGAACTCGATGCAATGAAAGGTAGCCGGAAACGCATGACATGTCGGAACGGCAGTTAATTCTGCTCGCAGGCTTTTTTACACCGAGATTACGGCACCGTCAGAGATTCTATGCATAAAAATGACGCATCATATGCACTTGCCTAGAATTACACCAAAATCCGCTTGAACGATTGAAAAATATCTATACTGAGGCTCAGGTGATATTTTTTAATCAGGGCCTGCATCTTGGACATTGAAAGCGTACCATCAGCGCAAGAGCGCATGCCAATGTCCCAACGCATCATCCAGGCCACGTTATCGCCCGCCCACCGGCAGATCGCAGATTACGTGCTGGATTATCCCTTGCGCGTTGCCGCCATGCGGGCTGAAGAATTGGCCGAGATCGTTCATGTGTCGGTTCCAACCGTCAATCGCTTTGCCCGCGCCTTGGGGTTTGCGGGTTATGCGCAATTTCGTGCTGATCTGGTGCTGGGGTACGAGACGGCTTTGGCACCTGTGGAAAAATTACAGCGACGGTCGCAGGCGGCAACCAGCCCCGCAGATGTGTTTGCCAACAACCTGGCCATGATAACCAGAAATATTGAGCGAACCCATCAGGCTCTCGATACCGAGACGCTATCGCGGGCTATCGGTCTCATTTTGTCCGCCCGCCGCATTTCCATCATCGGCCTTGGCAGCAGCGCCTGGCTTGGCGGCCTTATGCAGCGGCGGTTTGATCTGTTTTGTGATGATGTTCGCCTGCTGGCAACCGTGGAAGGCGCATCCTTCGCAGCGCGGGCTTTGCGAAATGTTCGCGCCGGGGACCTCGTCATAGCCATCGCCTTTCCACGCTACATGGCCGATACGGTGACGCTGGCAAAACGCATGCGCGATGCTGGGGCCGATGTTCTGGCACTGACAGACAATGCCAGCTCGCCTCTGGTGGCGCATGCCACAATGACGCTGTTTGCGCAGGTCGAGAGCGATTATTTCGCCAGCTGTGAAGCCAGTGCGCTAGCCTTGATCGAGTCTCTCTCTGCCGCCGTGTCCTATGCATCAGGCCGTTCCATGCAAGCCGCCACCCAGCTTGTTGATACCGTGCTTCCCTATCTGCACAGCGGTCCAAACCACCCTCATCGGGCATCGGCGAAACCGTCAGCCGAAGACGACGAACCCGAGCTTGACTGATGCCTTGTCTGACCCATTTTCATTGAGACGATCTGCCATGACCTCTTCTGCGACCCTGCCCCAAACCGCACCCTCTCTGCTAGACAATCAGGTTCTGGCGGTCGATGACCTGACGGTATCCTTTGCCACATCCGAGGGCCGGGTGCAGGCCGTGCGCAATATCAGCTTTGCGGTTGGCCGGGGTGAAACGCTTGCGATTGTGGGTGAATCTGGCTCTGGCAAATCCGTCACCTCGCTGGCGCTGATGCGGCTGATTGAGCATGGCGGTGGACGGATTGATAGCGGTGCTATGCTGTTTCGCCCCAGCAATGACAAGGTGCTGGATCTGGCAAAGGCCGATACGCCGACCATGCGCAGTATTCGCGGTGCGGATATTGCCATGATCTTTCAAGAGCCGATGACATCGCTCAACCCGGTGTTTACCGCTGGCGAACAGATTGCTGAATCCATCCGCCTGCACCAGAAAATGAACGAGGCCAGCGCCAAGGCGGAAGCGCTGCGCATGCTGGATCTGGTGCGCATTCCAGAGGCCAAACATGTGTTTGGCCGCTATCCGCATCAACTGTCCGGCGGCATGCGCCAGCGGGTGATGATTGCCATGGCGCTGGCCTGCCGCCCTTCCTTGCTGATTGCCGATGAACCCACAACGGCGCTGGATGTCACCGTGCAGGCGCAAATTTTGCAGCTGATCCGCCAGCTTCAGGACGACATGAACATGGGCGTGTTGTTCATCACCCATGATATGGGCGTGGTGGCCGAAATTGCCGACCGCGTATTGGTGATGCGCCAAGGTGAAAAGGTCGAGCATGGCGCATCGAAAGACGTGTTCGAGCGCCCGAACCATCCCTATACCCAAGCCCTTCTGGCCGCTGTGCCGCGCCTTGGGGCCATGGCCGGGACCGATGGTCCGCGCGCTTTTGATCTGGTGGGGGCCGATAGCACCCAGACCCATGCAGAACAACCTCCAGCACGGTTTGATCTGCCGCCGATTTTGAAAGTGCGCGATCTGGTCACCCGCTTTGATGTTCGGCGCGGCCTGTTCAACCGGGTTGATCGGTCAGTTCATGCGGTGGAAAAGGTCAGCTTTGATCTGCATGCTGGCGAAACCTTGGCATTGGTGGGCGAATCCGGTTGTGGCAAATCCACCACGGGCCGTTCACTCTTGCGTCTGGTCAATAGCCAGAGCGGCAGCGTGGAATTTGATGGCCGCAATGTTCTTGATCTTCCGGCCAGCGAGTTGCGTGGCCTTCGCCGCAGCATTCAGCTGGTGTTTCAAGACCCCTTCGCCTCGCTGGATCCAAGGCTGACGGTTGGTTTTTCCATTATGGAGCCTCTGCTGATCCATGGCATTGCCAAAGGCGAAGAAGCGAGACAGCGCGTGGCTTGGCTTTTGGAGCGGGTGGGCCTGTCGGCTGCCCATTCTGAGCGCTATCCGCATGAATTCTCCGGTGGCCAGCGTCAGCGCATTGCCATTGCACGTGCCTTGGCGCTGAACCCGAAAGTGGTGGTGGCCGATGAATCGGTCTCGGCGCTGGATGTGTCGATTCAGGCGCAGATCGTCAATCTTCTTTTGGAATTGCAGCGTGATCTGGGCATTTCCTATCTGTTTATTTCCCACGACATGGCCGTGGTGGAGCGCGTCAGCCACCGGGTGGCGGTGATGTATCTGGGGCAGATTGTTGAAATTGGCCCACGCCGGGCCATTTTTGAAAACCCGCAGCACCCCTATACCAAAAAGCTGATGGCAGCCGTGCCGATTGCCGACCCGGCCCGCCGCCATTTGAAACGGCAATTTGCTGTTGAAGACCTGCCAAGCCCGATGCGCAAAAAGGGCGATGAGCCAGTGGTAGAAGCCTTGCACGAGGTGTCACCCGGCCATTTCGTGGCCCGGCACAGCGTTGGCGCGTTTAAAATGTAATTCAACACTTACCGAACTGACCCAACCAGCACAGGAGATATTGATGAAGCATAGATTTTCTTCCCGGCTCGCATCTGCCACGGTCTTGGCAGGCATTCTCAGTATGGGTGCGGGACAGGCACTTGCCGCTGGCAGCGTGGTTCTGGCCCTCAACACACAGGCTGAAACGCTGGACCCATATAACACCAACACCACGCTGACCACCGCTGTGACAAAGTCCTTCTACGAAGGCCTGTTTGGCTTCGATAAGGATTTGAAGGTTCAGCCGGTTCTGGCAACGGGCTACACCGTCTCCGATGATGGTCTGGTCTACACCATCAAGCTGCGTGACGGCGTGAAGTTTCAAGACGGCACCGATTTCAATGCGGATGCCGTGAAGGTCAATTTTGACCGCGTGCGCAACCCGGACAACAAGCTGTCTCGCTTCAACCAGTTCAACCAGATCGACAAGGTTGAGGTTGTCTCACCGCTTGAAGTGCGTATCACGCTAAAGCAGCCCTTCGGCCCGTTCATCAACTCGCTGGCCCATGCCTCTGCTGCAATGATTTCGCCAGCAGCGCTGACAAAATGGGGCAACAAGGAAATCGCCTTCCATCCGGTTGGTACCGGCCCGTTTGAGTTTGTCGAATGGAAGCAGACCGATTACGTCAAGGCCAAGAAGTTTGATGGCTACTGGCGTAAGGGCTTCCCAAAGGTGGATGAAATCACCTGGAAGCCAGTGCCAGATAACAACACCCGCGCTGCCATGTTGCAGACCGGGGAAGCTGATTTCGCCTACCCCATGCCCTATGAGCAGGTGGCAACGCTGAAGCAGAACACCAAGCTGACGGTGACGGTTTCGCCGTCGATCATTGAGCGCTATGTCAGCTTCAACATGCTGCAAAAGCCGTTTGATGATCTGCGCGTGCGTCAGGCCATCAACTATGCCATCAACAAAGAAGCCCTTGCCAAGGTGGCCTTCAGCGGCTTTGCCAAGCCCGCCGAAGGCGTTGTGCCAGAAGGCGTGCTTTACGCCCACAAAATTGCGCCATGGCCTTATGATCCGGCCAGGGCACGCGCTTTGCTGAAAGAAGCGGGCTATCCCAACGGCTTTGAATCCACCCTATGGAGCGCTTACACCACCACCACGGCGCAAAAGGCCATTCAGTTCTTGCAGCAGCAATTGCAGCAGGTTGGCATCAAGGTGACGCTTCAGGCGCTTGAGCCGGGCCAGCGAGTAGAATGGGTGCAGACAGCGCCCGATCCGAAAACCGCCAAAGTGCGGATGTATTATGCTGGATGGTCGTCCTCAACCGGTGAAGCCGACTGGGCGCTGCGTCCGCTGCTGGCCACCGAAGCATGGCCGCCAAAGCTGAGCAACACGGCCTATTACAGCAATCCCATTGTGGACGATCTGATTGCCAAGGCCATGAAGACCACCAAGGAAGACGAAAAGAAGACCTTCTATGCCGATGCACAGGAACAGATCATGAAGGATCTGCCTTGGGCTCCGCTGGTGACCGAAAACAACGTTTCGGCTGCCGCAACAAAGCTTGAGGGCGTTTATGTCATGCCGGATGGCAATATCGACAGCTCGGACATTGCACTCAAGCAATAACACCTTCTGAAAACGCGATCCCGGCGCTGATCTAGCGCCGAGACACTCCTTTTACGCATTTCCGAACGCAAAACCGCGATACACTTTTGCTGGAAATGCTTCCAACCCCTCCTGAAGGCTTTCGCTGCGGTTGCCATGTTCAATTATTTTCTCAAGCGCCTGTTCGGGCTGCTGCCCACACTTCTGATCGTTGCCGTTCTGGTGTTTCTGTTTGTGCATATGCTGCCGGGTGATCCGGCGCGCCTTGCGGCAGGGCAGGATGCGGACGAGCAGACCGTGGCGCTGGTGCGCAGCGAACTGGGCCTCGACAAGCCCCTACCCCAGCAATTTGTCGAGTATTTCACACGAATGTTGCATGGCGACCTTGGGGTGTCGATCCGCACCCATCGCCCGGTGTCTGTTGAAATTGGCGAGCGCTTCATGCCCACCATGCTGCTGACGCTGACCAGCATGATCTGGTCGGTGTCCGTTGGCATGATCATTGGCGTCTTTTCTGCCGTGTTTCGCAACCGCTGGCCGGATAGATTGGGCATGACCGTGGCCGTGTCTGGCATTTCCTTTCCGGCCTTTGCGCTGGGCATGTTGCTGATGCAGATTTTCTCGGTCTGGCTCGGATGGCTGCCCACCGTGGGGGCCGATAGCTGGCGGCATTACATCCTGCCATCGATAACGCTGGGCGCAGGCGTTGCCGCTGTCATGGCCCGCTTTACCCGAGCCGCCTTTGTAGATGTGATTCAGGAAGATTTTGTGCGCACCGCCCGCGCCAAGGGGCTGAATGAAAAAGTGGTGATTGCCAAACATTGCCTGCGCAACGCGCTGATCCCGATTGTCACCATGATGGGCCTGCAATTCGGCTTTCTGCTGGGCGGCTCCATTGTGGTGGAGGCGGTGTTCAACTGGCCGGGTGTTGGCCGTTTGCTGGTCGATGCGGTGAACCAGCGGGATTATCCGGTAATTCAGGCCCTCGTGCTGATGTTCTCGCTGGAATTCATCCTGATCAATCTTGTCGTGGATCTGCTCTACGGCGTCATCAATCCGACAATCCGTTATAAATGAGCCGGCCATGAGCAATACCACATCTGCCCCAATTGCCGCCGCTGCACAGACCAGCCGCGCTGTTCGCACCCCTTGGAGCGAATTTTGGCGCAAATTCAAACGCCAGCCCGTGGCGCTTGGGGCCTTGGCCTTCATTGTGATTTTGATGGTTTTGGCCATCGCGGCACCCGTGATTGCGCCCTATGACGCTGAAAATTTCTTTGACTACGACATGATCAATGCCGGGCCTTCCTTGAGCCATTGGTTTGGCGTTGATCCATTGGGCCGAGATATTTTCAGCCGTATTTTGATGGGCGCGCGGATTTCGCTGGCAACCGGCCTTTTGTCCGTCACGCTCGGCGGCTTTATCGGCACCGTGTTTGGCTTGCTGGCTGGCTATTATGAAGGCTGGTGGGACCGGGTGGTGATGCGCATCTGCGATGTGCTGTTTGCCTTTCCGGGCATTTTGCTGGCTCTGGGCATTGTGGCCATTCTCGGCAGTTCCATGGTCAATGTGGTGGCGGCCGTTGCAGTGTTTTCGGTTCCCGCCTTTGCCAGACTGGTGCGCAGCAGCACGCTGGTGCTGAAAAACATGACCTATATTGAAGCCGTCAGAAGCGTTGGCGCATCCGACTTCATCATTCTGTTTCGCCATATTCTGCCGGGGGCTTTTTCGTCGATTGTGGTCTATTTCACCATGCGACTTGGCACATCGATCATCACCGCCGCCAGCCTGTCCTTTCTCGGCCTCGGTGCACAGCCACCCACGCCTGAGTGGGGTGCCATGCTGAATGACGCGCGCGCCGATATGGTCAATGCACCGCATGTGGCGCTGTTTCCAAGCCTTGCGATTTTCGTCACTGTTCTGGCCTTCAACCTGCTAGGCGATGGCCTTCGCGATGCGATTGATCCGAAAATCGACCGGAAATAACCCCTTCTGCAAGTTTTTGTTTGACGCATTTTCGAACGCAAAACCGCGATACACTTTTGCTCGAAATGCTCTTATGGAGTACCCCATGAAAATTCTCATCTCTGTCGATATCGAAGGGGTCGCTGGCGTCTATCACCCGGAACAAACCCGCGCGGGCAATGGCGAATATGAACGCGCCCGCCTGTTGATGACGGACGAAGCCAACGCCGCCATTGCTGGTGCCTTTGATGCCGGGGCAACGGAGGTGTTTGTCAACGATTCCCACGGATCGTTTCGCAACATGCCGCCAGATCGGCTGGACCCGCGCGCCCGCGCCATTCAGGGCAAACCCCGCTACCTCAGCATGATGTCTGGCGTTGAACTTGGTGTCGATGGCGTTTGCCTCATCGGCTATCATTCCCGTGGGCAGGGCTTTGGCATTCTGGCCCACACCATCAACAGCTTTGCCTTTTCGCGGATATTCCTCAACGGACAGGAACTGGGCGAAGCGGGCATTTATGGCGCTTTGGCGGGTGAATATGGCGTGCCGGTGATCATGGGCAGCGGCGATGATGTGTTCATTGCCGAGAACAAAGACCTGTTTCCCAAAACCGTGTTTGTGGAGACCAAAAAGGCAAGCGGTGGCATCAGCGGCGTCAGCCTGTCGCCATCGGAATCCTGTCTTGCCATTCGTGAGGGCGCGCGGGCTGCGGTGGAACAGGCGAGGCAAATGCCCAAATTTACCCTGACTGGCCCCATTTCTGTGACCATCGAAACCCAATCCACCCGGCTGGCTGATCTGTTTTGCCAATGGCCAACCCTTGCCCGCACCGGCGGCAATGAGGTGGCGTTCGAAGCGCCAAGCGTTGAACATGCCGTGCGGATGATCAACAGCCTATCCGCCATGTCCACCATGCTGCGCTAACGGCGGGCGATCTATTTTGAGCATTTCGAGGCATTTATGAGCAATACCCAACCAAGCCCCTTTGCGATTGCCATTCACGGCGGCTGCGGCGTGATGAACAAGGCCGACATGCCGGAGAGCGAATGGGAAGCCGCCCGCGCTGACCTCAAACGCGCATTAAAGGCCGGATGGAGCTTGTTGCAACAAGGCGCATCCGCGCTCGACGCCGTCGAAGCCGCCGTTATGGTGATGGAGGATTCGGAGCATTTCAACGCGGGCCATGGCGCAGCACTCAACACCGATGGCGAACACGAGTTGGATGCCTCCATTATGGATGGTCAGACCCTTGAGGCGGGTGCCATTGCCATGGCACGCACGATCCGCAACCCGATTCGTGCCGCCCGCAAACTGATGCACAGCGGCGAGACCGTGATGCTGGGGGCAAGTGCTGCCGATGCCTTTGCCCAAAAATCGGGCCTGCCGATGGTGGAACAGTCCTATTTCACCACCGAGCGCCGGGTTAAAGCACTGGCATCGTTGAAAGAACACGCCAAAGCCGGAACGGCAGCCCTTGCCAGCGAGGCCGAAAAGCATGGCACGGTTGGCGCCGTGGCGCTGGACAGCCACGGCCACCTTGCCGCCGCCACCTCCACTGGCGGCTTCAACAACAAGCCTTCAGGCCGCATTGGCGACACCGCTGTGATCGGCGCCGGAACCTACGCCCGCGATGGCGTGGTGGCTGTCTCCGGTACTGGCAAGGGTGAGTTTTTCATCCGCCATGCCGTGGGCCACGAAATCGCCAGCCGCATGCGGTATTTGGGCGAAAATCTGGAAGACGCCTGCCAGCATGTCGTGTTCACCGATCTTGCCCCCCATCATATCGGAGCAGGGCTTGTCGCGGTTGGTGCAGATGGCTCCATCACAGCACCTTATAATACCGCCGGGATGTTTCGCGGCTGGATTAATCTGGATGGGCACATGGTTGTCGCAAGCCATGACACGCTGTTTGAAATGCATATCTAGAGAATTGTTTCGTTTTATGGAAACACTGAATGTTGGAGCAGTGTCGGAGGTTGACCTCTATGATCACTCCCGTAGAGCCGTGATTTTTTGAGATAAAATGGAGACCGGGTGGCACGACGGGCGCTGTAGATCATCCCGATCTCGTTACGATCTTGCAATTAAAGTCAGGCAATTACTGACTTCGAAGGGGCAACCTTCCTCAGTCCCAATGATTTTGAGCCCAAGACGGGATTAGCTTAATGCGGCATCTGAAAACCAGCAGCAGGCCAAGCCTCCTGGGCTGCCCATGATCTATGCGCGGCGCACGAGCCTGAGAAGCAGCAGAAGGAGGATCGCCCCGACCGTAGCGTTGACAATCGCTCTGACGATGCCCGTACCCAGGCTGAAACCGAGGCGGGGGAAGAGCCATCCCGCAATGAACGCGCCGATGATGCCGACAAGAATATCTCCGATCAGACCAAAGCCGCCGCCACGTACCACAAGGCCGGCAAGCCATCCAGCAAGGGCGCCCACAAGAAGAAATACAAGCAGGCTCTCATTCGACATCATAGGATATTTCCTTGGCTGGTGGGATTAGGCAATGCTTTGCATAGGCATGGTCGCCTTTCCTAATTCCTATAATGCCTATCGTGATCCTGCGCTTACGTCAAATAGCCAATAGCCAGACCGTGCTCTTGCTTGGCGGCGAGAGCACGGTCTGGATCGAGGATACTCAGGGACGCTACTTTGTAATCCACGGTATCGCCGCCATCCCTTTCCGAGTCTTTGATCGGAATGCCGGCCAACTTCATGCCGGAAACAGCGATATAATCGAGCGTCTGTGGGCCTCTACCTTATCATTGCTTAGTGGTTATGCCCTTTCTTGAAAATCGGAATCCTCAGCATCAGGGCCACCCATCGACATATCGAGCACCCAGCCTTTTACGCGGGCCTGCTGACCTGCAACGGAGTGGCCGGGTTTGGACATATGGGCCATGGCGGCCGGTTTTGTTGAGATATTGCTCTTTGGCCGAGCCTTGGTCGACTGGTTGCGCGACGCTTGCATTTTAACGTCACCAGCAATGTCGACCTTAAAGAAGGCGATGGAGGCTTGAAGCTCCTCGGCTTGGGCTGCGAGTTCTTCAGAGGTTGCCGACATTTCTTCCGAGGCTCCGGCATTCTGCTGTGTCACCTTGTCGAGTTGCTGGATTGCCTCGTTGATCTGCGAAGCACCGATATCCTGCTCACGGCAAGCCGCAGAGATTTCTGAGACCAATTCGGCAGTCTTGCGGATGTCGGGAACCAGACGCGCCAGCATTCCACCAGCTTCGGTGGCAACCTGCACAGTCTGTCCAGACAGACCGCTGATTTCGGCGGCGGCTGACTGGCTGCGTTCGGCAAGCTTTCGCACTTCAGAGGCAACAACGGCAAAGCCCTTGCCATGTTCTCCAGCACGGGCTGCTTCCACGGCTGCGTTCAGAGCAAGAAGGTCGGTCTGACGAGCGATTTCCTGCACTATGGAAATTTTTTCGGCAATCGTTCGCATCGCGGTAACCGCCCGGTTGACGGCCTCGCCGGAAGCTTCGGCATCCTTCGATGATTGGCGGGCGATCTTTTCGGTCTGGGCAGCGTTGTCAGCGTTCTGCTTGATATTGGCGGCCATTTCTTCCATTGATGCAGAGGCTTCTTCAGCCGCCGCAGCCTGTTCGGTCGCACCTTGCGAAAGCTGCTCTGAGCCGGCGGAGAGCTGCTGTGAACCCGCTGAGACATTTTGACTTGCGGCTAATGCATCGGCAACAACCCCACGAAGGCGCTCGACCATAGACACCAATGCAATTCCCAGTGTGTCCTTGTCTGAAAGCGGCTCCGGCTCGACGGTTAAGTCGCCACTGGCAATCAGGTCAGCTATGGTTGCTGTGTTGCGCAGGTTGTCTACCATATTGTTGATCGCATTCTTCATGCTCGCATGATCGCCTTCGCATTCGATGTCCACATGTTGGGTAAGATCACCGAAACTCACCTGGCGAAGAACGCGATTGCCCTCAGAGATCGGAAGAATGATAGCGTCCAACATGCCGTTGATTCCAGAGACCAGCTTGGCGAAATCCCCGACGAAATGATCGGCCGCGCCCCGCTCGGAGAGCTTGCCGGCTGTAGACGCGGCAATCAAGCGCTGAAGTTCAGTGGTAATCGCCCGTAAATTTCCACGCAGCGTCTCGATAGTCTCATTGATGAAAGCTTTCTTGCCGGGGAACTGCTCGAGCGGCGCTTCAAAATTGCCCTCACCCAGCGCCTTGATGCAGGCCATGGCCTTCTTTTTGACGGCGATGTGGCTGCTAACCATATCGTTGACGCCCTTGGCCATCACGGCAAAATCGCCCTTGAATTTCTCAACCGGCACGAAGATGTCAATGTCGCCTTTATCGTGCTCGATCGACATCGTATTCATTTCAAAAATCAAACCCTTCAGATTTGCGCGCAAGGTTTCGATCGTCTCATTGATGAAGGCTTTTTTGCCGGGGAACTGCTCGAGCGACGCTTCGAAATTGCCCTCACCTAGCGCCTTGATGCAGGCCATGGCCTTCTTTTTAACTGCAATGTGGCCCGCGACCATATCGTTGACGCCTTTGGCCATCACGGCAAAGTCACCCTTGAATTTTTCAACCGGCACGAAGACCTCAATGTCGCCCTTATCGTGCTCAAGCGACATCGTATTCATCTCAGAAATCAGGCCTTTGAGATTGGTACGCAAGGTTTCGATTGTCTCGTTGATGAAAGCTTTCTTGCCGGGAAACTGCTCGAGCGGTGCTTCAAAATTGCCCAACCCAAGTTCCTTGACGCAAGCCATGGCCTTTTTCTTGACGGCGATATGGCCGCCGACCATGTCGTTAACGCCTTTGGCCATGACAGCGAAGTCGCCCTTGAAGTCCTCTGAAGGTAACCTGACATCAATGTCGCCCTTGTCGTGCTCACCTGACATGTCAGCGATAGATGCCCCGAGCTTCTGCATCGGCTGCATACTGGCCTCAAGTAACTCGTTGACAGCAATCAGCATCTCTCTGGCTTCACCGGTGACTGCATCGAGATTTGCACGCGCGGCTAGTTTTCCGTCTGCGATACTAACTTTGACGCGCTGTATCTCAGCCACAGCCGCCTGAGATTTGGAAGATTTCTTCATTTGAGTGTAGAAAGACATCGTGTATCCTCTATCGGAAGCTGTTTTGGGAGTTACTATCGCTGATAAGTCGTGGGCGCCCTACGGCGACCGCCCTGTCAAGAACAGACCGGCCAGGTTTCTGCTGAAGCCCAAGCAGGTCATCAAAGCTACCTGGAATGCGCACTGGACCCCTATGGCCAAGCCCGCTTCCCTTTCGATGACCCGCTTGATAAATGCGGTAGCCAAGACACTGTTATCAGTGACGAAAACGCGCACGAATTCCTCTCGCTCCTTGAGGTTCAAGGGATCGACTACGAAACTCAGTCTTAAAACGTGATTTTATGTCGCGTCATGCGAAGGAACATCTCAACTGGATGCTGTGTGGTCTCAATTATAAGATGTAGTTGTTAACCATGCCCTAAGGCAATCCCCTTTTTTTAGTGGGATCTCATGTAGCGCTCATGGATCTGTCGCGAGTTTTGGAAGGGTTTCAGACATGACCGTCGCTGGACGCAGTTATGGCGCAATATTGCAAATATTGTGATTTGGCTGGAACTGCCTATTATCGCCCGATCATCTGCCCTGACGTTTGAGATCCTGGGCGAGGCGTGAAACAACTTCGGTGAGAGCGCTGGGACAGAGACCAAAAGCACACTCAAGGGTCCGGGCTTCTCCGCGGATGGCGTCGATTAGATTGAAAATTGCAGCCTGTCCCTGCATAAAAAGCCCGATGGGCTTTCCGGTAATATAGGTCTTCTCAAGAAAATTGCCGTCGAGATCGATATAGCGGACATATCGGTTGCTGTAGCTGCCGAGCGCCTTTCCATTGCCACCCGGAAAATTCATGCCATCGCAAAGCGTCGGTTCGACCTCGTCGAGATAAAGCGTACGTTCGGCACCAAACAATTGATCAAGCCTCTGACGCATTTGAGATATTTTATTTTTTCAAGTCGAGAATGCGTCAGCATCTTCGAGACTTGGTATGAGAGGGTTCACGTTGAAAACGGCCTATGTGACGATCAAAGGGTTAGAGGCCATGCGAGCGTTACGCAAAGGCCAGGCTAAGATTTTCAACCTGACAAAAGGCATCCGTGGGCAGGCCCATATCGTTGAATGCTCCTTTGCCGTTCAAGAGGTTTGCAACAGAGCTGGATCGGCGTCCGTACTGTCAACCGGATAACAGCCAGAAATTGTGGTGCTGATGCTGACCATTCTTGACGGTCTGCATAGGGTATTCGGGAACGTGACTGACGTCTACTCTTGCGAAGATCTGAGCGGCTTTATACGAACATCGGCAGAAGATTGCATTTGATCGCCTGCTGCACACAATGAAAGCCGCCAGAAATGTCTCTTGGATGTTACGATATCGAAATGCGCACGCGGAACGCCGCCGTTCTCGTCGTGCTGTTCTCCCATTCGACCAAGCATCATTTCAAGTCTGTCGATTTTCCGGCGGACGTCCTGAGCATCGCGGATAAGGAAGACACCTATTTCACCAACACGCCAGATATTCTGGCGAATTTCATAAAAGATGTCAGTGCACCATACGATCTGGTGATTACGATTGGTGGAAGCAAAGGAGGGCATGGGGCGCTGTATCACGGCACGCTTCTCGCTCGCATGATCGAAAAACCTGTTCGTGTTCTTGCCTTCAGCCCGGTTGTCATGCTCTCGGATAACCCGAATGACGTGCTATATGTGTCCTACCAAAAGCTGATGGAGCGCGCGCAGACGACACCAGAACTGGCGGAAAACCTGCGCCAGTCAACCCAGGTGATAACAGCAGACCCGCCGCCCAATCTCACGGCCTTCTGCATCGTCGGGGCCGACAATCACTGCGACTGTGTCGAGGCCAGCCGATTGATCGGCGCGCATATCTTGACGCTGCCCATGCATCACCATGAAACTGTCATCCCATTCCTTTGCGATACCAGCGATGCCAGAGCAGTGACGAAAACCGTGCTGGTGCTGTACGATAGAGCCGCAGAGGAGGCCGATGTTGCCCATCTGCTTGAAAAAGGCAGTGTTGACAAAATGATCGCGGACCTTTCCCGCGTTCCAAAACAGCCTCGCCTCGATGAACTGACGAATCTTGTCATAAAGGGTGATGCCAGCATTGTAAGGCAGGCTGTGACAACGGCAGGCGCTCTTCAAGCCTGATCGAATCGACCTAAAGCCTGCGCTTGCATTCATCATTGCCGCCACAAGCATCTCATAACGACCGAAGCCTTGCCTTGAACGACAAAGCTCAAACGCTGGCGAAAAAAATCTTACGCTATGGTCCCAAACCGAACCGGCGACACGTCTATCCATCAGCAAGCGAACGTGGTGCCTCCTGAGGCGCACCTTTGATCTCCTGCATAATTTCTCAAGCCAGAGTTGGCTCACAGGGAAAATTATGCTGCGAATATAAGGAATTACGGCGTAGTTTGTGCGTTTTCACAACACGCACGTCGCTTAAGCAATGTGTTGGGGAGAGAGGGATGATGCATTTCACACGCGAAACCATGACCGTCCTTGCGGTCCTCACGGCCTGTGCGTGCAGACCCGGCCGTAAGCTTGCCTTCTGGGAACTGACCGAATTGCACAATGGCCCCACAGGAGAGGTCGTCAAAAGCATCTTGCTGTTGCTCCGGCATGAACTGTTGCACCGCGAGCCAGACGGCCGCGTGATGCTGGCCATCGATCCAGCCAGCGTCACACTGGGTGCCGTCCTGCGACTCACCCAACCCGATCTTCTCCAAGGTGATCAACACCGCAGCCATAGGCAGCAGAACGTATTCACGCTCGCCGTTGAAGCCGCATCAGTGAATTTCGTGCGAATGGCTGACAAGTTCACGCTCGCCGATCTCATCGCGGACCGCCCATCCGTTGCCTCAGGGCAATCAGGCGTCTGCTTCCAGAGTGTCGTCCACGGGGGACAGTTGGGGCGCGGGCAACAGCATCAGACGCTCGCGAACAGGGCGTGAGGTCACGAGGCTACACTCCAGACAAGCGATAGCGGAGCTATCGGGCGAGGCCACGAGGTCCGCGACAGTAAAGCGGTCGAGCAAACTGACAAGAAAGGACGAGGCTGCGGCAACGATGCCGTCAAGCAAGGGTTGGCCTTTGAGCGTGCCGGGCTCCGGTTCTTCCGCGTTGCCGTCCAGTTCCGGCTGGGTGATCCGCAGCACATCGGCGAGCTTGATGTCCTTGGCATCACGCGCAAGGCGCAGACCACCGCCCGGCCCGCGATCGCTGTTGAGAAAGCCGTTGCGGACCAGAAGAGCGACAACTTGATAGGCATGATCCCTCGTCGCGCCGACCTCTTGCGCCAGATGCTGGGCTGGGTATTTCGTCGATGGACTTTTCGCGCAGACCGTCAATATACCGATCGCTATTTCGGATTGCCGCTTCAGGCGCATGGATGACACTATCAAGGGAGTTACTCGTTCAGCCATAGTCGCATATTTGGCTGATGGTGACCATGGGCTTCATTGTGCAAAACAATATCAGGCAATGGCATTGCCCATCCATCCCCGCCCGTGCCAGCGCGAAAGCATGAAACCGGCCTTGAGTGTCTCTTCGATGATCAGCGCGTACCAGACACCTTCCACCCCATAGTCCGCCTGCACGCAAAACAGCCAGGCCAGCGGCAGGCCGAGCCCCCAGGTCAAGCCGATACTGACGAGGACCGGAATCCTGACATCGCCGACAGCCCTGAGCGAATGCAGCAACACTGTATTGAAGGCGAAGCCGGGCTGGATGAAGATCGTCAGCAGCAGCAGGTAGGTGGAAAGCGCCAGAACCTCACCGCCCTGCCCGAACAATCCGAGATATTGATCGGACATGAGCCAGAACAGCAGCGCGATTGTCGTCGTGACCAAGGTCGCCGCAAAGCTGGAGCGCAACGCCTGACGATAGGCGTCCTGCCGCCGACCTTCGCCCCAGCGATAGCCGACGAGCACCTCGTTTCCTTGGCTCACAGCCATAACGACAAGGATGAGGAACGTCATGGCCAGCATGACATAGGTACGGCTCAAGACACTTGAAACGCCGAAGCCCGCCACAAAGCCGAGCAGCACAAGCTGGTAAAAACCGTAGCCGATATAGTCCGAAACACTCGGAAAGGCGAGGACAAGCATGCGCCGCACGAGCGAAAGCCGCGCCCTGATCGGCCCAGAGGCGAAACGAAGACCAAGGGCGCAATAGACGGCAAGGCCGAACATCAGCGCCATTGCAATCCTTGAGCCGAGTGTTGCATAGGCCGCACCTGTCACCCCAAGCGGGGGGATTGGTCCGGCACCAAGCACAAGAACATAGGTCGCCCCAATGTAAATCACCGACAGAAACAAGCCGGTCATCACGATCACCCGGCTGCTGCCGAAAGCCCTCAGGCAGGCAATCGCAGCCGTGGCAAGCGCATTGAAGACCATGGCGGCGGCAGCGAGGACAAGATAAAGGCTTGCATCGTGAACGATTGATGCCGGGACATCGAGAATCCGCAAGGCCACCGGTCCACCCAGAAACAGCAGACCGCCTACCAAAAGGCCAAGGAGCGTATTGGTGAAGACCGCAAGCGTTGCGATCTGCCGCGCACCCTCCTCGTCACCACGCCCGAGACTGTGCGATATCAGGATGACAGCGCCGATCCCGACCATGCTCGAAATCTCGAAGACGACTTGGAGCACCTGCCGCACAATCGCCACGGCTGCTGCCGCATTGGCGGAATAAGCGCTCATGATCAGCATTTCCGACAGCATGACCAGAAAGGTCAGCAGCGAATGCACGAACATCGGCAGGCTAAGCCGGAAAAGCGACTTTGTCGTTCGCGCCGATGGCGGGCGGCGCGGCGGGGCCGCATCGCCAAGGGTTTCAACTGTCTGCATGCGTCAGGCACCTGTGCGTTCGGCCCGCAGGCCACGACGACCTGCAAGGCGATCGCGGCCCGTCTGGCGCAAGAGGGTTCGATCACCTCCAGACCACTGGCCTTCACGACCGGCTTGGAGCTGCGCGATATGGGCGGCCAGAGTTTCCAGTGTCGGAAACTGGAAAAAGGCCGTAATATCAATCGATACGCCAAAACGCTTGCCGATCACACCCTGCAAAGAGACAACAAGCAGCGAATGGCCGCCGCATTCAAAGAAATTGTCACCCGGATTGACGTGGTCGATTTTAAGCGCCTCTCGCCAGATGGCGGCAAGCGTTGCAGCGGGCTCGCCAGAGATCGGCAGGTGCGTTTGCCGCTGTGCCGGTTTTGGCCGGCAGGCCGGAAGTGCGCGACGATCAACCTTGCCGTTTGGCGTCAGCGGGAAGGCATCAAGCGCGACATAGGCCGATGGCAGCATGTAGAGCGGCAGGCTACCTGCCACATGCGGTCCAAGCTCCGCGCTTGCATCGCCGACAAATGGCTCTCGCCAACGCAGATAGGCGATGAGCTGTTTGCCAGCGCCGCCATCCTCGACAAGCACTGCCGCTTCAGCAACGCGAGGATGGGCCGCAAGCCGTGCCTCGACCTCCCCGAGTTCGATTCGGTAGCCGCGCAGCTTCACCTGATTGTCGATCCGTCCGAGAAAATCGAGCGCGCCATTCTCCGCCAAGCGCACGAGGTCGCCAGTGCGGTAAAGATGGTAGCCGTCCTGCGGACCACGCCGGAAAGGGTTGGGGATGAACCTGTCTGCCGTCAGGCCGGGTTTGCCCCAGTAGCCCGGGCTCAATCCCGCACCGCCGATGTGCAATTCTCCCGGCGTGCCCGGTGGTACGGGTTCCCCGCGCCGGTCGAGAACATAGAGTTGGGTATTCTGAATGGGGCCTGCAACCGTGACGCTATGACCATTGAGGTCTTCACGCCGCACCTCAGTGGCCGCAGACCAGATGGTTGTCTCGGTTGGACCGTAAAGATTCCACAGGCAATCGCCCCGATCCAGCAACTCCGCCGCAAGAAGGCTGTCCAGCGCCTCGCCGCCGCACAGCATACGAAGCTCCTGAGAGCCGCGCCACCCCGCCTCGATCAGCATGCGCCACCCGGCGGGCGTTGCCTGCATGACACTCGGCTGCACACGATCCACGAGCGCGGCAAGACGCCGACCGTCGCGGGCAATGGCGCTGTCCGCAAGCAGCACTGTTGCGCCTTGCGAAAGAGGCGCGAACAATTCCAGCCCCGCAATGTCGAAGCCAATCGTGGTCAGCGCCAGCAGGCGGTCGTCCGCGCCAATCCCCGGCCTGTCGGCCATGGACTCGATGAAATTGGCAAGCGCACCATGGGTGATTGCCACGCCCTTGGGCTGGCCGGTGCTGCCGCTGGTATAAAGAATGTAGGCGAGATCATCGGCCTGCACCGCAGCAGGTTCGAAGGATGCCTGCGCACAACCGAATGCCTCAGTCGGGTCCAGCACCGGAACATCTTGCGGTATAACCGCCCGCTCACTGTCCCCAAGATCCGTCAGGACCAGTGCTGCACCAGAATCGGCCAGCATGTAGGCAATGCGCTCTGCCGGATAGTCGGGATCAATTGGCAGATAGGCAGCACCCGACCGCATGACGGCCAGCAGTGAGGGCAGCAATGCGCTTCCACGCCGTAGATAGACCGCAACGACCGCGCCCCGGCCAATGCCTTGCTGGTAAAGACGAAGGGCAAGAGCCTCCGCATAACCTGCGAGATCGCCATAGGACATGGTGCTATCGCGGCCCTCACCCACCTGAACGACGGCGGCTTTGCCCGGTTCTTCTTTCGCCCGTGCGATGATCTGGTCATGCACGGCAGCACATGGCTGCGTCTGCGGACCTCGGCCCGTCTGGAGCAGGATGTCTCGCTCATCGGGCTTAAGCATCTCAATTGTGCCAAGGCATGCCCGTGGATCATCGGCGATGGATGAGAGCAAAGTCTCGTAATGCCGCAGCAGACGATCAGCTTTGGTGGACGACAGACGTGACGGGTCTGCGGCAAGCGCAATCTCTATCTCGGCACCGGGAAAGATCCGGAGCGACAACGGGTAATGCGTGCGCTCATAGCTGCCGGGATCGCTGAGGGTGAGCGTGTGCGTTCCTTCCGCAAAGGCCGCCTGCATCGAAAGCGGCAGGTTCTCGATGATCAGCAATGTGTCGAAAAGCGGTTGATCGGCGGTCTTGCCAGCCCAGCGCTGGATATCGGCAAGCGCTGCATGCCCGTGCTTTTCCCGCTGGCGATGCGCAGACTGGAGGCCTTGAAGCCATTCGGCCACCCTCTCCTCCGGTCGTGTCCGGGCACGAAACGGCACCGTGTTGAGGAACAGGCCAATCATTCGGTCTGCATCTGGCAGGTCAGGCGGGCGGCCCGACAAAACCGTTCCGAAGATCACATCATCCTCGGCCCCATAGCGCGATAGAAGCAGCGCCCAGGCCCCCTGTAGCACGGTCGCCAGCGTCAGCCGCTCCCGCCGCGCCATGGCGGCAAGCCGCGTTGCGAGACTGGCGTCAAGGCTGCGCCGGATCTCGATAATGGCCTCCTGTGCCGCCTCGCCAATTTTTGTCTCTCCCAAAAATCCGCCTTGCGGCAGATCGGCAAGAGCGTGCGACCAATAGGCTTGTGCAGCCGTGATATCCTGCCGGTCGCGCCACGCGACGTATTGGCGATAAGACGGGGGAGGCGCTGGCAGGCTTTCGCCTGCATAAGCCTTCAACATTTCACCGACCAAGAGCGAGCCGCACCAGCCGTCCATCAACAGGTGGTGGAAACTCCAGACGAAGCGATGGCGGCCGGGACCGAGCCGGATCAGCGCAAACCGCAAAAGGGGTGCAGCATCCAGCGTAAAGCCACGACGGCGATCCGCCTCCAGCCATGCCGCAAAGGCTGTCTCCTGCCCTGCCGCGTCTTCGCCCGACCAGTCCGCTTCGCGCCATTCCGGCACAACATCCTCGGCAATGACCATGATGGGCCGCTCGACATCCGTCCAGCGGCAGGCACCGCGCAAGACCTCGTGGCGGGCGATCACCCTCCCCCACGCCGATTTGAAGGCATCGGCATCCAACGTGCCTTCCAGCACGCACCAGCATTGCTCGATATAGGTCCCTGAGGCTGGGGCCATCAGACTGTGGAACAGCATGCCCGCCTGCACTGGCGTCATCTCGAAGCTGGGTCCGCTTTCGGCAACCTCAATTGCCTGAACCTCAATCGTATGGACCGCGCTTTCGGCAACGGCTGCGATTGCCTGTGCCGCGATTGTCTGCAACTCGAAAATCTGGGTCGGTTCGAGCTTCAGCCCCTTGGCTTGCGCCTTCGCAACGATCTGAACCCCGATAATGGAGTCACCACCGAGATCGAAGAAATTATCCTCGATGCCGATATCTTCCCGCCGCAGCACGGCCTTCCATATTTCCAGTAGCGTCGCCTCGATGGCATTGCGGGCTGGAATTGGCTCCGCGCGCGTTGTGGAAAGCTGGGGGATCGGAAGCTGCTTGCGATCCACCTTGCCATTCGGATTGAGCGGAAACTCCTCCAGAATCACAAAGGCGGTCGGAACCATGTAGCGCGGCAATTGCGCGGACAGCGACTGGCGCAGCTTGCGCTCAATCTCGCCATCGTTCGTTGTCGGCCAATCGCGAACGAGCACATAGGCAATCAGCCGTTCGTTTTCGGCGTCGAGCGTGACGATGGCCTGCTCAACAACGCTTTCGCGCAGCAGCTTGTCCTCGATCTCACCGATCTCGATGCGGTAGCCGCGCAGCTTGACCTGAAAATCCGTGCGGCCGATAAATTCGATCTCGCTATTTGCCAGACGAACAACCGCATCGCCGGTGCGATAGAGCCTAAGCGCAGGGCTGTTTTCATCATAGAACGGGTTCGGCACGAAACGGGCGGCAGTAAGAGCCGGGCGGTTCCAGTAACCGGGGCTGAGGCACGGCCCGCCGATATAGAGTTCGCCGCCAATGCCGCGCGGCAAGGGCTGCATATAGGCGTCGAGAACGTGAAGGTGGGTATTGTCGAGCAGGCCACCAACGGGAACCTTGCCGCTTTCCGCGTGGGCGTGGGTGACCTTCAGCGCGCTTGCCCAGATTGTCGCCTCTGTCGGCCCATAGACGTTCCATAGCTCTTTCGTACGGTCGATCAGCTTGCGGGCAAGCGGTGCATCCAGTGCCTCGCCGCCGCAAAGGGCTATCAGATGCGGCAATCCCTCCCAGCCGCTGTCGATCAACATGCGCCAATAGGCGGGTGTTGCCTGCAAATGTGAGATGCGATCGGTCACAAGCACATCGGCAAGCCGCTGTGGCGCAAGCAGCAGGTCTTGGCCGTAAAGCACGGTGGTCGCGCCGACGCTGAGCGGCAGGAGCATTTCCAGAATGGAAATGTCGAAGGTGGGCGTGGTGATTGCCAAAAGCCGATCACCGGGCGCAAGCCCCGGCGAGACGGCCATAGAGCGCAGGTGATTGAGCAGGCTTGCATGGGCAATCGGCACGCCGTTCGGTCGGCCCGTACTGCCGCTGGTGTAGAGAAGATAGGCAATGCGCGCGGGATCAGAGGGCGGCAGCGCGGCAGGGGTCTCGCTCACCGGCAGCGGGCGGGTCGGATCAAGGGAGCGCTGGGCCGGATAGAGATCGGCCCTGTCCGTCAATACGAGACTGACACCGGAATCCTCAAGCATATAGGCAACCCGGTCCGCTGGATGATCGGGATCGAGCGGAACATAGACGGCACCCGCTTTCAGAATGGCGAGGAAAGCAATGACGGATTGCCCCCTGCCCGGCAGCGAAACGGCAACCCTATCGCCGGGGTGAACCGAAAGGCCGACGAGCGTGTCAGTAAGTGCGTCCACATCTTTCTGTAATTCGCCATAGGTCCAACTTTGGCCCTTGCTTTCCAGTGCAATGGCATCGGGTTGGTGCCGGGCAACGTGCGCAATGGCATCGTGCATGGTGATGTCAGGCACGGGCCGCGCGGTTGGCGTTCCAAGTGCAACCACAGTTGCATGCTCTTCCTTTGATAGATAGGCAAGCCTTGGCAGCAGAGCATTGGGAGATTGCAGGATGGAGCCGAGCAAAACCTCGAAATGGGCGGCCATGCGCTCGATCCGCCAGGCATCAAAGATCGCCACGCGATATTCGATGTTCAGCAGATAGCCGGATTCCCGCTCCATCACATACCAGCTGAGATCGACCTTTGTTTCACTCAGCCGTGCTGGCTGTTGGCGAACAATGAGACCATCGATGCCGAAATCGATCTGCTCGGCATTCTGTGCGCGGTAGTCTTGCGACTGCAACTGGAACATAACCTGCGAAAGCGGGCTCTGCCGTTGGTCGCGGCTCATGCCAAGTGCCTCAGCAATCAGCGGAAAGGGAAATGCCTGATGGTCGAGCGCGTCCGAGAAGCGCTCCTGAACCGCCCCGACCCACTGCGAAAACGTCATGCGCGGGTCGAGTTGCGCGCGCAGCACCAATGTGTTGGTAAACAGCCCAATCAGCCCTGCGGCATCCGGATTGTCCCGTCCGGCAACGGGCACGCAGACCGACAGGTCACGCTCGCCACTGTAGCGATGAAGCAGCAGCGAAAAGGCCGCAGCCATCACCACAAAAGGCGTGGTTCCAAGCTGGCTGGCGAGCGATGCGACCTGCGACGACACCGAGACGGGAATAACCCGTGTCACGGTGGCCGCCGTCATGTCAACGCTGCTGCTGCGGGATCGGTCGCTTGGCAATTCCAGCGGCTTGAGATCGGCGAGGGTTTGTTTCCAGTAGTCGCGGTCTCGTCCGCAATCCCGGCGCTGAAGCCATGCGTGTTGATCGAGAACCAGATCCCCAAAATCACGCGTGATGTGCGAAAGCGCGGGCGCAGCACCCATACGATAGGCGCGGTAGCAGGCCGTCAGCTCGCGCATCAGCACACCGCGTGACCAGCCATCCGCAACGATGTGATGGAGGGTGATCGCCAGCAGGTGCTCGCTCTCATGCTGCCGGAAGAGATGTGCCCTGATCAGCGGTGCCTTTGAGAGATCGAAAGGCTCAGTCGCAACAGCCAGCGCCAGCGCCTCACCATCCTCGCCTGTCGCTTCCAGATCGGTAAAGCCCAGAGCAAAAGCATGGTCTGGATGAACCTCCTGCCACGGCTCGCCCGCCTCGACGGGAAAGGCGGTTCTGAGCGGCGCATGCCGGGAGACAATCGTTGCAAGGCTGCGCTCAAGGGCTGCGCGATCAAGCGGCCCCTCAAACCGCCAGCGATAGGCGACGTGATAAGCAGAACTCTCGGGATAGAGGCTCTGCTGGAGCCAGAAATGCTTCTGGCCGGGTGTCAGCGGCAAGCGGGCGGGGCGCGTTGACACCCTTGACGTCTCTTGTGGCGTCTCTTCCGGGGCCACCCGTTCCCAGGCGATCCCACGGGCTTCGAGCTGGCGGCGGAAAGCCTCGCGCTCAGCAGGACTGAGCGCCGCAACGCGGGCGCGCAGCGCCAGAATCGGATCGGCAGAGTTCACGGGCAGTCTCCCTATACGACTTGCGCGATTGTCGGCTGCGGTGCATGCTGGCGCGCAAGCCGCGCGAGATGCGGCAGACCGCCCATGACAAGATCGTAATCCTGCACGAAATCGATCAGGCAGGCGATTTCATCAATGCCCGCCGCACCCAGCGCTTCCACTGTCTCTGCGGTGCTTTCCGGCGTGCCGATCAGAGAGCGGCCCTTGATGAAGCCCTCAACTCCGAACTCGATCAGGCTGTCGAGATCGTCCCGGCTGAAATTCTCGAGCGCGATATCAAGACCCATGCTGCGCGCCAGCCCTTCGAGCAGATGATAATGGGTTCTGAGATAATCGCTGAAGGGGCCTTTTACATTGGCCTTCACGGTCTCGACATCGCCGCCGAGATAGGTGTGCACCATAATGCTCACGGTGCCCGCAGCCGGATCAAAACCGTTCTTTTCCAGCGACCGGCGGTAGGCGGCGATCTTGGGTGTCAGGCTTTCCAATGTCTCGCCGAGCAATGCCGTCAGCACATTGATGCCGCGACGGCCCGCTTCCACAAAGGTCTCCATGGACTGGCACGCCACCCAAAAAGGCACGCGCGGCTGCACTGGACGCGGCAGCGTCTTTGCCTCCACAGTGTTGCCTTCCGCATCTTCAAAGGTCAGCGTCTCGCCAGCAAGCAGCTTGGTAACCTGATCAAAGCTGCGCCACATCAGGCTGCGGCGGCTGCCGTGCGGCTCACGCGATAGTACGAATTCGTTGCGCGTCCAGCCCGACGCAATCGCGACACCCACACGGCCTTGCGAGAGATTGTCCACAACGGCAATTTCTTCCGCAACGCGCACGGGATGATGGAGCGGCAGAACAATGCTGCCGGAGCGCAATTGCACCCGCTTCGTCACCATGGCAAGTGCTGCATGGATCATCGACGGATTGGGATAGAGGCCGCCGAAGGCATGGAAATGGCGCTCTGGCACCCAGAGCGCGCTCAGGCCATTGTCATCGGCAAACCGTGCGCTGTCCATCAGCAGCCGATAGCTGTCACCGTTCGTAGCAGAGCCATCGCCATCGAAATAAAACAGGCTGAATTTCATCGTCGTCATTCCTTTACGTATTGCTGATGGAAGGCAGGTGACAGTCAGGCTTCCTTGCGGAGCGCCTCTGCCTCAATGTCGTCCAGAAGGGCGGCAAGCTCTGCCTGTTCTTTCCGTGCGGCCTCAAGGCGCTCACGGATGACGGCCGCGATGCCCCCGACAGTGGGCGCATCAAACAGCAGGGCGCGCATGGGCAACTCGATTGAGAATTGCTTGCGCAACCGCGTCACGACCTGCACGGCAAGCAGGGAATGCCCACCAAGCTCGAAGAAATTGTCATCGATTCCAACACGGGAAATGCCAAGGAGTTCCCCGATAACAGCCGCCACATCGGTCTCGATGGGATCACGCGGGGCGATGAACGCTGCCTGCACACGCTCGCGCCCGATGTTCTCCTGCTGATCTACAGCCACACCGGCCCTTGGTTCCTGCCGCGCTGCGGCCATGCGATGGCGCAGATCAACCGGCGTCACGGCAAGCCGGGAGACCTGTGGCTGGGCAAGAACCGCCCGGGTTGCCCGCCAGACCTCGTCGGCGTCAATCGCGTCGTTAAGAAAGCCTGTTGCCTCCTCTCGCGTGGTGCCAAAAGGAAGGCATGTATCCCACGCGATTGCCTGCCAGACCGGACGATGTGCGCCGCGCCGTGCATCAACAAAGGCATCAAGAAAGCTATTGGCCCCTGCATAGGCGGCAAGCCCCGCACCGCCCACCAGCGTTGAGAGGGAGGACTGAACGAGGACGAAATCGGGGGTGTGATCGGCAAGCGCCGCTGACAGAGCGTTCAAGCCATCAACCTTAGTTGCAAACAGTGCAGCATTGCGCTCGACTGTGGCCTCTGTGAGCGGGCAGTGATAAACCTCGCCCATAGCCGCCGTCTGGAAAGCCCCACGGATCGGGCCAAATGGTGCGCCAAGCGAGTTGAGGCATGTGGCAAGCCAAGCAGGGTCAGCGAGATCACCGCTGAACAGCACGTAATCCTCGCCCGGTGTGCCAATGCCGCGCAAAGCCCGGATCAATGCGCTCACCGGATGCTTCGGCCCGTGCGAGGCAAGCCAGTGTTCCCAATCCGCAGCATTCGGAAGCCCGCTTGGTCCAACAAGGACAACCTTCGCGCCCAGTGTTTGAACCAGCGACCTAGCATAAACGAGAGCGAGACCGTCGAGGAGATCGCCTGCGATGAGGTAGGTGGCCCCCGCCGTGAGAGCCGGAACATCGGCTGGCTCCGGCAGGCACGTCGGCACGTGGCTCTCAACCCAGCAATAGCCATTGCGCAGCGCCATCACGGTTCTATCGTCACGCCAAGGGCGTGATAGCGCCTCAGCGAGGCCGGGCACAATGGCACCTTCTGCCGATGGAAAATCGATGCTTCGGCAGGAGATGCCCGGAATTTCCTGCGACAAGACGCGGAGCATGCCAAGCACTTTGGCCGCCTGCGCATCAACAACCTCTGCGCCAGTCACAGCATGCAGGCCGCATGCCAGAACAGTCAGAAGCGGCGGGCGGCTCTCGGTTGTGGTCAGGGCTTTCGCGAGCGCAAAACTGCTGGCGAAAGCTGTGTCCGGGGCAGCGTTGGCATCAAGGGAGAAGCCATTGACAATCTGGGTCAGTGTTGCACCGTTGGCGGCAAGATCAGCAAGAACTGCGCTGTAGTGCTGTGGGTCAGCGGAGTCGATGTGATACGTGCCCCCGGCATTTTCATAGGCTATGCCAGACCGTACCCGTGTGACCTTGATCTGATCCGAAACCGGACCGATCGCGGCGACAGTCTCTTCGCCGCCAAGAATCAACCAATGCTCGTGACCGCTCGTTGTGAGATGCTCAATGGGCGCACGTTGCCAGACCGGCTGGTAAAGCCAGTCCTCGATTGATGGTTGCCGGGCCGCTTCGTCGGGCATGGATTCGGTTGGTGCAATCCGCGCAATCGCGTAGGAACTGCGCTGAAAAGGGTAGGTTGGAAGTGGCACGCGGCGGCGCGGGCCTGCATCTTTTTCGGCAACAAGTTCGACATCAATGCCCGCGATCCAAAGCTCCGCCAATGCCAGCAGCGCGTGGTCGCAGGCGTCGAGCAGCGCCTTCGCATCGGGCAGCGAGGTGGCAACGCGAAGCTGAGCCTTTCCTTGCTGGCGTGCAAGCCGGGTGAGTGTGGAGCCGGGTCCGACTTCGAGAAGAAACGGGGCCGGCAATTCAAGCACCCGCGCAAGGCAGGGGCCAAACAGAACGGTTTGGCGCAGATGGGCCACCCAATAGGCTGGGTCGGTCGCCTCCTGTGCCGTCAGCCAATCGCCCGTCAGGTTCGAGACAATGTCAATCTGCGGCGGGTTGAGCGTCACCGTGCCGAGCACCTGCGCAAACGCTTCAAGCGCAGGCTCCATCATGAAGCTGTGAAAGGCATGGGAGGTCTTGAGGTCTTGCCTGCCGATACCGCTGCGATCAAACCGGGCCGCGAGTTCGGCAATTGCCTCTGCCGTGCCCGCCAGAACCGTGCTGCGCGGACCGTTGACGGCAGCAAGGTCCACGTCTGGCGAAAGCGATGCGCGCGCCTCTTGTTCTGAGAGCATAACGGAGAGCATGGCACCGGGCGGGCAGGCCTGCATCAGCCGCCCACGGGCAACAATCAGCGTCACCGCATCTTGCAGCGAGAAGACCCCGGCAAGGCAGGCCGCAACATATTCCCCGAGACTGTGACCGACCATGGCCCGTGGCTTGATGCCCTTGGCAAGCCACATCTGCGCCAGCGCATACTCGATTGCGAAAAGTGCTGGCTGCGTTATCTCTGTGCGGGAAAGTTGCTCTGTCGTTGTGCCATCGCCAAAGATGATGGCCGCAAGGTCAAGTTCCTGCGGCATCAAGCGCAGGCAGGCATCGAAGGCGGTGCGGAATGTTGCATTCGTCTCGTACAGCGCCCGCGCCATTCCCGGATATTGTGCTCCCTGTCCGGGAAACAGCAGGATCAAACTTGCATCGCCAGCCAGCGGCTCACCCGCGACACAATGGGGGCCTTCTCCGCTGCGGATGATCTGCGCGGCAGCGTCTCTGTCCTTTGCGAGGGCGACAAAGCGATGCTCCATCGTCCGACGGCCCTGCCGGAGGGTATAGGCAATATCGGCAAGCTTTGCTCCATCATCGGTGCCAAGATGATCGGCCACAGCGCTTCGCATCGCCGCCAGCGCTTCGGGCGTCTTGGCCGAGAGTGGCAAGAGATAAGGCCCAGTGGTGTCCGCTTCGCTATCCCGAACCGGCGGCTCTTCAATGATCACATGCGCATTCATCCCGCCCATGCCAAAGGCGCTTATGGCCGCGCGACGCTTGCGCAGCTCTGTCACCGGCCAAGGCCGCTGCTGCGCCACGATGTCGAAAGGACTCGCCGCCAGATCAAGGGCCGGGTTCGCGCTGGTAAAATTGATGCTGGCGGGCAGGATCTGGTGCTTCAGCGCAAGAATGGTCTTGATCAGCCCTCCCATTCCGGCGGCCACATCCATATGTCCGAGATTGCCCTTTACAGAACCAAGACCGCAGCGGCGGCCCTGCTGTTTCAGCGTATCGCCATACACACTGGACAGGGCGCGGATTTCGATGGGATCGCCGAGGGTCGTGGCGGTTCCGTGTGCTTCGACATAGTCCACCTCAGAGGCGTCAAGGCGGGCGTCGGCAAGGGCTGCCTGAAGCACCGCCGTTTGCCCGGCAACGCTGGGCGCTGTTAACCCGACTTTGGCGGAACCGTCATTGCCGATGGCCGAGCCGCTGAGAACAGCATGAATTGTATCGCCGTCAGCAATCGCGTCGCTCAGCCGTTTGAGAACGAGGACGCCGACGCCATTGGTGAACACGGTGCCCTTGGCATTGGCGTCAAACGGACGGCATGCCCCGTCCGGGGAGGCGATGCCTTCGCTCTTGTAGAGATAGCCTTCCGGGCGCGGTTGGCCGATGGCGATGGCACCCGCCAGCGCCATATCCGCCTCACGCGCTAACAGGCCGCGTGCCGCGAGATGAAGCGCCACGAGCGCCGTGGCACAAGTCGCCTGAACGCCTACGGTTGGCCCGGTGAGATCAAGGTGATAGGCGACACGCGAAGCAATCATGCCAAGCACATTGCCAAGGCCCGCATGGATCGGGTCCGTTGCCTCCCTGAGCTGCGGATTGGCCTGTATCTGGCTGAAATGATAGTTGAGCGCGCCACCGGCAAAGACGCCGATACGCCCGGCATAGGTGGCGCTGTTATAGCCCGCATGGTCGAGTGCATTCGCTGCGCATTCGAGGAAGACACGATGTTGTGGATCCAGCAATTCCGCATCGCGCGGCGAATAGCCGAAGAAACCGGCATCGAAAGCCGTTGGATCGTCGAAGCCACCCCAGACGCGGACATAATCCGGCCGGGCCGCCATCGTGGGATCGACGCCAGCCTCTTGCAATTCGTGATCCGTGACAGAGCGAAGGCCGCTTTGACCTTGCTCCAAAAGATCCCAGAACGCATCGATATCATCGGCACCGGGAAAGCGCCCGGCCATGCCGACGATTGCCACGCGCTCGTCCTTCTCCCTTTGCGCCGCCTCCAGACGCGCGCGCGCATCTTTTAAAATCGAGAGGATCTCATCCTGGTCAACCATGTCCGGGGTCGGGGTTTCAACGTCAGTCATAGGGTTTCTCTCGTTCAAATTGCGGATGCTGTGCTCAGCGAAGCAATGCCTTCAGGGCAGCAAGTTCCGAGGTAATAGCGGAGCTGGCGACAGAGGCAGACCCAGATGCTAACGCGGGCGGGGTCTGAGCCACAGGCCCATTGCTCTGGAGCTTTACGTCCTGAAGAGGCACGGTCTCCGATTGATCGTCTTCGATGAGGCCGTAGAGATGGTCCGAAAGGGCCAGGATGGTGGGATGTTCGAAAATCAGTGTTGGCCGGACCGGCACGCCGAGTTCCCGCTCAACCGTAGCGCCGATATTGACGAGCGCCACAGAGTCGAGACCAAGATCGAAGAAACCAGCGGAATTTCCGGGCAAATCCCCTTCGCCCAGCCGGGCAAGCATAGCCACTTCCTGCCGCAGCAGATGCCGCAGTGCTTCCTTGCGAAGAGCTTTGGGCACCTCCAGAAGCTGGTCACGCCAGCTTCGTTGCTCGGCAATTGCCGGGGCATTGAGCACGCTCTGCGGCTTTGCATCCCAGCGGGCAACGATGCGCAGATCCCCCGTCACGATCCCCTGTCGGCAAGCGAAGCGGCGGACTTTTCCACTCGGCGTGCGTGGCAGACTGCTCGGCCGCAGCAGCGCAATGACGGCGGCCCTGACATTGTGATTGCGCGAGACGGCACCGCGCACGGCACGGATGACGTCATCACCATCAAGATCGCGCAGGCCCTCGCGGGTCAGCTCACAGACCACGCCCAATTGCTCCTCGCCATCGACCTCGATGGCAAAGACCCCTGCCCGGCCTTGTGCAAGCGCCGGATGGCTGGAGAAAACGGATTGCTCAATATCTTCCGGGTGATGGTTCTGCCCGCGGATGATCACCAGGTCTTTCAGCCGACCAGTGATGTAGAGCTGCCCATTGCGGCGAAAGCCCAGATCACCGGTCCGGCGCCAACCACGCGATCCATCCAGCACCTGATCAAAGGTCTCTGCGTTCAGTTTAGCGCGGCCCCAATAGCCGGGGGTCACGTTCGGACCCCGAATCCAGATCTCGCCGACCGTGCCATCATCCACACGCAGGCCCGCCTCGGGATCGACAAGCGCAAGGTCAAGCCCCTCGGCAGGGCGACCGCAGGCGGCAAGGGCGAGCTTATCATGCTCGTCGCCATCATCCGCTTCGACCGCAGCCCCGGTTTCGACAAGCGCCTTGCGGCTGACGGACAGGATCAGCGGTGGATCGTCGGGACTGTTACCCGTCTGGAACAGCGTGGCTTCTGCCTGCCCGTAGCAACAATAAAAGGCCCTACTATGGAAACCGTGGGGCGCAAAGGCGGCGGTGAAGCGCTCTAGCGTCTTCGGGCGGATCGGTTCGGCCCCGTTATAGGCGATTCGGACGTTGGAGAGATCAAGTCCGGCGGCCGCCTCCGGCGCATATTTATCGACGCAGTGCTCGTAGGAAAAATTCGGGCCGCCAATGACGGTGGCGCGAACATGGCTTGCCAGCTCCAGAAAGCGCAGAGGCCTGCGCAGGAACGAGGCAGGCGCCATCAGCGCCACTGGAAAGCCGTTGAACACCGGCGACAGGATGCCGTCGATCAGCCCCATATCGTGATAGTGCGGCAGCCAGCAGGCGGATATGTCGGATGGGTCGTATTCGAAGGCAGTGCTGATCTGCCGCAGATTGGCCATCAGGTTGCCATGCGTGACCATGACCCCCTTCGGATCGCTCGTCGAACCCGACGTATATTGCAAGAAAGCGACATGCTTTGCCTCCGGCGCATGGAATGGCCTGCCGTCATCTTCAAAGACGACCGGGCGCGCCGGATCGGCTGCTTTAGGGGCGAGCGCAAAGCCATGTCCGACTGCCCGTTGAAGGGGGCGAAGCCCGTCCAGAAGGTCGTCGGCACAGAGAATTCCGGAGATCCCGGCATCCTGCGCGATATGCAGCCAGCGATTGATTCCATCAGCACGCCGCGGGGCCGGAACGGGCACGGGAACAGTGCCTGCGTAAAGGCATCCAAGGAAAGCGGCGATGAAGCTAAGGCCCGGCGGATAGACCACGAGAATACGTGCGCCGGGGATGACAAGTCCTGTCTGCGCAATCTCTTGACCAACACGCCGCGCCCGATCGCGAAGCATGCGCCAGGTCCAGGAATCCGGCCTCGCCTGCGCCGCAGCGACCGCGTCATCATGAAAGAAGCGCATGGCCACATCATCCTCCATATCCCGAGCACGATGCTCAAGCATATGAATTATAGATATAAAATCCACTGAACTTTCCGAGGTTCGTTGCGTCCAGGACGTATCGTTCACTGCCATCCACCCCTTGCTGAAGAGCGCCGCGGAAAATCCGCCCGTCGCCGACCCATGCTCTTGTCTCTTTCAAAAAGGACACTCAGCCGCTTGAAATTTCGGTGATGGCAATCTGTGGTCGCCATCGAATTGGCACTTGCATATAATTCTTGAATATCTTAGTCAACAATATAAACAGCAGCTCAACGCCTCCATAATCGAAATTCACAATCCAATCTGAGGTTGTAATGACGTTCAAAATAGTCCCGGGCAAAGGCATCTCCAAGATGGTCGTTTCCACACATAAACTGTGTGTGCAACAGGTCCGGTGCGCTCTGGTGGAGGCATGCCGATGACCGCTCCCGAAACGGTGGAAGCGCTGCTGTCGCGCCTGTCGGAAAAAGGCATCCGCATCACATGCGTCGATGGGCGGCTGCGACTTTCCGGCTGCGAGAGCGTGCTCACGCAGGACATCACCGACGCGATCCGCGCCCGCAAGGCGGAGATCATTGCGAATCTTTCCCTGGACGTCGCTTATCAAGACGCGACACATAGCGAGACAATCCCGGCCCGTCATGCGGACAGGCCGCCGCTTTCCTTTGCCCAGCAGCGCTTGTGGTTTGTGGAACAGATGATGCCGGAGGCTGGCCTTCACCACATATCGCTGGCTGTTGAGGCCCACGGCAGCATCGATCTTTCCGCATTGCAGGCAGCGCTTCAGGCCGTCGCAGAGCGCCACGCCATCCTGCGCACCCGCATCAATATGCGGGATGGCATGCCCTCTCAACGCATCATCGCCGACAGTGATATTCCGCTGCAATTGATCGACCGACAGGGTGATATGCCGGATGAGGCGGAAATCGACCGGATACGGCAAGAGGAAGCGCGGCGGCCATTTGATCTGGCCTTTGAGTCGCCCCTCCGTCTCACGGCAATCCGCCTTGGCCCCGAGCGAACCCTTTTGCTGCTGACGCTGCACCACATTGCCGGGGACGGTTGGTCGATGGATGTGCTGCTTGGCGATCTCTCCGCGATCTATCAGGCCAAGGTGTCGGGCGTTGAGCTTGATCTGCCAGCGCTTCCCATCCAATACGGCGACTTCGCCGCATGGCAGCGCGACCATCTGGCAGGCCCGGCGCTTGAGCGGTCTTTAGCGTTCTGGACAGATCATCTGGAAGCTCCGCTTCCCGCCACGCAATTGCCGGGGGATTTCACCCGGCCACCTGTTCAGGCCAATGCCGGAGCCTTGCATTCCATCGCCTTCGATGCGGCCACGACGGCCCGGCTGAAAGCGCTTGCGAAAGCAGAAGGTGCCACCCTGTTCGCCACGCTGTTTACGGCCTTCAACACCCTCGTCTATCGCTATACCGGGCAAAGGGATCTGGTGATTGGCACGCCCGTCGCCAACCGTCGTCACCGGGAAACGGAAGGGTTGATCGGCCTCTTCGTCAATCCGCTGCCGGTGCGCACAAGGCTTCATCCCGCAGCGAGCTTTCGCGAGACGCTGCGCCAAAGCCAAGCGACCCTCTGGTCGGTGCTTGACCACCAAGACCTGCCTTTTGAGCAATTGGTGGAAGCACTGAAGCCGGAGCGCGATCCGAGCGTCCATCCGCTTTTCCAATTGAAGTTCCAGCTCGATGCTCAGCCTTCGCAAAGGGTCGGACTTTCGGGCCTCGCGCTGACCCGCCTGCCACGACACGATGGTGTTGCGAAACTCGATCTCAGCCTTAACCTGATCGATGCCGGAAACACGATCCATGGCACTTTCGAATATGACACAGCGCTTTTCCGCTCTGAGACAATCGCCTCCCTCGCCGCCCATTTCGGTGTGCTGATCGAAGCAATTGCCATTGAGCCGGACACGGCCCTTGCCATTCTTCCCTTGCTCGGAACCGAGGAGCGTCAGCGCCAGATCGTCGGCTGGAATGCAACGGCGAAACCTTTTGATGAGAAGGCCTTTTTCCACACGGTGTTCGAGGCCCACGCCGCCCGCAAACCAGACGCGATTGCGCTTGTTCATGTCAGTGATGGCAAGCGACGCACCCTGACCTATGACGCCCTCAACCGACGCGCCAACCAGATCGCGCACCACCTGCGCGGTCTGGGTGCGGGTCCAGAGACCATCGTTGCCATCGCGCTTGAGCGCGGTTTCGATATGATTGCCGCTTGGCTCGGCGTGCTCAAGTCTGGCGCTGCCTATCTGCCGCTGGATCCGGCCTATCCGCCGGAACGCCTCGCCATGATGCTCTCAGATTCGCAAGCCCGCTTGGTTTTGACCGAAAGCCGCCGGACATTGCCGGAGACGGTAACCCGCATTGATCTCGATACCGATTGGCCACGGGATGCGGCGACGGGCAATCCTGATCTCGTCAATCGGCCCGATCACCTTGCCTATATCATCTACACCTCAGGATCGACCGGGCGGCCAAAAGGCGTGCTCGTCGAGCACAGGGGCCTCGTCAACCTGACGCAACACAAGATCCGTATTGGCGGGGTGAAGCCGGGCGATTGTGTGCTCCAGTTCTTCTCCTTCTCGTTTGATGCCTCGATTCCAGAACTCGTCATGGCGCTTGGCGCAGGCGCGTCATTGCTGCTGCTGCCCGCCAGCGACCTTCTGCCCGGACCAGCGCTTGCCGAACACATGAAAACGCAAGCCGTAACACATGTGACAATGACACCCTCCGCGCTCATCGCGCTGCCATCGGGCGATTATCCAGCACTGCGCATGGTGCTAACCGGCGGCGAAGCCCCGACGCCCGAATTGATCGAACGTTGGGGAACGGGGCGGCTGTTCATCAACGCCTATGGCCCGACGGAAACAACGGTCAATGCGAGCATGGTCCCCTGCGGCAACGGTCATCCCATTGAGGCAACCTTGCTGCCCGCTGCCAACAAGCAACTCTATGTGCTCGACGCCAATCTGGAGCCGGTTCCGGTCGGTCAACCGGGCGAACTGCATATCGGCGGGCTTGGCATTGCCCGGGGCTATCACGGTCGCCCGGCACTGACAGCCGAGCGCTTCGTGCCCGATCCATTTTCCGCGACGGGCGGCGTGCTCTATCGAACAGGCGACCGTGCCTGCCAACGGGCGGATGGCCGCATCCGGGTGCTTGGCCGCCTCGACGATCAGGTGAAAATCCGTGGCTATCGCATCGAGCCGGGTGAAATCGAGGCCATGGTGCTGACGCATCCCACCATAGTGGCTGCGGCAGTCGTGATCCACGAGATTGATGGTGAAAAGCGCGTCATTGCCTACGGCGTCGCCAAGGAGGCAACCACCATCAGCGCCGTGGACATGAAGGCATTCCTCGCCGCACATCTGCCCCGCTACCTCGTGCCGGACGCCTTCGTCTGGCTTGATCGCTTGCCACTCACCGTCAATGGAAAGATCGACACAAAAGCACTTCCGCTTCTGGATCTGACACCACAGGCTGGCCGTCCGCCGCAAGGAGAGACGGAAAACGCAATCGCGGCAATTTTCGCGCAAGTGCTCGGATGCCCGCCTGTCTCGGCCACTGATGATTTCTTCGTAATCGGCGGTCACTCGCTGCTGGCCACGCGGCTATCGGCCCTTGCCAAATCGGCGTTCGGCCTCGACATCGCCATTATCGATCTCTTCGAGGCCCCGACGGTCGAAGCACTGGCGGCAAGGATAAGCAACCGAAACCACAGCCTGATGACGGAAGAGGAGATGTGCCGGGCCGATACCGAGCTTGATGCGGCCATCCGCATTCCGGCACAGATTGTGTCTACTCATCCTTTGAGCCATGTGTTTCTCACTGGAGCGACAGGCTTTCTGGGCGCTTACCTGCTCAGCGAACTGCTCAAGGACAAGTCTCGCACGGTCTCCTGCCTCGTCCGGGGCGTGACCGGGGCGGATCGCCTGCGCCAATCGCTTCAATCCTACGGTCTGTGGCGGGATGACCTTGCTGAACGCATCAGGCCGCTGCCGGGCGATCTCTCACAGCAAAAATTCGGGCTTTCCGATGCCGTCTACACGGCACTTGGTGAAAGCATAGACGCCATCATCCACAATGGCGCGGAGGTTCATCATCTGCATCCCTATCAACGCCTTCGCGCTCCCAATGTCGGCGGCACGGTCGAGGCGATCCGGCTGGCGGCGGTGGGCCGAGGACGGCCCTTGCATCTTATTTCCTCGCTCAGCGCCCTGACACGCCGAGGAGCCGGGGAAACGATAGGCGAAAGCGCCGTGATCGGGGACTTCCCCTTGCCTGCTGGCGGATACAACCAGACCAAGTGGGTTGCGGAGCATCTTGCGCAAGCCGCCAAAGAGCGTGGTCTCCCGGTGACAATCTACCGCCCCGGCGCGATTTCGGGCGATAGCCGCACCGGCACTTTCAACAAAGCCGACATCCTGTGCCGGCTCATGCAGGGCTATCTGCGCTCAGGGCTTGCGCCAGAGGGTGACACCCCGCTGGAAATGCTGCCGGTGGACACGGTCGCGCACGCGATCATTGCCCTTGCGGACGAACCCTCATCGATTGGCCAAACCTTCCATCTGGTCCATTCGTCGCCCGTCTCCTCCGCGCTGCTGTTTGAGGCGGCAGCGGCCGAAGGGCTCCATTTGCAACGCATTCCCCGGCTGGAATGGCGTGCCGAGCTTGATCGCATTGCGCGGGAAGAGACCGATCATCCGCTTTACCCGCTGATGGGTCTTTTCGAACAAAAGCCAGCCAGTTCATCGCAGGGCACAATCCGCACCGTTGAGCGCCGTGAAACGCATCGCGCGCTGGCGCTCGCATCGATTGTCGAGCCAGCGCTCGACCTTCGCCTTTTTCGCTCCTATCTGCGCGCCTTCATTCTCTCTGGCGCGCTCAACCCTTCCAAAGAAAATGAGCAGAGATATGCTTGAACAAGCAAGCAAATACGATCACTGGGCGTGGCTCTATAACCGCACGCTTGGGCCCCGCTACGGCGCATATAAGATCGGTCCGATCGAGCGTGTGGTGCTGCCCCATGTGCCAGCTGGTGGTGCTATTCTGGATCTGTGCTGCGGCACCGGCCAGCTCGCGGCGGCTCTCTCGGAGCGCGGTTTTAACGTGATTGGCCTCGACGGCTCCGCCGACATGCTGCGCTATGCGCGCGAAAACGCCCCGTCGGTGACCTTCACGGAGGGCGATGCCTGCAATTTCACCTTCGACACGCCCTTTGATGCCGTTTTGTGCACCAGCGCCTCGCTCAATCACATGCAAAGCCTCAACGATCTGGTCTTTGTGTTTTCGAGCGTCAGCCGCGCATTGAAGCCGGGCGGCATTTTCGTGTTCGACGTCAACCATCCGGCCCAGATGTCGCGCTATTGGCGCGGCCATCCAACGGAGGGCGAGATCAACACCGACTTCGCGTGGCTGATTACACCGCAATATGACTCGGCAGCAAACCGGGGTGCCTTCACCGTCGATATCTACCGTCGTCCCGATGCGCATCCCGTTTCCATGCTGGATCGGCTGTTCGTCCGGTTAGCTCAGTTCCGGCGTATCCGCCTCGCACTCCTCTCCCGCTTCAGCCGCTTGCGGCCGCATTGGGAGCATCATTCGGTTGTCAACCGAATCTGGGGTCACAATCTCGACGCCATGTCACGCGCGCTGCATGAAAGCGGCTTTTCCGTCGAATTGCGCAGCACGCAAGGCGGGCCGGTCGATGACAGCCATGCCGCCTATTTCTTCTGCCGGAAAGCGCCCACTGCCGAAAAGCAGGCAGAGACCGCAAAGGAAACCGCCCTATGAATGCGTTGACGAGCAATCCGACGCCCGCCCAAGCGGCAGCCGCCATCATAGCCGCTTTCAATATGAAGACGGAAAAGTCGAAGGTGGCAAGTGCGCAAAACCGGCGCGTGCTCTCTGATAAATCGGCAATCGGCGTTCCCTTCTCGCTGATGGCCAAGGAGGCACTCTACCCGATTGTGGTAGACCGGGCGGAGGGAACAGTACTGCATGATATCGACGGCAATCGCTATATCGATGTGCTGATGGGGATGGGCATCAACCTCTTTGGTCACAATCCGCCCTTTATCCGTGACGCGATTGAGGCACAGCTTGCCAAGGGCTTTGCGCTTGGGCCGCAATCTGATCTGGCAGGCGAGACCGCAGCGCTCTTCTGCAAGCTGACGGGCAAGGAAAGAGTAACCTTCACCAATACCGGCACCGAAGCCGTGATGACCGCGCTGCGGCTGGCGCGGGCGGCGACCGGGCGGCACAAAATTGCGATGTTCATCGGCTCCTATCACGGCCATTCGGATCAGGTTCTGAACCGCATTGCCGCCCCCGATGACGAGCGCACCGTTCCCGCCTTTCCCGGCATTTCGCCTGCAACGGCGGAGGATGTGGTGTTGCTCCCCTATAACGACCCGCGCGCACTGGACATCTTGGAGCGGGATGGCGAAACCTTTGCCGCCGTGCTGGTTGAGCCGGTGCAAAGTCGCAATATCGACGTCCAGCCCCGCGCCTTTCTGCATGCGCTGCGTGATGTGACGCAGCGGACGGGTGCTGTCCTCATTTTCGACGAGATGATCAGCGGCTTTCGCGTCGCACCCGGCGGCGCGCAGCAACATTTCGAAGTCGAGGCGGATCTGGCGACCTATGGCAAGATTGCTGGCGGCGGACTGCCGCTGGCGTTGATTGCGGGCAGCAATCGGTTGATGAACCATATCGACGGTGGCCCCTGGTCTTTCGGGGATGAGTCTGTTCCCCCAGCCCAACCGACCTTTTTTGCCGGAACCTATTGCCGCCACCCCTTGGCGCTTGCAGCCGCGCGCGCAGCCGCGACGTACATGCTCCAGCAAGGCAGGTCTCTTCAGGATGACCTCAACGCACGCACGCGCAGCCTTGTCGAGCGCCTCAATGTCTCGCTTGCGGCAGCGCGGCTGCCCGTTGTCTTCACCCAGTTCGGCTCCTTCTTCTCGATTGCGGTCAACCGCAGCCGCATTCCGCCGCTTGCACTGGGATTGCTGTCGCTCGAACTGCTCACCGCTGGCATTCATCTGCGCAGCGGCGACAAGGGCGGCTTCCTTTCCACCGCCCATTCGGATGGCGACATCACAGCCATCCACGATGCCTTCCTGAACGGCCTGCAATCGCTTGCAGGTTTCGGCCTCATCCCCCTCTCCGACGGAACAACGCCATGAGCAACCAGGACCAAACCATTGACTTTCCGCACCGCGTCGTCATCAGCGACGAGGAGCGATACTCGATCTGGCCGACCTACAAGCCCATCCCCCTTGGCTGGCGCGATGGCGGCTTCGAGGGGTCGAAACAAGCCTGCCTCGACCACATTGCTGCGGTCTGGACCGACATGCGCCCGCTTTCACTCCGTCGCCAGATGGACGGCGACACGTCCGTCAACCGATAAGGAGGTGCAGCCTTGAGCCAGTATCAACGCGCCCTCGACCCGGATGCCGCGCGCGAGGAGAGCCTTGCTGTCGAAAGTCCGGTTCGCGGCCAGATCACACTGAAAGAGGTCAAGGCATCCGGTCCGATGGAGGCACCGGCCGATGATGGCTGGCTCGACCTGCCACTTCCTGACGGGTTGCCCGCTGAAACGCCGCTCAGCGAGATCGAGAAACGCCGCATGCATGGCGTGCTTTCCGGCCTGCTTGAGGCGATTAAGCTTGACCATCCGCAGAGCACCGCACAGTTGGACGCGCTGCTGACTGATCTGGGCAAGGCGGCAGGCGAAAGGCCGGAAATCGAAACGGCGGGGCTGCCGCTCACGCCCTTTCAGGCAACGGATTATGATCGCTATTTCCGCGTCAACCGTCAGTCTGCGGAAGAACCCGCTGTCGCCATGGTGCGGAGCCTCATTCAGACGGTGCGCGCCGTCACGCAGCTCTTTGCCCGCAGCCCAGAACTTCCCGTGGTCCACGTCCGTCACCAGATGGAAGGCTTTGAAAGCCACGCGCATCTGCTTGCCCGGACCTTCGGTTTGGAGCCGCTTCGATGATCGCCCTCAGCCCTCCCTCTCCCTATGCGATCTGGCGGGAGTTTCACTGGGCATTCTTCCTGAACGTTCAGGGGCTCATCGTTTCGCTGCGCCGGTTCCAGCTGTCGGTGGAGCGCGGTCAGCTGACGTCTGCCGAACAGGAGCTTAATACCGCCTCGACACTGCTTGTCTCCTCGGCTGCGTCCATGGAACTCGCCGCGAGTTTTCCGAAAGACGTCTATGAGGCGACTGTGCGCACCTCCATGACCCAGCCGCATGTGGAATCGGACGATTTTAGCGGCCTGATGTCGTGGGATCATGCCGTCCTGATCAGCGTCTGGCGGGATCTGCGCCCAATCTTTGAAACGCTTCCGGACGAACTCGCAAGCGCCCATTCCGCGTTTATTGCGGCCTATAAATATCTCGCTGAAAGCCATACGGGCGTCTGCTCGCGCTTCGTGGACAGCGGAAGCCTGCGGTTTGAGGATCGCAATGCTGTCGATACGCTGCGCCGTTTTGAGCGCGGACGGCTCGGCCTCATCGATCCCAAGGGCAAAGGTTGCCCGTTTCATTCCTGAGCGTACCACCAGAACAGATCAAGGAACCTTGTTATGAATGACCTGTCCGCAGCCCCTCTTTCCGATGACAACAGGCATCATATTGCCGTCATTGGCATGGCTGGCCGCTTTCCCGGTGCACCGGATGTTGAACGCTTCTGGCAAAACCTGGTTGATGGTGCGGAATCGATTGAGCGCCTCTCGCCGGAAGCGCTCAAGCAACGCGGCGTCTCTGCGGAAATGGCGGCATTACCCGATTTTGTCGCCGCCAGCACACCGCTGGCGGGTGCGGATCGCTTCGATGCGGGTTTTTTCGGCTACAGCCCGGCCGAGGCTGAAATTCTCGATCCGCAGCAGCGTATCTTCCTTGAATGCGCCTGGCAGGCGCTGGAAGCCGCCGGTTATGTGGGTGATCGCACCCAAGGACCGATTGGCGTTTTCGCCGCCGCTGGCATCAATACCTATGTCTTCAACCTGCATGACAATAGCCGCATCCGCGAGACCGTCAGCCCCTATGAGCTGTTCGTTGGCAATGACAAGGACTTTCTAGCCACCCGTACAGCGTTCAAGCTGAACCTGCGAGGCCCGGCCATTACCGTGCAAACCGCCTGCTCCTCCTCGCTCGTTGCCGTCCACATGGCCGCCCAGAGCCTGCTGTCCGGCGATTGCGACATGGCGCTGGCTGGCGGCATTGCACTCTCGCAGTCCTCCGGCTACCGCGCTCGCGAAGGCGGAATCCTCTCGCCTGATGGCCATTGCCGCGCTTTTGATGCGGCCTCAAGCGGCACGGTCCCCGGCAGCGGGGTCGGTATCGTCGTTTTGAAACGGCTGGAAGATGCGCTGGCCGATGGCGACACGATAGACGCCGTCATCCTTGGCTCTGCGATCAACAATGACGGTGCGTTGAAGGCGAGCTTCACCGCGCCGCAGGTCGATAGTCAGGCGGCGGTGATCGCCGATGCGCAGGCCATGGCAGGCGTGCGCGCTGATACCATTGGCTATATCGAGGCCCATGGAACGGGCACCAGACTCGGCGACCCGATAGAGGTTGCAGCACTGACCAAGGCGTTTCGCCGCGATACCGAGCGCCGGGGCTTCTGCGCGCTCGGCTCCGTCAAAACCAATATTGGCCATCTCGACACCGCCGCCGGTATTGCAGGTTTCATCAAGGCCGTGCTGGCCCTGAAAAACCGGCGGATTCCGGCAAGCCTCCACTATGAGAACCCGAATCCGCAGATTGATTTCGCAGCCAGCCCCTTCTTCGTCAATCAACGTTTGCGCGATTGGGACAATCAGATTGGCACGCGCCGCGCAGGCGTAAGCTCCTTCGGCATTGGCGGGACCAATGCCCATGTCGTGCTGGAAGAGGCCCCACCCAGCCCGGCATCAAAGGCAGGCGGCGGCCCGGAACTGTTGCTTGTGTCGGCACGAACCGAGGAGCAGCTTGCAGCCAGCAGCGAGGCCCTCGCAGCAGGCTTGGACCGTGCAGATGCCCCGGCGCTTGCGGATGTGGCGCACACGTTGCGCCATGGCCGTCGCGATTTTGCCAAGCGCCGCTTCGTCGTGGCACGCGATGCCAAAGAGGCTGCCAGCAATCTGCGCAACCTCTCTCAAACCGCCACGGCGGAAGGCGAGACAGCGCAAGCCGTTTTCCTGTTTCCCGGTCAGGGCAGTCCATATACGGCGATGGGCAAGGCGCTTTACGCCGACCTGCCAGCCTTTCGCGCCCCGTTTGATGCCTGCGCATCCAAACTGGATGGGCTGATGGGGATCAACTTCAAAGCCTGCCTGTTTTCGAACGCGGATGACCTTGACCGCACGGCATTTGCCCAACCCGCGCTCTTTGCCGTTGAATATGCGCTTGCGCAAGCCTTGATGAGCCACGGCGTCAAACCGACGGCCCTGCATGGCCACAGCATTGGCGAATATGTCGCCGCCTGCCTTGCGGGTATCTTCGACCTCGAAACAGCGCTCCAGCTCGTCGTTGCGCGCGGGCGGTTGATGCAGGCTCAAGCACCCGGTGCCATGCTGGCGGTGATGCATGCGGATGAGCCAATCACGCCGTGGCTTGATGAGGTCATTACGCTGGCTGCGGCCAATGCGCACGGTGTCAGCGTTGTCTCCGGCCCGGTGGAGGCAATTGCAAGCCTACAAGTGCGCCTGAAAAACAAGGGCATTGCAGGGCGTATGCTGAAAACCGCCCACGCCTTCCACTCGCCAATGATGACGGAAGCGGCAGTACAGTTTCGCAATGTCGTTGCAGGTGTGCGCCTCTCAGTGCCGCAAATTCCTCTGATTTCCAATGTCACGGGAACATGGATGACGGCACAGGATGCGACCGACCCGGACTATTGGGCGCGTCACCTGTTGCAGCCCGTCCGCTTCGAAGATGGGACACGCACACTGCAAGCCCTTGCAGCACCTGTTTTCATCGAAATCGGCCCCGGTCGCGCACTCGGCACCTTGACCGCTGTGGCGGGCGTTGATGGAAGCCGAATTCTGGCAACACTCGCAGAAGGCAAGGATGAATCAGGGCAGGTGTTGTCTGCTGTCGGTCAGTTCTGGCAATTGAACGGCGTTCTGGATTCAGTTGAAGCCTCTGGCCGACGCCGCGTACGGCTTCCCACCTATCCCTTCCAAAGCGAACGTTACTGGGTCGATGCGGATAGCGAGCCTGCCACGCCCAAAAGAACAGCAGCACCTGCTGAAGGCCCCGGCCTCTACCGCACCAATTGGCGGCGTGCGCAATTGAGCCACGGGCCTAATCGGTTGAAGGGCCGCGTGCTTGTTTTTGACGATGGTCAGCTTGGCTCCACTCTCGCCACTGAGCTTGAGCGAAGTGGTGCGGAACCCTATCGCGCATTGATCGGCGCTGGTTTCAGTGAACCCGACTTCCGCTGCTTCAGCCTCCGCCCCACGATCAGCGAAGACTACGCCAGCCTTTTCGAGACCCTTGCCGAGCGGGGGGCAAGCCCAGACCATATCGTCTTCGGCTGGCCTCTCACCCCTTGCTCGAACGAAGCGCCGGAAGCTGCGGCGCAAGCCCTTCTGGCGCTGGTGCGGGAACTGGCCAAGAACGACCGCGCGGTCACCCTCACGCTTCTGACAAGATCGGCAGCCGATGTGACGGGTCTGGAAGATCTCGATATTGCGCAGGCTCTGGTGGCTGGCACTCTCCAGGTGATCGCCCAGGAATATCCGTCGCTCCATTGCCGTCATATCGACATCGATGCTGCACGGCCAATTGAGAGTGCAAGGCGTATTCGCGACGCTCTGTCGGGGAAAGACGATGTGCTCGCCTTGCGTGGCGCGCATCGCTGGCTGCCGGAGACGGAACGGTTTGACGCGCCGCAAGGCGGCCCGGACTTCAAGCGCAACGGCGTCTATGTGGTCGTCGGCGATATCGTTGATGGCGTTGGCAAGACCTGGGTTGATGCTCTGTCTGGGCTCGGCGCAACCGTCGCCTTGCTTCAAGATACTACGGCACCGGCTTTTGAGTATCCGGCACGTCTCAAACGGCAGCTCGATTGCGGCGATGCCGCCGCCTTGAAAGGCGCTCTGGACGATGTGTTCGCAGAGCTGGGCCGGATCGACGGCATCTTTCTGAGCCTGCCGCAGTCGAACCATCAATCCGCCGCGCTGATTGGTGAGCTGACGGATGCCCATTGGGCCTATAACATCTCGAGCAAACTGCGCCCGGTTCGTGCGCTTGGTGAAGCTGTCGCGAAGCGGAAAATTGGCTTTTGCTGCGTTCAGTCCTCGCTCTCAACCCTCGTTGGCGGGCTCGGCCTTGGTGCTTACGCCGCCACGCACCATGCCATCGACCGGATTGTCGCCGAAGAGAACAAGAACGGCACCACGCCATGGTTTGCGATTGGCTATCCACTGATCGAGGCGGAACCCGGCACGACCTTGCAGGCGACGGGCCGTGCAAACGCCTTCGCGATATCGACTGAGGCCGCATGGGATCTGACGCGATGCCTGATTGAAAACGGCGCAACCGGACAGACCATGCTGTCGGGTGGGACCATTCCCCCGGTCACGTCCGACATCGATGCGCAAGAGGCAGCCGCCACTGACGGCGGGCGTGGACGCCCCGCACTCGGTGTCGCCTATCGCAAACCGGGCAATGACACCGAGGCGAGGATCATCGGCATTTTCGAAGAGATCCTCGGCCTGTCACCCATCGGGGCCGATGACGGCTTTTATGAACTCGGCGGCCATTCCCTGCTCGCCATCCGCGCCGTTGCCAAACTCCGCGAAGCCTTCCCCGTCGATATCGCCATGCGCGAGCTGCTTTTCGACAATCCGACCGCCGCAGCCATCGCCAAATCGATTTTGGAGCGCATGACGGAGAAGACCGACCTTTCTGCTCTCGCCGATCTTCTCGATGAGGTCGATACCCTATCCGACGCCGATGTGAGCAGGCTTCTCGCCGGAGGAAATGCACGATGAACGAACTTTTCGCCAAGATCGCCGGGCTTTCGCCGGAGCGGCGGGCGCTACTGGAACAGAAGCTGAAAGCACAGGGCATCACGTTTCCCGCCCCCTCCGGCATTCAGCCACGGACAGACCGCGAGGCTGCGGTTCCGCTGTCATCGGCGCAAAAACGCCTCTGGTTCATGCAGCAGCTGGAACCCGGCACCGTGGCCTACAATATGAACCTAGCACTTCGGCTGAAAGGCCCGCTTGACCGCGCAGCCCTGTCTCGCGCCTATGCCGCCCTCATTGCGCGGCACGAACCCCTGCGGACGCGGTTTACGATGGGCGAGGATGGCCAGCCGCAGCAAATTGTCGAGGCATCCGGCGCAGCCGATATAGGCTATCACGATTGCCGACAGCATCCAGACCCGGAAAAGGAAGCCCGTCTTCAGCTCAAAGCATTTGTCGAGACGCCCTATGATCTCACCCGCCCGCCGATCCGCGCGACGCTGGTCGGGGTTCACGAGCATGAGCATGTGCTGGCGCTTGGCATGCATCATATCATCAGCGACCGCTGGTCGATGGGCGTCTTTGCCCGCGATCTCTCAACGCTCTACCATGCCGAAGCGACGGGAACAGCAGCAGTGCTTGCGCCCCTTCCGGTGCAGTTTGCCGATTGGACGCTGTGGCAGCGCGACTTGCTGGACGGCCCCACTCTTGCCAACCAGCTCGCCTATTGGACAGAAAGCCTTGCGGGCGAGCTGCCGGTGCTGGAATTGCCATTGGACCGGCCACACAGCCTGACAGCGAGCTTCAGCGGCGCACACCTTCCCGTTTTGATCGACCGGGGGCTGTCGCTCAGGCTGCGCGCACTTGCCGCCGAGCAGAATGTCAGCCTGTTCACATTGCTGCTTGCCGCCTTCAACGTGCTTTTGCATCTCTATACCGACAGCGACGATATCATCCTCGGCAGCGAGGTTGCCAACCGCGACCGGCCCGAGACGCAGACCATGATGGGGCCGCTCGTCAACACGCTTGTCTTTCGCAACGACCTGTCCGGCGATCCGGCCTTTTTGGTTCTGCTCCAGAAGGTTGCCGATGCTGTGCGCCGTGGCCTTGCCCATCAGGATATCCCGTTCGAGCGCCTCGTCGAAGCAATCAATCCAGAGCGCTCGCTCTCGGACCTGAACCCGCTCTTCAACGTGAAATTCGACATCCAGCACAGCGTTGCCCCGCCGCCGGGTCTGCATGGACTGACGATTGAAGCCTATCCGCTGCGCGAAGTGGCAACAAAATATGACTTGCGCTTCAACCTTGAAGACGACCAGCCGGACATCAAGGGCAAGATCGAATATTCGAGCCAGATTTTCGACGAGAGCACCATCGCCTCTATGCTTGCCCGTTTTGAGCGCCTGCTGGAGCTTGTGGTGCGCGAACCCTCGCGGCGGCTCTCCACGCTTTCGCTGCTGGCACCGGAGGAGGAAGCGGCCATCATCGCGGCGGGTTCCGGTCCCGTGCGGGATTATCCGGTTGAGGAATGCCTGCATGATCTCGTCCTGAAACAGGTCGAGCAAACGCCGGATGCGGACGCGGTGACCGATGGCGACCTCACCTGGTCCTATCGCGACCTCGAAGCGCAGTCTTCGCGCATTGCCGCAAATCTGGTTGCGGCTGGTGTGAAGCCCGGCGACCGGGTGGGCATCTGCATGCGCCGCTCGCCCCGGATGATCGCGGGTATCCTTGGCATCATGCGTGCGGGTGCGGCCTATGTGCCGCTCGATGCCGATTATCCGCCAAGCCGCCTTGTCTTCATTGCCGAGGATAGCGGGATTACCATCCTGCTCGCTGATCACCGCCCGGCCTTCGTCACGCAGGCGCAAACGCTGCTTGACGTCACAACATTGCCGGACATCCGGCTGGAGGCGCGGCCTGCCGTCTCACCGAACCATCTCGCCTACATCATCTATACATCCGGCTCGACGGGCAGGCCCAAGGGCGTGGCGATAGAACACCGCTCCGTCGTCGCCTTCATGTATTGGGCGCGGGAGCGCTTTACGCGCGAAGAGGTGGCGCGCATGCTGGTGCCGACCTCGATCAGCTTTGACCTGTCGATCTTCGAACTTTATGCGCCCCTCGTCCTCGGCGGCACGCTCGTTGTCGCAGATCATTTTCTGGCACTGCCGCAGCTCGCAAGCAAGGTTGATGTGACTTTCATCAATACGGTCCCCAGCCTCCTGCAAGAATTGCTGCAAGAACACAGATTGCCAGACAGCGTACAGACGGCAACCTTCTGCGGCGAGCCATTGCCAGCAGCACTCGTTGCCATCCTGAAACGCGATTATCCGAACCTGCGTATCCTCAATCTCTACGGTCCTTCGGAGGATACCTGCTTTTCAACGGAAGTTCCGTTGCAGGGCGATCATTATCAGGGCGGCGTTGTGCCTATCGGCAAGCCATTGCCGAACACGCAAGCCTATATTCTCGACCGTGCCGGCCGCCTGCGCCCGCCCGGCCTTTCTGGCGAGCTTTATCTCGGCGGTACGGGCTTGGCGCGCGGCTATTTTGGCCGACCTGAGCAAACCGCTGAGCGGTTCATTGCCAACCCGTTTTCGAGTGAGCCCGGCTCTCGTCTTTACCGGACCGGGGATCGCATCCGCCGCCGCGCAGATGGCAATCTGGAATTTTGCGGGCGGCTTGACCATCAGGTCAAAGTGCGTGGCTTGCGCATCGAAACAGGCGAGATCGAGCACAATCTCGAACAGATGGAGGGCGTCGAAAAGGCGGTTGTGGCTGTCACGCAAGGCACTGATCGGCAGCTGGCCGCCTTTATCGAACCCCAAGACGGCGTGAGGCTGGATGAAACCGAGCTGCGCCGGGCGCTGTCCGAAGTCCTCCCCGTGCATATGGTGCCGACGCTGTGGTGCTTCCTGCCGCGCCTGCCGCAGCAGCCGAACGGCAAGATTGATCGCGCAGCACTGCCATCGCTGGCCGCAACAGTCGCCACCGGGTCCAGCCCGCCTGAGACCGAAACGGAACAGCGTGTCGCTGATGCCTGGGCTGATGTGCTGGCCATCGATTCGATCAGCCGGGACGACAATTTCTTCCGGCTCGGCGGCCACTCGCTGCTGGCCATGCGCATGATTACCCGGCTTTCGTCTTCGCTTCCGACAAATGCCGTGCTGCGGAAGCTGTTTGAATTCCCCCGCCTCAAGGATTTCGCCGCAGCGCTTGAGCGTGACGAGACGCCGATGGCGGCACCCTCCAGCACCATCGATGCCCTCCCGAATAGTGCGACGATACCTTTGTCCTTTGCCCAGCAGCGGCTTTGGACATTGGCCGAGCTGGAACCAGACAGCGCCGCCTACACTGTTCCTGCCGCGATCCGCTTTCATGGCGCGCTTGATCTGGAGGTGTTGCAACACGCATTCACAGCCCTTGCCGCACGCCATCCGGCATTGCGCACGCAGATCGTCAACCGCGATGGCAAACCTGTGGTCGAGATCGGTGGAACCAACGAGCCAGACATCGCAATCGTGGATGTGAATGAGGCCACCCTGCCGGAAGTGCTGGCTGCTGCATGCAGGCAGCCATTCAACATGGCGACCGGTCCCCTCTTCCGCGCCCGAATTTTCCGTCTCTCCGCTGACGAGCACGTTGTTTTCGTCGCACTCCACCACATTGTCTCGGATGCGCAATCGCTTCAGCTGATGCTGCGGGATCTGACGCGGTTCTATGATGCGGGCCGACAGGGCAAAGTGGCAGACCTTCCACCGCTCACCCTGACCTATGGTGATTTTGCCGCTTGGCAGCGAAAGCAGCCGCTGGGCGAGCAGATCGACTATTGGCGCCGCCAGCTGGAACATGCCCCCCCGCTTCTGGAGCTGCCGACGGATTTTCCGCGTGGTGCGCGGCAGGAATTCAAGGGCGGCAGCATTCCCTTCCATCTCGATAGCGCGCTTACAGCACGTCTGGTCAATTTTGCCCATGAGCGGGACGCCACACCCTTCATGGTGCTTCTCTCCGCCTTTTCGACCCTGCTGTCACGTTATTCCGGCGCATCCGATGTCGTCATCGGAACCCCGGTATCCGAACGGCCAAACCGCGCGCTGGAGGATGTTATCGGGCTGTTCGTCAACACGCTGGCGCTGAAACTGACGCATGATGCTGCGACAAGCTTCGAGCAGCAGGTCGCAGCCACACGTTTGCTCGTCCTTGATGCCTTCCGCCATCAAGACGCGCCGTTTGAATGTGTGGTCGATGCCCTCTCGGTCGAGCGAAGCTGGAGCCATAACCCTGTGTTCCAAGTGATGGTCACCTGGCAAGCCGACGAGCAGCATAGCCCATGCCCCGATGACCTGACGGTTACCCCGGTGGTGCTCGCACAGGAAACATCGAAGGTCGATCTGACACTTGACCTGCGCCATCGCGGCGACCAGTTTTCCGGCACCTTGATCTATCGCAGCGATCTCTTCCGCCAAGAGACGATCCTCCACATGGCCGAGGCTTTCACGGCCTTGGTCGAGGCTCTTCTATCGGCCCCTGAGCGAGCACAGATCGAAATAGACGGCCTGCCCGAGCGCCAGCGCCAGCAGATCGCCACATGGAACGCGACGGCAAAGACCTATGATGCGGTGCCAGCAAGTCTGCATGGCTTCTTTGCGCGTTCAACCGAGCGCACACCCGATGCCATTGCCGTCACAGATCGGAACCGGAGCGTGACCTATGCTGAGCTTGATCGGCAAGCAGAGGCGCTCGCCCGGCATCTCGCCTCCCTTGGCATCGGACGCGGCAGTGCCGTCGGTATTTGCCTTGAGCGCAACATCGACCTCATTGCTTCGATTCTTGCCGTCTTGAAGACGGGCGCTGCCTATGTGCCGCTCGATCCCAAATATCCGGCAGATCGGATCGCCTTTGTCGCAAGGGATGCAAGCCTCTCCCTCATCTTGACAAAAGAAGAGCGCGCCGACTTCGCCGAGATCAAGACGCTTGATCCGACCGCCGTCTGGAACGGAACGCAGGCCGTCTCCGGGGCCCCTCTCCCCCATACGACCGAAGGCAGCGATCTCGCCTATCTCATCTACACCTCCGGCTCGACAGGGCAGCCGAAGGGGGTTGCAATCGAACATCGCAATGCGGTTGCCTTCACACATTGGGCGCTCGACACCTTCCCGGCGGAGAGCTTTGCCGGAATGCTTGCGTCAACATCCGTCTGCTTCGACCTGTCCATCTTCGAAATTTTCGTGACGTTCGCCGCTGGTGGGCGAATTTTCATCGTCGATGATCTTTTCGAACTGCCGGACGCGCACTTCGCAAACGAGGTCACATTCATCAACACCGTGCCGACCCCGATGACAGAACTCATGCGGTTTGGCCCGTTGCCAACCAAGGCAAAAACAGTCTGCCTTGCGGGCGAACCGCTGCCACCGAGCCTTGCACGCGCGATTCTGGAGACTGGACAGGTTGAGGCGCTGTACAATCTCTATGGGCCCTCCGAAGACACGACCTATTCCACCGGATGCCGGATCGATGACGCGGGGCTGCCCATCCATATCGGCAAGCCCATCACCAACACCACCGCCCATGTCCTTGACGCAGCACTCAATGAAGTGCCAATCGGCATGCCGGGCGAGCTTTATCTGGCAGGCGAGGGTATCGCGCGCGGCTATCACAATCGCCCGGACCTGACGGCGGAGCGCTTCCTGCCAAACCCGTTTGACAGCACCGGCCAAGCCCCCCTGCTCTACAAGACCGGAGACCGCGTTCGTCGGCTGGCCGATGGCAATCTCGACTATCTCGGCCGAACTGATCGCCAGATGAAGATCAGCGGTTTTCGGATCGAACCGGGCGAGGTCGAGGCCGTGCTGATGCGCTATCCGGGCGTGACAGGAGCCGCCGTCGATGCCTGGCGGGACAATACCGGCTATGCCCGCCTCGCCGCATGGATTGAGGTGGCGGCACCTGTCGGTAAGGCAGCGCTCTCTGCCCATCTGAGCCGAGAACTGCCGCGCCATCTGGTGCCGACGTTTTTTGCGATGCTGGACAAGCTTCCGCGCCTGCCGAACGGCAAGCTCGACCGCAAGGCCCTGCCCGATCCATCCGATGAAGCCAAAACGCTTGCAGAAGACCAGACGCCACACAAAGGCCATGAAGAGAAGATCGCCGCGATCTGGGCAAAACTTCTCGGACGCGAGGCGATTGGACGCAACGACAACTTCTTTGCGCTTGGTGGAGATTCAATTCTTGCTATTCAGGTCGTGGCTGCGGCGCGCCGCATTGGTATTGCCATCAAACCACGCGATATTTTCCAATATTCAACGCTTGCAGCCCTTGCCGCATCCGTCTCGGATCTGGCGACAGAGTTGCATGAAACCGGACCAATGAGCGGCGACATTCCGCTTGGCCCGGCCCAGCACTGGTTTTTTGAGCAGAATTACCCTGATATTGCCCATTGGAATCAGGCATTGATGCTGAGGCCCCGCAGGGTGATCAATGAGAAGACGCTTCAGCAGGCTATGGACCTTCTCCACCAGACCCATGATGCGCTGCGCGGCCGTTTCTGGCAGCAAGACGGACAGTGGCGACAATCCGTGACGGAGCTGGAAGGGGCACCGCCGCTGCGTTCCACCTCTTGTACAGCAACCGAAGCGGATGCCGTGCTCTTGGTTGAGGCGAATGCGCTGCAACGCCGTTTCGATCTCACTGATGGCCCGGTTTGGGGTGCCACGCTTGTGACCATCGACGGGTGCGAGCAACGGCTGCTGATCGCAGCGCATCATCTCGTGATCGACGGGGTGTCCTGGCGCATTCTCCTTGATGACCTTCAAACATGCCTGACAGCGTTTGAGGCCGGTCTTGAGATGAGCTTGCCGCCCCGCACAACAGGGATTGATACCTGGGTGCGCGAGCTGAAAGACAGCGCGGTGTTCGATGGTGAAAAGGACCATTGGCGCACGATAACCGAGGCCAAGACCGCAGCGATCCCGACGAACCGTTCGGGCAGCAATTGCGCTGGCGACACCGACATCGTTGATCTGACAATCGATCCTGACCTCACCGGACGCCTTCTTCGAGACGTGCCGTCCTGCTATCCAATCGATGCCGAAGAAATCATGCTTGCGGCACTTTATAATGCAATCCGCGATTGGACCGGACACGACAGGCTCCGGCTGATCCTTGAAAGTCATGGCCGGGCAGACCTGTTCGAAGGCGTCGATCTGAGCCGCTCCGTCGGTTGGTTCACAGGCCTTTATCCCGTTCTCTTCGATGTCACCGGGCGCGACAGGCGCACCACATTGCTCTCGGTCAAGGAAAGTCTCCGCCGTGTTGCAAACGACGGCATCGGCTATGGCGTTCTGAAATATCTGAAGGGCGTGGCATTGCCACAGCTGGAGGATATCGCCGAGATACGGTTCAACTATCTTGGCCAGACGGACACGTTGTTTTCCGGCGATGCGTTGCTGTCACGCGCAGCCGAGCCATCGGGCGATCCGCGTGGCGCGCGCAATGGGCGCGGGGTGCTCCTTGATATCAATGCAATCATAAGCGGCGGGCATTTGCGCATTCGCCTTGCCTATTCCCGGCAGATTCATGATCGGCAGACAATCGAAACACTCGCGGCGGGGCTGCAAAACCATCTCGAAAGCCTTGTCGATTTCTGCCTGACATCAACCGAAGCCGGCTACACACCAGCAGACTTCAAGCACATGACACTTGATCAGGATGATCTCGAAGCCATCCTGCGCAATCTCTGAGGGCACCATGCAGAATGCGAGCCAGCGCCTTGAGCGCAACAACATCGCCGACATCTATCCGCTTGCCCCGATGCAGGAGGGCATCCTTTTTCATTCGGTGTCTTCCCCCGGCGGCGGCCTCTATATGCCGCAAACGGCGCTGCGCATCACCGGAGCCGTCGATGCGGAGGCTCTGAAGGCGGCATGGCAAGGCGCAATTGACCGCCATCCGATCCTGCGTTCGGGGTTCTTCTGGGAGGAGCGCGACGAGCCGTTCCAGATCGCCTTCCGCAGCCTTCCGGTGGCATTCACTACGCTGGACTGGACTGGTAACGATCCGGCAAGCGAGCGTGAACGGCTGCAAGCACTGTTTTCTGCCAACCGGGCCGAGCCGTTTGACCTGCGCCGTCCGCCTCTGATCCGGGTCCAATGGATCAGCACCGGACAAGACCAGTCGATCATGGTTGTCTGCTACCAACATATCATCCTCGACGGCTGGTCGATCCGTCAATTGCTCGACGAAGTGCTCTCGCTCTATCGGCGCGCGGCAGGCAAGGCCGAGCCAGCCCTTCCGCCCGCCCGCCCTTACGGCGATTACATCGGTTGGTTGAAGAAGCGCGAGCGGGCCGTGTCGCTTCGCTTCTGGAAGGATCGGCTTCAGGGTTTTGCGGGCACAACCCGGCTTCTGGCAGGGGACGCGACAGGCCAGTTCGAGCGGCAATGCCGGGAAGTCCCAAAGCCGCTGCATGAGGCCGTGCTGGCCTATGGTGCCGCCCATGGGCTGACGCTCAACACGCTGCTGCAAGGCGCGTTGTCCTTGCTGATCGCGCGCCAGACCGGCAGCCGTGATCTCATTTTCGGCACAACCACAGCCGGGCGCCCCGTGACACTGGAGGGCGCAACGACGATGATCGGCCTCTTCATCAATACGCTGCCCGTGCGTGTCCGCCTTAATGAGGGCCTATCCGTCTCGGACTGGCTCGCAACCATTCAGAAAGCCCATGCCGAAACGGGCGAACACGACCATGTACCCCTCGCCGCTATCCAAGGCCCGGGCGTTTCGCTTTTCGACACGCTGCTCGTCGTTGAGAATTTCCCAGTGCAGGCGAAGCGAGCGGATGCGCCTGCACTGCTCAAAACCGAAGGCATCGACTTTGATGAGCGAACGCATTTTCCGCTCACGCTCTGGGCGACACCGCATACGGCAGGCCTGACGCTGATGGCCGGTTTCAGCCGCGATATGCTCGCCTCTGAGACGGCAGCGGCTCTGCTCGAACGACTGGGCGATATTATCGCCATCATGATCCGCTCATCCACCACAGATGTGTGCGCAATTCTGGATGAACTGCCTTCAGTGATGGCGGTTGCCGGTCTATCTGAGGGCGGTTCTGGGGACCGCACCCATTTGATGCCAACGAAACAGGCACCATCGGGCATCCCGAAATCCGCAACGCCTTCCGCGACTGAAATCACACTGGCGCAAATCTGGACGGAGGTGCTCAAATCTGGTCCCCTGGATGGGCAGGCCAACTTCTTTGAGCTTGGCGGCCATTCGCTCCTTGCCGTGCGTGTCGCCAGCCGACTTCGCGGCGCGTTTTGCGTGCCTGTACCAATGCGCGTCCTTTTTGAGCACCCCGTCCTTGCCGACCTTGCGGCCTATATCGACAGCCTTCGCCCGCAAGTCCCCCCGGCCACAGACCATATTGAGATTGACATATGACGATAACGCCATCACGCCCCGTGCTTCTTTGCCTGCCGCCAGCAGGCACCGGGGCCGGGCTTTTCCGCAACTGGGTACAAACCGCGCCGAGCACGATGACGGTGCATCCGGTCGCACTGCCGGGCCGCGAAGCGCGCTATTGCGAACCGGCACCGAGGTCAATTGACGCGCTTGCCGATCAACTGGCCGTTGAGCTTGAGCCTTATATCGGCGGGCGCTATGCGATTTTCGGCTATTCGATGGGTGCCCTCCTCGGCTATGAAATCGCCCGTCGCTTTTCAGCGGCAGGCTTGCCGATGCCGGAGGTGTTTTTCGCGCTCGGTTGCAATGCGCCGGACCGCATGGTCTATGAGCGAGAGCCGTTCCACACGATGGAAGCCGACGCCTTTCGCCAAGCGCTTATCGATCTCGGCGGAACAGATGCTGAAATCCTCAACAATCCCGAGGCAATGGAGCTTTTCGAACCGTTGCTGCGCAATGATTTCAGAATATGCGAGACCTATACCCATGATGCGACGCGCGGCACGCTCGATTGTCCCGTCCATATTTTCCTCTCCGATGGAGACGCCTTTGTAAACCGGCAGGCCGCCGCAGCCTGGTGTGATTTCGTGACCGGCGGCACGCGCCTGCATCCGGTCGCGGGCGCGCATATGCTGGAGCGACCGGTACTTGACACGCTGCCCGCACGACTGGCAACTCTCTGGTTCGGAACTGGCGAAAATCGCCTACAGCATCGGTCCGAAAAGTGGGAACCGGTTTTCGGAAAGTCCGATGCGAAAACAAGAATCTAGAGCATCGTGCCGATTCCAATTTTTGGTACGATGCTCTAAGGCGCGAGGGTTAAGCGATGATGGCGGCGATGGACATACCAACATCGGAGGAGGCAATGGTCCGCCGCGCACTGGATGCGCAGGCCGCCTATATGCCGGATGTCCGTGCGGATATCGGTCAAGTAGGCGCAGGATGGACGACAGCCGAGGCATTCTTTTCCGACGAGGTGGCGCTGGGCGAATTTCTCGCCTTCGAGCAATCGCTGAACGAAGGCACAGACATCAAGACGGCTGGGGCGCTGTTGATGACCGACTATGGCTACATTCTGGCCGCCGCTACTGTGCCGATCTTCGCTGGTTTTGGCCTCATCCCAAACCTTTCTCCGGCCAGCGTCGCGCTTTCATTCTACACGACGCAAGAGCCGCATGACGGTGAGATGCACCGGGTGCGACGCGCCCATGTCCGTTTTCTCGAAGAGACATTCTGGCAGGGTCAATTGGGTGACGCTGTTGCCGAAGAACGGCTGCGGGCCGAAATCGAGCGGCATTTCCGCCCCGTCATCGACGCGATCCATGCACGCACGCGCCTCTCCCGCACAGCGCTCTGGCGGCTCGCCGGTGATGCAATTGCCGGTCGCTTTCTCGATTCCGGCCGCCGGTTCGGCAGCGTCGAGGCGGCCAAGGCGTCGGCAATGCAGATCCTCAAAGTGCCCGGTTCGCCGCTAGCCAACCGTCAGCTCCACTATTTCGATTTGAGCGTGCTCGACAACAACCAGCAGGAATTTTCATACACCTTCCGTCAACGCGGCGGCTGCTGTCGATTTTATCTCGTCAAGGGCGGAGAATACTGTCCGACCTGTGTCTTGAAGGCACCGACAGATCGGGACGAAGAATTGCGCCTGGCCATGCGTCAACATCTCGGCGTCGCTGATGAGATTAGGTCAGGTTCAAACTGAATCAGACAGTCTCTCGATTTTTTTGTTGTCGTTTGTCTTCTCGGCAAAACCGGTGACTACTTTTCCCTGACAAACTTTAAAAAGCTCGAGATTTTTTTGGGGTCAGAGTCCCAAACCGGGAAAATCAATCGTCTACCCCCCGAGCACAACGTGGCGTTGCTCCTTACGGTGGGCTGCAAAGCCTTGAGTACCGGAGAGTTTGGGGGTTCTATGACGAAGACTTTTTCCACTACACACGAGGCCCGGGCGAGCCTCAGAGCAGTCCTATTAGCAGGATCGGCGCTTGTGATGTTGACACCTGCCCTGCCGGCAATGGTGCGAGAGGCGCAGGCTCAAATGTCGCAGCACGCGATTTCCGTACCGGCCGGTCCGCTTACTCCAGCGCTCAACAGCCTTGCTGCCCAGACGGGCCTCCAGATTCTGTTCGACGCGTCGGTTGCCCAAAACAAATCAACCCGCGGCGTGAATGGGACGCTGACACCTGAACAGGCCTTGAAGGCCGTGCTTGCCGGGACAGGCGTCGATGCGCGCTTTGCCGGCGAAAACCGGGTCACCTTGCAGAACGCGACTTCCGCCTCAGAAAACCCGGAGCAAGAAGGAACCCTGCTCGAACCCATCGTGATCTACGGTGCCCGCAATGCGACCACGCTTGGCGGTACGACAAGCAGTGTCGCTATTCTCAATGCCGAAAGCCTGGCGAATAGCCAGATCCGCACCACGCAGGAAACGTTTCGTCGCATGGCGAACACGATGGACAGCGCCACAGTCAACGCTGGTTTCGTTATCCGCGGCATGAGTTCCGAGGGCCTGGTATCGTCCGGTGGGCCGGCAGGCTCCATCTATATCGATGGCATCCTTCAGACGCGCTACAATGCCCGCTTCGGCGCCCGCAATCTCTGGGACGTTGAGCAGGTCGAGGTCTATCGCGGCCCGCAATCGACGCTCTCCGGCCGCGCCGCCATGACCGGAGCCGTCTATATCAAATCGAAGGATCCGACCTTCGAAAAGGAAGTCGAAGTTTCCACGACCGTTGGTACCGATCATCTTGTGGGCACCGCCATCACGGTCAACACGCCTATCGTAGAGGATCAGGTCGCGCTGCGGCTCTCCGGGTCCTATGAACGTTCTAGGGCCCAGCCCAGCTACTCCGATTTCAAGTCATACGACAATTACGACGATCTGATCACTGATATCAGCGGCATTGCGCGCGCCAAGCTGCTGTTGACGCCGTCAGAGCTGCCGGATACCCGCGCAGTCCTCACCTATTCCTACTCGAAGGACCGGCCGAACGACGCACTCGTCGGACTCTATTCGGGACGGGGGGATTTCAATAACGCGCCTGTCACCTACACCGAATATCGCTGGACCGAGGCGCATAATCTCGGACTTGAGGTCACCCACGACATTTCTGAAACCCTGCGCTTCACATCGCAGACCGGCTATCAATACGGCATCAATAACCGGCGCTCCATTGATTATGGCACCGAAAATGTCGTCAACGGTATCACCGGCGAAGATGACAACTCCATCCTCACCCAGGAATTCCGCCTGAACTATGAAGGCGATCGTTGGAAATGGGTAACCGGCATCTATGGCAGCTACGAAAAGTGGGATGGTGCCACGGATATCGTTGCGTTCGATTATTACCAGCAGAATGACACGCAGCACCGCACAACCGCGAACCTGGCCATCTTCGGTGAAGCGACCTACGAGTTTGCGCCGACCTGGTTTGCGACGCTGGGCGGACGCCTGGATTACCTGAGAGACAAGGACCACCAGCAGAATTATTCCGGTCTGATCGATGACTCCCCTGTCCTGACTGGCGACCCGACGTCCCTTACCGAGTACAATTTCGTGCCTAAAGTCGGCATATCCAAGGAGTTCGGCAGCAACCAGAAGGTGGGGCTCACCTATACGGAAGGCTTCCGCTCGGGTGGGTCCTATCTCGACCGCGTGACGGGCGAACTCGGCACCTATGATCCCGAATACTCCAAGAACATTGAACTGTCGTACAAGGGAACACTGCTGGACGACCGCCTGACGTTGAATGCCAATCTGTTCTACACTAAGTATTCGGATCAGCAGGTCGAGATCCGGCCTGACCCCTCGATCCCCGGTTATCGCATCATTTCGAACGCCGCCACATCTCGCTCCTGGGGTTTTGAAATCGAACCGTCCATGCAGGTCACGGACCAATTCACCACCTTTGCATCGGTCGGTTACCTCAACACCAAGTTCATCGACTTCAACCATGCAGCGCTCAGCGAACCGCAGGACGGCAAGTCCTTTCCCGAAGCACCGGAATGGAGCCTGGGCTTTGGCGGTCGTTATGAGTTCCAAAATGGTGTTTTTGTCGGAGCCGATGCCAAGTACACGACGAGCTATAATTCGCGCTTCGGCACGAACGGCATGTACAAGATTGATGCGCGCTTCATCGTCAACGCGCAGGTGGGTTTCAAGAAGGACAATTGGCAGGTGACGCTGTTTTCGGAGAACCTGACGGATGAAAAATACTTCACCCTGATTGATCCGGATTACTCGCTGCCTTACGGCCAGGCTGGCAAGCGCCGATCATTCGGATTGAACCTCCGGGCCAAGTTCTGATTATCTCGGGCTGCGGGGGGCATTACCCCCGCAGCCGTTTTCGATTTCCGGCGACAAAATGGTGGCCCTCTTGCGTTTCTGTCTGTTTCTCCTCGCGTTTCTTATGACCGGTTCACTGGCGCAGGCCGCCTGCCAGGGGACCTTGCTGACCGAGGACGTCTACAATCCGCCCCTCTGCATTCCGGCTGCGCCAAAACGGATCGTCACGCTCGACCCGCTGATCACGCTTGGAATGCTGATCGAACTGAAGGCACCTGTCATCGCGACCCCTTATATGGCAATCACGGAAAGCGAAGTGCTCGATGTGGTCAGGGCCGAAAAAATGGTCGATCTCGGCAATCCCAGGGAGCCAAGCCTCGAGCGTGTCGCAGCCTTGAAACCGGATCTTATCATCGGTTCGGCGGAGGCCCATTCCGGCATCTACGAACAGGCTGCCAAGATTGCACCAACGGTGCTTTTCAAGCATATGGACTGGAAGGTCTATCTCCAGCGCCTTTCCGAAGTGACCGGTCGTGAAGGTGTGGCGAGGAGTTCTTTGACGGCCTACAATGACCGTGTCTCGGCCATTCGTGAACGCATGAAAGACAAGAAACTCACGGTCTCTACCGTCCGTTTGGCCCCTGACCGGTTTGTCGTGTTTGTCGACGGACCGAACGCCTACGCCCCTTTCGCGGTGCTGCATGAGGCAGGCGTAAAGCGAACGGCCTACGAGACCGTGACTGACGGCACGATCGTGAAGCGTCCAGACTGGGAGGAGCTGGCAAATCTTGATGGCGACGTGCTTCTCTACGTATCCGCCAGCGGTTTCGAAAGCGGGCCGGATGACGTGCTGGAAAAGCAGGTGACGGAGAACCCTCTCTGGCAATTGCTGCCCGCTGTTCGTGAAGGTCGCGCCTATCGGGTCGACCGCGGCCCTTGGCAGAGCTTCTACGGCATCAGCTCGGCAAACCGTATCCTCGACGATGTCGAACGCTTCATCCTGACGACCCCATGACCGACCGCACGGCTGGCTATATTGCAGAAACCGATGTAGGACGAGTGCTTGCGCTTGCCGCATTACTCTGTCTGCTCATGCTTGCCACCGTGATCGCCATCTCACTGGGTGCGGCGATGATGCCGCCCGCCAAAGTCATCTCGGCACTCTTCGCATCCGAGACGTCGCGGGATCACCTGATCGTCATGACCATTCGCCTGCCACGTGCGCTTGCGGCGCTGCTGGCAGGTAGCGCACTGGCTGTCTCTGGTGCCATCATGCAGGCGGTGACAAACAATCCCCTCGCCTCACCGGACCTGCTCGGCATCAACGCAGGCGCAGCCTTTGCAGTCGTCTCCGTCATGGCCATTTTCGGTGCCGGTATCGGCGACATCTACGTTTGGTTTGCTTTTCTCGGCGCAGCCATCGCCGCGACCGTTGTCTATGCGCTGGGTTCGATGGGAATGGTGGGGCAATCCCCCCTCAGGCTCGTGCTGGCGGGAGCTATCGTTGCGACCTTCCTGACCTCTGTGACCACCGTTATGCTGATCTTTGACCAGAGTACTCTTGATGCCGTGCGCCTCTGGACCGCAGGCTCGGTGACGGGACGAAACATCGAACAGGTCAAGACCGTTGCGCCCTATATCATTGCCGGGCTGATCGCTGCCCTGCCCTTTGGCCGTCATCTGACGACAATCAGCCTTGGCGCGGATACGTCGCGCGCGCTCGGCCAGAACCCAATCGTCTGGCGGGGCCTATCGGTCGCGGTGGTCATTTTGCTTGCCGGTGGTGCCGTCGCACTTGCCGGACCGATCGGCTTCGTCGGGCTTGTCGTGCCCCATGTTGCAAGGATGTGCATCGGCGTTGACTATCGCTGGATCATTCCTTTTTCAGCACTCGGCGGTGCGTTGCTGGTGATCGTGGCAGATACGGTCGGACGATTGGTGTTTGGAAGCCAAAGCTTTCCCGTCGGTGTCACCATTGCGTTGATCGGCGCGCCGTTTTTCCTCTATCTCGCCCGCACGCGGCTGAGGGACGGCGCATGATCCGGGTTTTCTTCGTCCTGATACTTCTGCTCACATTTCTCGTGGCGGCAAGTCTCGCTTTTGGTGACGTGTCCTTGGGCTGGCAAGAACTCTACGATGTGCTGATGGGCACGGGCCGTGCACAGTTGCAGAGCGAAATGATTGTTTGGGATCTGCGTCTTCCACGCGTTCTTCTGGCGCTCCTTGTTGGCGTCGCACTCGCGCTCGCCGGAACGATCAGCATTGCCATCATGCGCAATCCGCTTGCTGATCCGGGCGTTCTGGGCATCAACAGCGGTGCGGCTGCTGCGGCCATGGCTGTCATTGTATTGATCAGTGATCCACCTGTGGCGCTTCTGCAAGTGGCAGGCTTCGTGGGTGCCAGCGCCATGGCCCTTGCCGTTTTTGCACTCGCCTGGCGCAGCGGCACCTCCTCGCTGCGTATCATCCTGATCGGCATCGGGCTTTCCGCCCTCGCCTCCGCCGGTACTACTTTCCTGTCAGCCTTCGGCGACATTGGCGACGTTCAGCGGGCGCTGGTATGGTTAGCCGGCAGCGTCTACGACGCCAACATGGTCAAGGTGCGGATGCTTGCGCTCTGGCTCATCGTGCCGATCGCACTCACACTTCTCGCCGCGCGGGAACTCGACCTCATCCGCTTCGGTGACAATAGTGCAAGGAGCCTCGGCCAGCCCGTCGATCGTATACGGGGCCTGATGATCCTGCTGGTGACCCTACTCTCTGGTGCCGCCATTGCCGTGTCGGGTCTCATCGGCTTTGTCGGCCTTGTCGCGCCGCATATCGCGCGCCGGCTGGTAGGAGTCTCCCATGCCCGGATCCTCCCGGTCGCAGCCCTCGTCGGTGCCTGCCTCGTCGTCGCCGCGGATCTCATCGGTCGTGTCATCCTGGCCCCAGCGCAGCTCCCGGCCGGAATCGTGACCGGACTCGTCGGTGCTCCCTTCTTTGGCTATATTCTCTGGAGACGTCGCCATGACCACTGATCTGCAAGGCGGTCCCAGGATCATCAGCAATGGCGTCGACATTGCCTATGGCGATCGCCGCATCGTCGAAAATCTCGATCTTGCGATCCCGCAACAGCGCTTTACAGCGCTGCTTGGCCCCAATGGCAGCGGCAAATCGACAATTCTGCGCGCCTTCGCAGCGCTGATGAAACCATCGGCCGGTAGCATTATCCTTGATGGCTTTGATGTATCGCAGCTTTCCACCCGCGAGGTGGCGCGAAAAGTGGGCGTGTTGCTGCAGGGGGCTGTCGCGCCTGAGGGGTTGACCGTTGGCGATCTCGTCCGTCAAGGGCGCTATCCGCATCAGTCACTTTTCAGTCGCTGGTCTCCTGAGGATCAGCAGGCGTGCGACGAAGCCCTCATGCTGACAGGCACAACCGATCTTGCAAACCGCATGCTGGACACCCTTTCCGGCGGTCAGCGGCAGCGGGCCTGGATTGCCATGACGCTGGCCCAACAAGGCCAGACTATCTTTCTCGATGAGCCAACAACCTATCTCGACCTCGAACATCAGATTGAACTGATGAAGCTGATTACGATGCTGGTCGCAAAGCGCGGCAAGACAGTCGTGGCCGTGCTGCACGACATTAATCAGGCGGCGCGCTACGCCGAACACATTGCTCTCTTGAAAGGTGGCCGTATCAGGGCTACCGGAACGCCTAGTGAGGTCATTAACGCAGAGATGATCGCCGATGTCTTTAACGTCAAGAGCATGGTGATCCGTGATCCCGTTGCCGGAACGCCTTTGTGCATTCCGCTTTGAGAACCTCTCCCTGAGAGAGTGCGGAATGTCACAAAAATATCACACTCCTTGCTATTTTCGAGAAGGTCCGGCTTGCTTTGCCACCAGCGGGTGAAGTCGATCAGACGGATTCAGGCAAGGAAATCAGACACAAAGATGAGTTTTATAGTCTTGTTTTATTCTACAGCATCGGAATAAAGCGGCATATTTCTAAGGCATTGCACTTGCACGTGTTTTCGGGATTGTTTAGCCATTCCCCATGACGGTTCAGCCACGTCTATCCTGACCTACCGTTCGCTGGGAACCATGTGCAGATGTCGAGATCTTCCTCCTCGTCCCTTGTCTGGGACACCGTTGACAGCAGCGAGTTGCTCAATCGAGCCATGGAAGCACACTATGCTGATATTACCAATGCGGTGCGGCGCCGGGGACACCCGAGTTCTACGGCCCGCGACGTGGTGCACGATCTCTACGTGAAGCTCGCCGCCAAACCGGAGGTTCTCCTGAACAAGCGGTCGATCAAGGCCTTTCTCTGCCGTGCCGCCATCAATCTCGGCATTGACCGCCAACGCAGGGAAACGAAGGAAGCCCGGCTGTTCTCAGGATCGGAGCGTGAGGCCCTCTCGGCGGCAAGCACCGGGCACGCGCCGGACCACACTCTGGAAATAGAAGCGCGACTTGCAGCCCTTCGGGAAGCAATTGCGGAACTGCCGGAGAGGCGACGTGTCGTCTTCATTCTCCATCGCCTTTATCATCTGACACCAGACCAGATCAGCACCAGGCTCAACATCTCCAGAAACATGGTCGACCGGCACCTGCGGCGTGCGTTTGCCCATTGCCTTGACCGGATTCTCTAGAGTCAGTCAGGTTCAAATTGAACCAGACTGACTCTCGTTTCTTTCGTTTTCGTTTGTCTTTTCGGGAAAACCGGTGGCCACTTTTCCCTGACAAACTCTTGATCCCCAAAGAATCGCGTATCATGAACGCAGAACGGTCACATCCTTGCGATTGGACAGTTGTCAGTGTCCCAATCCGTGGATGTCAAACGTCTACTGTATACTGCCTTAAATCGAAATCGATTTAGAGCGATAATTATGCAGCAGATATAAAGCACTACAGCGAGTTTTTGTGCGCCATATACGGCGAATGACACTGTAGAGGTCGTAGGATTCGTCTGGAGTAAGCCATGCCGGTCAAGGAATCGAGTGACAGTCGGAAAAGACGAAACCGCGAGGCGGCCGACTGGCTTTTGCGCAACGGTGACCCCAACCAATCGCCGGACGACCGGGCTCTCTTTGAGACATGGCTTAAGCGCGATCCGGAAAACTGTCGGACCTACAGCGCAGCCGAGTTTGTGATGGGCGACGCTGGCCGCGCCATTCAGTCCGATCCTGGTCTGGCCGATATCGACATGCGCCCCCGCAACATGGCCAAGCCGATCATCGCAACACTGTTGGTGGCAGCCCTTGCAACCGGCGCCTTCTTTGCATTCGATGGGCCGCTGCGCATGCAAGCGGACATGATCGCCGGTACGGATGAAACCCCCATTCGTACATTGGAGGATGGTTCCATCGTCCAGCTCAATGCGTCCTCGGCGATTGCCGTCGATTTCACCGGGGGTCACCGCGTCATCCGCCTCCTGCGGGGCCAAGCCTTCTTTCAGGTCGCTCATGCGCCCGACCGACCTTTCACGGTGGTGGCTGGTGAGACAAAGGTGATCGCACTCGGCACAGCGTTCGATGTTCGCTACGGCAAAGAAGATACCGAGGTGACGGTCACGGAGAATGCGGTGCAGCTTGAGCGCGACGGTAAACAGGCGGCCTCTCTGCGCGTGAACGAAGGCGAGCAGGCAATCTACGACTACGCCAGGAAAACGACAGCCGTGACGCCGGTCGACGGCCTCGTCGCTCTCGCATGGAGGCGCGGACAAATCGCCGTTGACAACGCGCCTCTTTCCTATGTCGTTGAGGAGATGAACCGGCATTTCCGAGGCCGGATCATCATTGCGGGTTCAGCGCTGGCGCGTCGCCGTGTCAGCGGTACGATCAAGGTTGCGGATACCAAAGACGCGCTTGCTTTCGTCAAAAAGGCGCTTGGCTTGGAAGCCACACGTTTAGGTCCCTTGATCGTTATCCATCCTTCATAATATCCGCAGAACTCTCTCTCTCACGGCTATTAAGAAACACTCTCGTTGACCTGCTTCCGGTTTGACGTGGGGCAGCACGCCTGTTCCCTATCTCGTCTCCAGTCAGATGCTATAGATTACGAGGTCACTCCGAACCGCGCTTTAAGCCAGACCAGAAGATCATCTAAAAATGTGAACACGACAGGGATGACCAGGAGGCTCAAGAAGGTTGAGGTCAACAACCCACCAATCACGACGATCCCCATGGGTTGACGAAAGCTAGAATCGCCGGCGACGAGGCTGAGCGCTGCTGGTGCCATGCCGCCAGCCATTGCGATTGTGGTCATAATGATCGGACGCGCGCGTTTGTGACACGCATCAACAAGCGCGTCATAACGCGACATGCCTCCCCGGCGTGCTTCAATCGCATATTCCACAAGCAGAATGGAGTTTTTGGAGACGATTCCGATCAAAAGGAGCAGACCAATCACCGCAGGCATCGAGAAGCTGGTACCGGTGAGCACAAGCGGCAAGAGGGCCCCGCCAAGCGCCAGCGGAATTGCCATCAGGATCGTGACCGGCTGCAGGAAATCATGGAAGAGGAGGACTAGAACAGCGTAGATGCAGAAAATGCCGATCGCTATCGCCGTCGCGAAACTGTTGAACAACTCAGTTTGACGCTTCAATTCACCCTGTTCGACAAATTTTACCCCTTGTGGCAAGTTTTTATAGCTTGGCAATTGGGCGGCCTCAGCGGTGACTGCGGACAAGCTCCTGCCATTCAGTTCAATCGTGAGTGTGACATTGCGTGATCTGTCGAGCCGATTGATTTCGCTTGGGCTGGACCCAATTGAAATATCAGCGATTGCTCCAAGGGCAACGTTGCCCGCGCTACCCTCAACAGGGATAAGAGATATTGCGTCAAGGGACTGACGGTTTGTTGTGTCCAGCAAGACCCGGATATTGATCTGACGTTCAGGAAGATTAAGCTTGGACAGCGCGGTATCATACGCTCCTGCCGTCGCCACGCGAATAGCCTGAGCAATCGCCTTGGATGTCACACCCAATGACGCGGCTTTCGCCAAATCCGGTTTGATGATGATCTCTGGCGACTGCATGGCGGCAGAGGATGTCACATTGCCAATGCCTGACAATGTACGCAGACCCGTCTCGAGGCTGGCGGCTGCCTTTTCCAGAACTTCGGAGTCATCACCTGACAAGGTCAGAGTGAGCTGCGTGCCATTCCCGCCAGTGCCTGTTTCAAGGCGGAGACCGGGCACTTTTTCCAAAGCTTTTCGTAAATCCGCTTCGATCTGCGACTGCTTGACATCGCGCTCGCCAATTGGCGTCAGGTTGACAACAATCGTGGCGCTATTGGTGCTGGATGTCGTTGTACTGCTTGCACCGCCTCCAGTGGAGGCCGTACCCGTTGCCTGAAACACCGAGGTAACATGATCAACCTTGGCGATGATCTCGGACGCCTTTCGAGACGCTTCATCCGTTGTCTCAATCGTCGATCCCGTCGGCGTCGTGATGGTGACCTTGGTTTGCGCATCATCAGATGCCGGAAAAAAGCCGGTCGACAAATGGCTCAGGAGCAGAAGCGTGAATGCTAAAAATCCGACAGTCCCCAGAACCGGTATCCAGCGACGCCGGAGCGCCCCTTTCACAAGCCAGAGATAGGACCGCATCAAACGACCGTCTTCTTCTTCTTTTGCAGTGCCAGGCTTCAATATGTAAGCCGCCATCATCGGCGTGACCAACCGAGCGACCAAAAGAGAAGCAAGAACAGCCACAGAGGCCGTGACGCCAAATTGCTTGAAAATGATACCGACCACCCCACCCATGAAGGCGGTCGGCAAAAACACCGCGACCAACGTGAAGGTTGTGGCGATAACCGCCAAACCAATTTCGTTTGCCGCTTCCATTGCAGCATCGAAGGGGCTTTTGCCCATTCTAAGGTGTCGTTCAATATTCTCGATTTCGACGATCGCATCGTCGACAAGAATGCCAACGACCAAGGACAGCGCCAAAAGCGTGATCGTGTTCAGCGTATAGCCACAAAAATACATGGCGAGGAATGTCGGTATAATCGACAGCGGCAAAGCGACAGCCGCCAGAAGTGTTGCACGCCAATCGCGCAGGAACATCCAGACCACAAGGACCGCGATGACCGCACCCTCGTAGATCATGTCCATCGACGATTCATAATTTTGCTCGGTCGGAACAATCGTGTTGTAGGCTTCTTCGATTGTCACCTGCGGATTGGCAGCGGCAAAGGCTTTCATTGCGGTGCGGACATCGTCGGTGACGGCGATATCTGAATAGCCCTTAGACCGTTTGATCTGGGCGGCAATGACGGGTTTACCATTGAGATAAGCAAGCGAGGTCAAATCGCTTTGGGAATCGGTCACTGTGCCAAGTTCGTCCAGCCTGACCCAACTGCCTTTTGGCAGCGGGACAGGCATTGCGCGCAGTTCATCGGCAGTTTCTGCCGCAACCACGGTACGCACAGACTGGCTTTCACCACCAATTCGTCCTTTGCCGCCAGACAGATAGGTTTGCACGGCTTCAAGCTGGGTATTCACGTCATTGGCGGTTAAGCCCAGGCTGTCGAGCATGTTAGAGTTGAGCTCTACCCTGATCTCTCGATCGATGCCGCCCAATCGGCCAACTTCACCCACGCCTTTGACAGCCATCAGCGCTTTTGACATGTCGTTATCGATGAACCACGACAGTTCCGCATCGTCCAATTTGTCGGAATGCACCACGAAGGTAGTCAGAGGAGAAGAGTTCAACGATTGCTTTGAGACCGTTGGATCATCCATATCTTGTGGCAGGTCGCTTTTCGCCTGATCGACTGCGCTTTTCACCTCGTCCAATGCGGCTTGCGTGTCTTTCCCAACCTCAAATGCGACTGAAATGCTGACTGAACCATCAGTGATCGTCGTGGTCACCGAATCCAGCTTGCTCAGGCCGGTCAGTTTGTCCTCGATCTTGCGGGCCACTTCCGTTTCGAGCTGGGCTGCCGCCGCGCCGTCCAGCGTCGCGCTGATATTGATGGTTGGAAGATCCATATCCGGGAAGTTTTGTATGTCGAGACGATTGAACGCCCAAAGGCCACAGGCCGTCAACAATGCAAATAGCAGCAACGGGGGGACAGGGTTGCGAATAGACCAAGAGGAGAAATTCACTTCGATTCCTCCGTCGTTGCCGCATCATTGCTGTCGACAACATGGACTACAGAGCCATCTGCAAGGAAGACGCCGCCTGACGCAACAACGTCGTCAGTCTTCTCAATTCCTGAAATGATTTCAACACGATCGTCCTGCCGCCGTCCAGGCTTTACCCGCTTGCGTGTCACCGTTTTTTTGTCTGCCGAGTTCAAAATGAACACATATGAGAAGCCGTCCTTGAGGGTGACGGCAGCAGCGGGCACTGTGAGCGCATCCGTGTTGTTGAATTCAAAGTAGCCGCTGGCCAGGATGCCGATCTTTGGGGCATCCATCCCTGGAGTGGGATTCAGCGTCACGTAGACGATCACGCGACCATTGTCGGTTGACATCGAAGGTGCCACCATCCTGACCTCACCGTGCACGTCGCCGCGCGGCGTTGGGATGACAGCTTTTGTTCCGACCTTGACGTCAGCCAGCCGATTAAATGGCAATTCCGCTTTCCATTCGATACGATTTTGTCGGATCAGCTTGAACAACTCGCCACCGGCGGTCACCACATCACCAAGAGATGCGGAGCGCTCGGATATGACCCCGTCGTCCACTGCGTAAACCTTGGTCCTGTCCAAGGTGAGCTGAGATGAAGCCAACGCAGCCTTTGCCGAAAAGAGGGAGGCTTTCGCTTTACGCTCGGTAATCAGATATTCCTTTATCTGTTGGCTTGATAATGCGCCAGAACTTGTCAATCCTCGGGCGCGGTCACCATTCGCTATTGCTTGATCAAGATCGGCTTCCGCTTTTTCAACGTTCGCTTGTTGTTGCTCCAGGTCAGCCTGGGCAGATTCCGGCGCAAACTGCACCAGCAAATCGCCCTTTTTTACGTGTGCGCCAACATCTGCTTTAACTTCGGTGACCTTCATACCGCTGGTCTCTGCTGCAATTGTCGCTTCATGCCAGGCGGCAAGTCGACCACTTGCGGGAATAATAACAGGCCACAGCAAAACCGCCGGCTTGACCAAGCTCACGCTCAGTGCGGCCGCTTGATCCGTCTTTTGTTCACCATCCTGGCTTCGGGCGGCGAAGGCGACCATGAAAAACGACCCCAAGGCGAGCACTGTCGCGAGAGACCTGGTAGAAAATTTGCGCATCAATAAATTCCCTTTGCGGAGGTCGGGGCACCCACCGGGGCGGAGAATCCGCCTCCTGAAGACGTGCGGGGTGCGACCCAGTAGCGGACGATGTCGCGCTTGATTTCAATGAGGCTGATCGGTGCAGATCGCGCAGCACACAAAGTTTGTTGGCCGTCAAAGAGACTGATGCCGACAAAGGTCACACCCTGAATGACCGGACTAAAATGGCTATGATGGACGTTAGCAGCGGGCTTCGCATGGGTGATCGATGTTTTCACCCTAGGGAACGCCGTCTCACTGCCGATAGCAGCAGCCAAAAGGTCTGACTTATCATGCGTGATCGCAATATCATGATCGACAACGGCGTTGCCGCTTGCTTGCGTATCCGACGGACCTTTTGGTCCCGTCAAACTCAGCAAAGGCTCGGTGACGAAGATTGTTATGGACCTAATAATGGTATTCCGCTTGAATTCGTGGTGCCTCGAGCATTTGGGCGCACTATAAGCATCTTCCTGTTAATGTCATTTAAGAATATGTAAAATTATGTAAATATTGCCGATTAGGTATCTGCAAACCTAGTAATACAGTTGGAAGGGTCGTGCTGCGAAATTTTCGTGCTTAACCGTATTTTGGCCAGCGGGACGAATGGGCGCAGGGATCAAATTTCAACATTTTACATCTATGCGGTCAGGATCGAACATAGGTTGATTGACCCAGCATGCCGCACAAACATAACGCCGTCCGCCGACATCACGTCGGTGAGATTGCGACCACGGCATAGGCTCCCATCGTGACCACTCCTGCCGCGGCCGCCGTTAAGCCGACGCTACCCTGAATACCCTGTTACCTGTGTTCAGGTGACCCGTTCGGTTTCAGCGAGAAGAATGCGGAGACGGTTCGCCATTTGCAGATCATCAATGGTGTCCATGAAATGTGCCAGATATTTGCCGTCAGGCCCGAGCAGATAGGCGAAGGCCGTGTGTGGCATGGCATAGCCTTCTGCATCTTCCGGATCGAGCCCCTTGCGGGAAAAGACGCGGAAGGATGCCTTCGCGCTGTCGATCGCCTCGCGGCTTCCCGTCAGGCCAGTGAAACGCGGAAAGTTTGCTTCAACAAAGGCTTTCATTCTCTCCGGTGTATCGCGCTCCGGATCGACGGTGATGTAAAGCGGCACGACCATACGTCGGGTCTCGCCCAATGTGTCCAGCGCCGCAGTCATGCAGGCAAGCGAGCGCGGGCAGACTTTGCGGCAATGGGTAAAGCCGAAATAGACCAGCATGAAGCTGCCGCGATAACTCGCCTCGGTGACAGCATGTCCATTATGATCGGTGAGCGAGAAGCTTCCCTCAAGCATGTTCAGCGCCTCAATGGAAGGTCAAGACAAAGTTTGTCGGTGCGCGAAGGGCGCATTCCAGTCCGAGTATGTCGCCCTCCCGTTTGGCGCCGACGGCACCTGAATGCTTGCCAAGTTCGCTCGCGTTGCCCGATAGAACATGCTCACCGTCAGCGGCAAGCGACCAATCTCCACGGCCCCAGATATTGCCAAGCTCCAGCAGAACGTTGCCGTCGCGATCCGCTCTCGGTGCAAGCGTCAGAACCAGGCTTTTCGCGTCACGCTCGAAGCGTGCACGCAGCACGTCGGCATTGTCCGATATCTCGACGAGCGCCGGTTCCTCGAAATGGGCCTTGTCCCAAGGCTCGGCGTAAAGCCTCTCAAGCCCGCCCGGCACGTTGAGCCGTGCATAGCCCAGAAGCGCATTGCCGGTATGGGGGTCCATTGCGCGGAACAGCCCTTGATCGTCGAAGGATGCGTCATGCCGGCGATAGTGCAGGCCACCGTCGGTCCATGAGCGATGCAGGAACCTGTCGGCATAGGCTAGCATCCTTGAAAGCGAGTCATCATCGCCGACTTCAGACGCGCAAACTGCCGCCCAGCCGAAATCGCGTGCTGAGGTAAAACCGAGGCTGGTTGGAATGCCGGGCGCTTCATTGATCCACAGCGTACCATCCGGCCCCGCCTCACCCCATTTTGCGATCTGTCCGGGATAGTGTTGTTTGACCAGTTCCGGGTTCCAGGCGTGCATCAGTGAGCCAAGCCAGAAGTCGATCCAGGGCGCTTCTGTGGGGATGAGGTTCCTTTCGATTTCCTGAACCATCATCCTGAAATGGCCGCGTTCACTGGCGATGCCGAAATCGGACCATGCGCGCTGATAGCCGTCAGTAACTTCCTTCGCGAGCGATCCGCCATACACGAGATCATGAAACCGGAAGCCGAGGATCGGCACCTGGTTGCAGATCTGGAAGATACAATTCGGCTCGCAGGCGATGCCGAAATATCCCTTCTCCACCATCATCCAGTAGAGATGATCGTTGAGTGAGCGCTCGTCATAGACAAACTTCTTGCCCCCCGCTGCCCAGTAAAGGGTCTTGATTTCCATTGTCAGCGCGCCGGGCTGCGCATAGCGGTCATCATTGAAAATATAGTGATAGAGAAGCGACATCGATTGCACATAGGCGCTGTACATGATGTTGTCTTTGATGACCGGGTTCCACTCGGCGGGCAATTCGCCCTGCGCGGCATTGATCACACCGTTGCCGGTGCTGATATAATGCCAATAGGTCCAGACATCCGGCGAAAGAATCTTCTCAATCAGTCGCTCAAAAGTCTTGCGGAAGACTCCGGGGGCCGCTGGCAGACGATGCCTGTGCGTCAAGGCGAGCGCATAGGACATATAGGCGAGCTGAAAGCGAAGCCCGCCAAAATCTTCCTGTAGGGTCGATTTCGCTTGCATGCCCGACCAATCATCGGGAAGCAGCAAGGAGAGGTTTTCGATGCGGCGCAAATGGCCGATCTGATCGGCGTCAAGCATCGGCATGCGCGCGACATCGAAAGGCTCACTCTTTCGAAGTTCACCGGATATGGCCATCGATTTCCTCCCCGAAATCGTTGAAATGCATGGTTCATGTACGATATGAAGTTGGACATATTTTGTTAATATGAACTATTCGAGTACACTCTTTTGAATGGGCCACTCACAGCGGGCCGATATAAACTGGAGAGACCATGGCTGGCGGAACCGCGCTCAGGCGTGCCGAAATCGGGCAAGAGCGTCGTGAAAAGACGAGACAGAAGCTCATCGCTGCGGCGGCGCGCGTCATCGCCGCCAATGGTGACAAGACCGCGACGATCGACGATTTCATCAGGGCGGCGGGCGTTGCCCGGGGAACGTTCTACAACTACTTTCCCACCCGCGAGAATTTGCTGGATGCATTGTGGACGCAAGTTGGCAAGGATCCATTTCTTGAAATCGGCAAGGCTTGCGCCTCAATCAGCGATCCGGTCGAGCGGTTGATTGCACAGGCTTGGCGCATATTGATCCGGTCAGGCGAAGACCAGGCTTGGGGCTGGCTGATCTTCGCGTTGTCCGGCAATGCCGAAACAGTCAACTCTGACCTGCGGGCCTATCCTGCACCTGATCTTAAAGCCGGTTTGAGCGCGGGACGGCTGCATTACGACCATCTGGACAGTGCTCGAGACTTCGTTGTCGGCGCGGTCCGGGCTGGTATGAAAACCCAATTGAGCGGGCGTGGCTCGAGCGAATATGCGCACGACATATGCAAAATGATCCTGCTTGCTCTCGCAGTCCCTACGGAGGAAGCCAATAGGATTATGGGATCTGCCACAAGAACAGGCGTTGGAGTAGCGGCGGCTTAATCCATATAGCGACCGACAACCGAATACCTCTGCGCCGTCCCTATTCTTCGTCGCTCTCTGGCTCGCCTGCAATCGGTCCCTCGCGCACAGCATTTCTACTCAACAGCCCGGCATCCTCAAGCGCTTCGATGTCGGGCAGATCACGAAGGGTCTCCATATCGAAGGCGGACAGGAAGTGTTTGGTGGTGACGTAGGTATAGGGCGCACCTGGTGTCGGGCTGCGTGGCCCCGAGGCTATGAACCCAGCGCCCCGAAGCGAAGCAATTGTATCGCGGTTGACCTCCTTGCCGAAGATCTTACTCAGTTCCGCCCGGGTGACCGGCTGGAAATATCCCACCGCCATCAGCACCATCGCCTCGAACTGCGACAACTTCGTTGCCGCGCCGCGCGTCGGAGCAGTTGAGGCGCGTATCGTCTCCGCGAACCGCACCCGAGTTCTGTGTTGCCAACCACCGGCCACCGAAACCAGTTCGTAGGGTCGGGAACGAAGCTCCTCGATGAGGTCGTCGATCAGCAGATCGATGCTGCACTCTTTTCCCACCACCCGCGCCAATGTCTCGCGACCGACTGGCTCGGCAGAGGCAAAGATCACCGCTTCGACCCTCAGCATCCATTCCCGCCAGCGCAGTTCCGGCGGCAGATCCTCCAGCTCCCGATCAAACAGCCGTTCGGCTGCGGCACTCGCCCTTTCCTTACGGGATTGCTTGGCTACAGGGGCTCCGGCCATCGTCAAACTCCAAACACCCGGAAAGAGGAGCGGCCGGACAGTTCGCGTACCGCCTCAAAGCTTTCCAGCCGCTCGAACAGCCGGTTGGCCGCCCAGCGGGAAAGGCCACTGCCAGGCGCCGAGGCCAGCACGGCATCCTCGTTCAGCAATCTGCGGATCACCGGCTCGGCACCTTTGGTGCGAACCTTCGGCGCGACAGCCAGCAGCCGTGCTGCGCGTCGATTGATGTCGACGGTGGAACGGAGTGCTGCGTCAACCCCATCAACCAGCGCCAGGCAGATCGCCTTTGGATAAGCTGGCTCTCCCGGACGAACGCGACCCCGGCCACCGATCGTTCGGAAGGACGAACCAAAACGTTCGGGTAAAAGCAAAGGAACAGGTCTCGGCCATTTCAGCTTTTGAGCCAGCACAACATCCGCCAGTCCCAGGGCCAGCACCTCGATGTCCGGGCGGATCGCGCACATTGCTGCTATCAGGTCCACTGCTACGAAGGGCGCCGCCCGCTCAGATTGGATCGCAGAATCCACAAGATCCGGAATGGAGGCAAGCCCCTCGTCCCAGCAAAGGTCCAACAACGCGGCAAGCTCCTGAATAAATGGTGTGGTGATTGCCCCGGACCGGCGCGACAGCATTCGTGTGGCCAAAAACAATTTTCCCGCAGGCCCTGGATCATCACCAGGCGCCGTCAGCAAAAGCGCGTCGCGCAACGCATGTTCGTCCTCGCTACGGCCATCCATTCTGGCGGCGATGGCAGCCGACTTCAGGGCAAGGCGATCGCGCCAACAGCCGAGCCAAGGCGGATCGGCCTGTATCAGATCGTCAAGCGATTTCAGAGCGATACCGGCAGAGAATGCAGCGTCGGATTCGGGAATGTCGCGACCGCGCAACGAAGCCCAGCCTGGAAGACGAGGTGACCAGCTCAAGGGCGGCTCTGAGGTGGGGGCGCGCGAATCCATGCGAAAGACGATAGATCAGGGGCGCGGTTTAATCCAGAGAGATCGGCCATAACCGCACATTCTTTCGTGCTGGTTCCAACGCGAAAATCAACATTCGGAACTTCTTGCCCGGCTAAAGGGTTGTGGGGGTGTAACAATCTCACTTCAATCTGCAGAACATCCAGGTAATGGAGTTCCCCTGTCTGAAAGACACGATTATGAACAAGGTTCTTGCAAGCGCGATTACCGTGGCGATGACATGGATGATGACGGCGGCCGGTGCGCACGCCGACGAGTCCGCTTTCTTGAAAACGCTGGCGGGAAGCTGGAGCGGTAAAGGAACGGTCAAGGTGCGCACGAATGCACCCACGATCAATGTCACCTGCAGATTCAAATCGAACACGACGGCTCAATCGCTGGCGTTGAATGGACGCTGTACGAGCCTCGTTGTGTTTTCTCGTGCCATCAGCGCCGATTTGAAAATCAACGGCGCGACCTATAGCGGCTCTTACGTGGGGGCGGGTACAGGCGTCGCGGGCTTGAACGGCAGACGTGGTGGAGATGCCATCAACCTTGCAATCAATTGGGCGAAAGAGGTCAATGGTGATCGACGCGCGCAGATGACAATCGAAAAAGTTGGAGCTTCCGGCATGCGCCTGACGACTGTTGATACCGACCCGGCCACAGGCAAACCGATCGTTACCAGTCGGATCGACCTGCGTCGGAGCTGATCAATTCAACTCTGAACCCAGGTCATTGTGGATCGACAAGCGTCATTAATTCAGCCCGAAAATCAACAACGGTCGTTACAGCGCGCCAAACGTGTCGTCGCAATACGGGGTTTAAAAACTCCCCGCCAGATTGACCTGCGCTGCGCTGGACCGCAGGCCTTTGCCAAACTCGCCGGAATAGCTGAACGTCAGGCGAGCCGACTTCGAAAGCCTGGCGGAAACCCCGAATTTTGCGAGCAGAGCATCCTTTGGCATTTCCACGCCTTCGACGACAAATGGCGTGCCGCCAGAAAACGCGACGCTAGAATACGGCGACACGTCACCCTCGATATGCCGCCAGCCCAGCATGCCGGAGACGGCAACGGGTAAATTGTCTTCCGGCCACCTCCAAGACCAGCGCAGACCGATCGTGGAGGTTGCGATCTCGTCACTGCTTTTTGCTGCCAACATGCTCGCATCGCCGCCATTTTCGCGGAAGGCGTCAGTCTTGAGATTGACGTAAGCGAGGTTGGCGAAGGGCTGGAGCTTGATCGCATCCAGTTCATGCGTCGAAGAGAGATCTGCGAAAACCTGGCTGGTGGCACTGGCATAGTCAGCGGTGAGCTGGCTGGTAATCGTTCCAAAGGAGATATCGCGCAGCGTTGACGCATCGTTATGGGAAAAGATGGCGCCGCCAATGACGTTCAAGGGACCAATATCACCCGTAGCATAGAGACCGGCGTGATAAGACTCTGTCTTCACCTGCTCCAACGAGTCATGGCTGTAACCCAACAGGCCGCCTAGACGCCACGGGTCGGAGACTGACGCATCCACTCCCATGACTACGCCTGCGGTGCGGGTATCGATTCCGGCTGCATTTCCATTCCCTGACCAACGGTTGGACGACAGAAAACTGTTGGTCCAGACCGTTACGTCATCCTTCCGCTGATCAAGATCCATGGCCATTTGGTCAAGCACCGCGTCGCGTGCAAAACGGCTCTCCCACAGCAGAGCGCTTTTGAGCGAGGCATGAACCTCACCGCTCAACTGCGAGAAGGCACTGTTTGCGGTGGAAGAATTCAGTGACAAGACCGCATCGTAAATCGAGTTTCCTGTTCCCAATGCTTCAACGGCAACCGCGGTTGCGCGACCGTTTGCCGTATCCGCGACATCTGAGAATTGCACGTTATTGCGGTCGAAACGCATGTCTATCGTCGCAGCACCATAGGTCAACGTTGGCGTCAGGAAAGCAAAATCGCTTGAAACGCTGTCGAAGGTGCCCGTGATGCGGCTTGCGCTCAGGATGGTATAAGTGGTTGTCAGCCCGTAATTGCCACCCACCGCTCTAATTTCAAGCGTTCCCCCCTGTATGGAGACCGTGCCTGTCGCATCCACCCGGTCGGAGGCGCCGTTGGCATCGATGTCGACCTGGTAGATTGAGCCAGTGCTAAAGGTCACATCCCCGTCGACGGTGAGTGTTCCTATGTCTCGCCCGGGTGAAAGTACACCGCCTGCGTTGACGAAAAGCTCGCCAATGGTCCCGTTGCCTGAAAGAAGCCCGCCCTCATCGATGACGACTGCTCCGGCGACGGTTCCATCGTTGATCAGTGAACCGCCCGAAATCGTGGCTGTTCCATCAATTGTACCGGTATTGGAAAAGATGCCGTCAGTGTTGACGAGCGCGGCGATTGTTCCGTCGTTCGAGGCACTGCCAGAATTGGTAACCGTGCCTGCCACAGCGCCGTTGTTGTTGATGAATTCGCCCGCCGCCTCATTATCGACGTCTGCCAATGTGGCATTGTTGACAACACGACCTCCGTTGATCGTTGTTGTACCCGTAACGGTACCGCCAGAATTGTTCGTGAAAGTGCCGGCATCATTTTGAAGCGCCGCGACGGTCCCCGCATTGGTAACCGTGCCGGAGTTTCTTATCGTGCCAGCGGTGGCTCCCGAGTTGTTGACGAATATTGCGGCGGCGGCAACGTCCGCATCGGTGATGACGAAGTTATTGGTGACGGTTCCGCCTGTGATTGTTGATTTGCCGGTAATCGTACCGCCTGCATTGTTGGTAAAATTTCCAGCCGTATTGGTCAGGCTATCAATAGTCCCGGCATTCGACGAATTGCCTGCATTGACGACGACACCGGCGGTGGCGCCGTTGGCATTGGTGAATGTTGCATCTGCTCCGACATCGACGTCGTGAAGGGTGGCGTTGTTCGTCACGCTGCCACCGGTAATAGTGCTATCCCCCGTAACCACCCCGCCGGCATCATTGGTGAATGTACCGGCATCGTTCTGTAGGGAGACAATGGTTCCCGCATTGACGACGGTGCCTGAATTTCTGATTGCGCCGGCTGTTGCACCGGTGTTGTTGATGAAGGCCGCCGCTGCCGCGACATCGGCGTCGGTAACGACGAAATTGTTGGTGACAGTTCCACCCGAAACCGTCGTCTTTCCCGAAATCGTCCCGCCAGCATTATTGGTAAAATTTCCGGCGGTATTGGTCAGGCTCCCGATCGTTCCGGCGTTGGATGTCGTCCCGGCATTGGTAACTGCGCCCGCGGTTACGCCGCTATTATTGACGAAGGTCCCTCCTTTGGAGATATTGACCTCATCAACAGTGCCGTTGTTGGACAGCGCGGTCCCTGTCTCTACCATGGCGCCACTGAGCGTACCGTTCACGGTGACGTTGCCGTTGTTGAGCGTCAACTGGCCATTGAGGTCGCCATCGATGGAAAGGCTACCGCCATCAAGGCTGACGTTGGAGTTCATTACTCCGCCCGCATTGACGCTAACGCTGCCTGCTGTGATCGTGGTGCCGTTCGTGGCGGTCAATGCACCTGTGTCGGTGATGGTGACGTTTCCTCCACCAACCTCCAGACGATTGACTGTCACGTCGTTTGTAACTTGTGGAGAGCCTGTATCGACATGCGCATCATCGCCTGCCCCGGGCGCCGAAGGGGACCAGTTCGATGCATTGCTAAATTCGTTGTCAGCATTTCCAGACCATGCTGATTGCGCGAAGCAATGCGCGGGCAACACGGTGGAGGCCAGTGCCGTGAACACACATAATCGGCGACGGAATGCTGGCAGCAATGGTTTCATCTCGATCGGCCAACGTTAGCGGACGCCCGTATACATCTACGGGACGGTTAACGATTGTTATCCGAGCTTGGTTAATGAAATCCTCCATCTTCCATCGGGAGATCATCTTCGATGATTTGGAGTGATCGGTCACGGTGCACAACCGATCTGACGTAAGCAGCGTTAGGCTAGCTATTGGATACTGTTTGTTTCTTCAGCCATTTTAGCACTTGGATCTCGCCTTCATCCATCCATTGAAGAAGTCGTTCACTCGTGGTTTTCAACTTAAGGACATCACGAAGCGTACCCGCTTGGAAGTCTTCGAACACGGCGGGATGTATGTAGGAAGACCGACAGACCGATCGGGTATTGACCAGTTTCGCAGCGACTGCGTCAATCGCTGCATTGAGTTGACGGGCCAACTCGCGCTTGGTCGTGGCGGCCTCGGCAGAAGCCAGTGCATCCACTGCCATGCAGGTTGCGCCCCACGTTCTGAACTGGCGTGAACTGAAATCGTCACCTGTCATCTCTCGGATATAGGCATTCACATCATGTGAGGAGATGGGTCTGCATCCGCCTTGATCGCAAACGTATTGAAAGAGGTGTTGTCCTGGAAGTTCCTGTAGTTTTCGCACGACATTGGCGATCCGCCGGTCACTATGGGCAAGATTCCATTCCTTGCCGGATTTACCTTTGAACCGAAATTTGAGACTGCCGCCTTCGACGCTCACGTGACGACTGCGCAACGTGGTAAGGCCGAACGACTTGTTCGTCTCTGCATAGGCAGCGTTCCCTATTCTGATATAGAGGTTATCGAGCATCCATACGACCGTTGCCAGCGCCTTTTCGACATTGAGGCCACGCGAACGAAGGTCGATGTCGACCCGTTCGCGCAGGTCAGGAAGTCTGGACGCGAAATCGGCCAGCCGTTCGAACTTGGCCTTGCCTCGCTCGGCGTGCCAGTCTTTATGATAGCGGTATTGCCGACGACCCTTGGCATCCGTGCCGATTGCCTGCAGGTGTGAGAAGGGATTCGTCGAGATGACGACGTCTGTGTAGGCGGGCGGTATTGCCAGAGAGTTCAGGCGAGCAATCTCATCAGCCTGGGTAATCCGCCGCCCGTCTGGCCGGTAATAGAGGAAGCCTCTGGCACCCATCTTCCGGGTGATCCCGGTCTCCAAACCAGGACCGTAGACTAGCCCGGAGGTGAGTTTGGCCTCGGTGGCGTTTGCATCGATTTCGGTGACGATCTGGTTCATTCCCAAATAACTATAGAACGGCCTGCGTGTTCCATGATCAGGCTAATGCAGGCGAAGATCGGTGTTTCGCTTACCGATGCAATGCCAACTGACCAACGACGGGCCCTTCTCAACGCGTGCGATACGTCACGCCTTGGCCTTCCAGGGCGGCCTATATTTGAGCACGGATTTCCCGGCACGCCCGAAATTTGGACAAAATCAACAAAAACCACATTGGTTTTCTCGTATATAGGCGCTGAATCAAAGTTTCAGCAGGATGGCATGCGAATTGCTTTGACTGATTTGACCGTTTTGTCGGTTCTGTGAATTTCTATAAGAAAAGGGGAACCTATGAGTTCAGAGATCAATCGCCGTCGCTTCCTGCAAGGAACCGTCGGGGCGGCCGCTGCCGCAGGCTTTATGCAGATGAACCCCGACTTCTTCATTTCCTCAGCCTTTGCCCAGTCGGGCAAGACCATGACGTTTCTCTCTGCCGAAAACATCACCGGCAACTGGGACCCGACGGCCCACACGACGCTCTCGCAGAAAAATATCGAGGGTTTCGTCATGGGCTTCCTGACGCGCTCACCGATGAAGCTCGATAATCCCGGCGAGGTGGTCTACGAGCTGGCAACCGACATCAAGCTGCTGGATGCACATCGGTTGCAGATAACGCTGCGGCAGGGCATCACTTTTCATGATGGCAAGCCGTTCAAGGCCGAAGATGTCAAGGCAACTTTGGAATATGGCTCGAGGGCCGATCGTCCGGCCCAATGGTATCCAGGACCGACCGAAACCCTGACCATCGAAACACCGGACGACTACACCGTCATTATCGACACCTCCAAGGGTGGTTATCCGGCCCATCTCTTCATCTTCCTCGCCTCTTTCCTTCCAATGATGTCGGCAAAGGACGTGGCAGGTGGCCCGGGTGGGGTTCTCTCTCAACGCTTGAATGGCACGGGACCGTTCAAATTCGTTGAGCAGCGCGGCAATGACACGGTGATGGTCGCTTTCGATGGCTATTTCAAAGGCAAGCCAGGCATTCCCGGCATCAACTTTACTTTCACTGGCGATTCCACCACGCGCATGCTGTCGCTGATGAATGGTCAGGCTTCGATTGTCGAGCGTCTGGAGCCGGAACAGGTGGCAACCTTGAAAGGCAATCCGCAAATCGCCATCAACGAGGTGGTTTCGGTTGAAAACAAATATCTTTGGTTCCGGTGCTCCAAGCCACCTTTCAACGATCCGCGCGTCCGGCTGGCAGCTTGCCACGCCATCGACCGTGACATGATCCTCGAAGTGCTCGGATCGGCAGGCCATGCATCTTCCAACTTCGTGTCACCGGTCAAGTTCGGCTATGCCGATCTGGAGAATTATCCGAAATACGATCCAGAAAAGTGCCAGGCACTGCTGGCGGAAGCTGGCTTTCCAAACGGTAAGGGCTTGCCGCCCTTGGAATATATTACCTCGGTTGGGTTCTATCCCAAGACCAAGGAATATGGCGAGGTGCTAACGGGCATGCTGAACGAACAGGGCTTCCCCGTCAGCCTGACCGTGCTGGAGCCTGCGGCATGGAACGAGCAATTGTACGATCGCCCAGGCGGCGGACCCGGCCATATGGTCGATTGCGGCTGGTCAACCGCATCACCGGAGCCCGATCTTGTTCTGCGAACGCACTTCCATTCAAGCTCCAAGCGCATTTGCGGCATTGTCGACAAGGACATTGATGCAAGCCTCGACAAGGAGCGCAATGCGGCAAACCTGGAAGAGCGCAAAAAAGTTCTGCAATCCGAAACGATGCCTTTGATCGCTTCGAAAATGCCGGCCCTGTCGCTGTTCACCTCTGTCATGATCCACGCCATGCAAAAGGAGTTCAAGGAAGGCCTCTACATCTATCCTGACGGGTCCATGGACGCTTCAAAGCCTGCGGCATGATGCTGCACCGGACGTAAGACTGGCCGCACGCCGGAGATTTCAGCGTGCGGCGACCATCAGGACCGAAGCGGAGTGCATGTCGATGTTCGCATTGAATTTCCTCGTCAGACGGCTGTTTCAGGGTGCGATTATTATTTTTCTGGTGTCTTTGCTGATCTTCACCCTGCTGCGGGTGGTGCCGGGCGATCCCGTGCGCATGATGGCGGGTGGCATGGCTCCTGAAGCCCTGATCGAGAAAATCGCCAAGGATATGGGATTGCGTGATCCGATTCTCGTTCAGTTCGGGCGCTATATGTCTGGCGTGGTGCAAGGTGACCTTGGCGAATCCTTTGTGCGGCCCGCCAATGGCGCGGCAACAGGCGGCTCTAGCTTCAACGATACAACGCGGGGCGAGCGCGCCAAGGTTTTCACCCTGATTTTTGATGCGCTGCCCATGACCTTGCAACTGGCGGCGGTTACGCTTGTGATAGCCCTGGTATTTTCCAGCATTGTCGGTGTAGCGGGAGGATTGGCACCGGGGCGATGGCCGGACAAGCTTGCCTTCTATATCTCCTCGATTTTCATATCCCTGCCGAATTTCTGGCTTGGAATCGTGCTGGCCTTGCTGTTTTCGGTCAAGCTCGGCTGGCTTCCGGCCATCGGCTATCAGGGCTTTGCCTATACCATCCTGCCCGCCATCGTCCTGGCCGTAGAGCTTGCGCCGGTGTTGATCCGCACGCTGGTCAGTTCCGTCTCTGCCCAGATGATGGAGCCTTACGTGTCTGTCGGACGGGTTCGTGGCCTGAGCAATACCCGTATCATTGCCAATCATGCGCTGCGCAATGCGTCCGTGCCGTTGCTCAATCTGCTGGGCGTGCAATTTTCCAGTCTGCTCGGCGGCGTGATCATCGTTGAATATATCTTCGATTACCCCGGCCTTGGCCTGCTGACCATCAACGCCGTGCTGCAACGGGATTTTCCGCTGATCCAAGGCATTGCCATCGTCACCAGCGCCATCTTCGTGCTGATCAACATCCTCGTTGATCTCGTTGCCACCACCATTGATCCGAGGCTCGAATACTGATGACCTTCACCAGCCCAGCCCCTTCGGCCATCATGGCACCGGTCCTGTCGCGATCGATCCCCCGACGGATCTATGACAAGGCTTCTTCCACACCGGGTTTTCGCATTGGTGTCGCCATCTTTCTGCTGCTGGCTCTCGCAGCGGCACTCTATCCCGAACTGAGCGGTCTCGACCCGACAAAAATGAACGTGCGTGCCCGACTGCTACCGCCCCTGTTCATTGGTGAGACCTGGAGTTTTGCCCACCCGCTTGGCACCGATCAGATCGGCCGTGACATGCTGGTCCGCTCGCTGGTTGGCTTGCGCTATTCTTTCCTGATTGGTGTATCCTCTGTCGTGGTGATGCTGATTATCGGTTGCGTACTTGGCACGCTTGCTGGCTATTTTGGCGGACGCACCGATGCGGTCATCATGCGCATGACCGATGCGCAGCTATCGATCCCGATGATCATTCTAGCCATCTCGGTTCTGGGCGTATCGCGTCCCACCATTCCCGCCATCATTCTTGTGCTTGGGTTGTCCAATTGGCCGGTCTATGCCCGCATCATGCGCAGCATTGTGATGACGGAGCGTCAGAGGGAATATGTCCGTGCCTCAAAGCTCGGTGGCTCCACAGACCTGCGCATTATTCTGACGCTGCTCGTGCCGCTACTGCTGCCGCCCGTGCTGTTCATCTCGGTGCTGGATGTGGCGCGGATGATGATTTTCGAATCCATTCTGGGCTTTCTTGGCCTTGGTGTTCAGCCACCGACGCCGACCTTTGGCAATATCATCGCTGATGGACGCAAATATCTGCTCAACGCCTGGTGGATTGCCACCATGCCCGGAATTTTCCTCGGCCTGACGCTCACCAGTATCAATCTGGTTGGCGCATCGCTGGAACGGGCAAGAAACACCATTCACGGAGGCGCAGAATAATGACAAGCCCGCTTCTTGAACTCAAAGATCTTGTCGTAACTGCTGGCTACACAGAACAGTCGCGCCGGATTCTTGACGGCATATCGTTTACCTTGCAGCCCCGCGAAATCGTTGGCGTTGTTGGTGCCAGTGGTGCGGGCAAAACGGTGCTGTCAAAGGCGGTGGTCAATTGGCTGGAGCCACCTTTATCCGTGCGGTCGGGACAGGTGCTGTTTGAGGGCACAGATATTTTCGCTATTGGTGCGGCAGAAATGCGCAAATTGCGTCGCCGCGTGGCCTATGTCGGGTCTAACCCAATGGGGGCGCTTGATCCCACCCTGTCGGTCGGTGCTCAGATTGTTGAAAAGCTGCGGGCCGTTGTTCCCGGCACATCGTATGGCGATGCGGAAAAGCGGGTGATTTCCTTGCTGGAGGCCGTGCGCATTCCCTCAGCACGCAGCCGCTTTCATGATTATCCCTCCCAATTCAGCGGCGGGATGATGCAGCGAGCCCTGATTGTCGATGCGCTGATTACCAATCCGGCGTTGTTGATTGCCGATAACGTCACCCAACCGCTGGATGTGACGGTGGCGGCGCAGGTGATCCGTTTGATGAAAGAGCTGACGGCTGATTTCGATACGGCCGTTTTGTTTGTTTCCTCCTCTCTTCCGGTAGCGCGTGAAGCCTGTTCGCGCATTCTCGTCATGGAGGATGGCCGGATCGTCGAGGAACAGTCGGCAGAAAACCTGATTGCCACACCAATCTATCCATACACACGGGAACTGGTGGCCCAGACGCCAAAAATCTGGCTTGAAAAAAACGCTGTTGCACGCCTCGACGATGACAGGCCGGTGGTGATCAGCCTACGTGACGCCTCACAGATCTATAAGGTTCGCAAGAAGACGGGCCTTGGCGGTGTCAACAACGTGCGGGCGGTACGCAATGTGACGTTTGATATTCGCAGAGGCGACAGTTTCGCTATTGTTGGCGAATCCGGCTGCGGTAAATCCACGCTGATGCGGCTGTTGAGCCGTCTCGAACGTCCAAGCTCCGGTCAGGTTTTGTGCAAAGACAAAGACATTGCCCAGCTCAGTGGCAAAGACCTTTTGGCGTTTCGCAGCACGCTGCAAATGGTGTTGCAGGACCCCTTCGGCTCTCTGCCGCCACGCACCACGGTTGGCCGCATGCTGGAAGAGCCGCTGCGCACCCATGGATGGCGTGACAAGGCAACAATCCGCACCCGAGTGCTGAAGGTGATGGGAGAAGTGGGCCTGCCGGCTGCGCTCTATGAGGAATTGCCACTGGGGCTCAGCGCTGGTCAGCGTCAACGCATCAATGTGGCGCGCGCTTTGGTGCTGGAACCTGAAATTCTGATCATGGATGAAACACTGTCGGCGCTTGATCAGGCCGAGCAGTTCAAACTGCTTGATCTGTTCCAGACATTGCAGAAGGAATACAACCTGACCTATATTTTCATCTCCCATGATCTGGCCATGGTGCGGAAGGTCTGCAACCGCGTGGCGGTGATGTATCTGGGTGAGGTGTTTGAACTGGCTGAAAACGAGAGATTGTTTTTCGATCCGGGCCATCCCTACACAAAAGCGCTGCTCAGCGCCATGCCAACGCTGGAAGAGCGGCGCTACCAGCCCCAGGACTGCCTGTTGGAAGGCGAGCCGCCAAGCCCCATCCACATTCCGGATGGGTGCAGCTTTAAGTCGCGCTGTCCTCAGGCCATGGAAAAATGCCGGACAATCAGTCCAAGCCTAACGGACAGGGGAGAACAGGATTTCGCCGCCTGCCACCTCGTCAATCCGATTTTTGGAACAGCGCCGGACAAAGGATCGCTTGTAGAGGCTGGCCCCTGACGAAAGACAGACTCCATATTGAAACAGGCAGAGAACAGCAGGAACAAACAAGCCCATGAGTTTTACGGAAAACCGCATCAAACACATTCTGGAGATGCTGAAACTGCATCAAAGAGTGACTGTTGTTGCACTGTCCGAGCAGTTGCAGGTCAGCCACGAATCCATCCGTCGCGATTTAAAGGAGCTGGAGATCCGTGGCTATGCGCGTCGGGTCTATGGTGGCGCCGTAATCGACGGACATGACAGCGACCAACCGTTCGGTGAGCGTATCCGTGTCAGCGCCCGGGAAAAAGCTCGCATCGGCGAGGCTGCGGCCTCCATGGTCGAAAACGGCATGAAGATTTTTATCGATACCGGCACCACGACACTGGCCTGCCTGAAACATCTGGAGTCCCGCAAGGATGTGACAATTGTCAGCAACTCCATTGCGGTTGCGGCCCATTTTTTCCCCTACCCCGATGCCAGCGTGCGGGTTCTGGGCGGGCGCATGCGACCGGAATATCAGGCGACCTACGGCCATGAGACGGTTGCGGCCCTCAAGGAGCATTTTTTCGACCTGGCCATTATCGCTATCAGTGCCATCCACCTGGAGCGGGGCTTTATGGACTTTGGCGAGGATGAAGCCGTACTGCGCCGCATTGCCCGTGGGCAGGCCAGCCGCTCCATCATTGTGGCGGACAGCTCAAAATTCGGGCGGCTCGGCTCTATCCATACCTTTGGCCTGAGCGAGATTGACGCCGTGGTGACCAGCGGTGTGCTGCCGAAAGACTTTTCCGATTATTTTTCGCAATCAAACGTGGACATCATCAATGCCTGAAGCGTCTTCAAAATCATCCAAAGCGCCTATTAATACCAAGAGGTTTCAGGCGATGGTCGATACATTGTCATCCTTCGGCGGCGGTCCGGACGGTTCCATGAACCGGCTTACATTGTCGCAGGAAGATGGCAGGGCGCGCGACTGGCTTGCGTCCTGGTTTGCTGAAAATGGGTTTGTCCAATCCGTGGACGCCATTGGCAATCAGTTTGGTTCAGCACCGCTGGCCGGGGCAAATGCCCCTGTCGTCATGGTTGGTTCTCACATTGACAGTCAGCCGAATGGTGGGCGTTTTGATGGAGCACTGGGCGTCGTTGCGGCCTGCGAGGCCGTTTTGGCGGTGCGTGAACGATTGGCGGCGGAAAATCGTCTTGCGGCCTGCAATTTCCAGGTCGTGAACTGGACAAATGAGGAAGGGGCGCGGTTTCAACCGAGCCTGTTGGGAAGTAGCGTTTTTACCGGTGCGGCCGAACTGGACTGGGCGCTTGACAGGGCCGATGGCAACGGCGTCACGGTTCGCCAGTCGCTTCAGGAGATTGGCTATGCGGGCAAGGACAAGGTACCCGTGCCCGACGCCTTGATCGAGCTGCACATTGAAGGTGCAAGCACTCTGTTCGACGCTGAGGAGAAATTCGGGGCCTTCACCCGTTTCTGGGGGGCCACAAAATACCGCCTCGCTTTTCTCGGCTGCCAGGCTCACACCGGTCCGACACCCATGGCGGAGCGCAAGGATGCACTGTTGGGCGCCGCCTATCTGATGGCCGATCTGCGGGCTATGGTGGACGCTTACGGACTTGACCTTCACACCTCTGTTGGCCGTCTGGAGGTTTTTCCCAATTCGCCCAATATCGTTCCGGCGGAAGCCGTGCTGTTCATCGAGTTGCGATCTGCCTCGCCGGAGATTTTGGAGGAGGCAGAACAGAAGCTGAAGGTTGCGGCTGAAACTGCTGCTGCAAAAGCTAAAATCGATTATGAAATACGCTCCATTGACCGTCGCAAGGCAGGCAATTTTGCGCCCGGTCTGATTGCCCTGGCAGAACAGACGGCCAAAAGCTACGGCGAGCCGATGCGCCACCTCGATACGGTCGGCGGCCATGACGCCGTGGCGCTGTCAGCTGTTTGTCCAGCCGTGGTGCTTGCCGTGCGCAGCCAGAACGGCGTCATTCATCACCCCACGGAATATACGACACCAGAAGACCAGGCATTTGGCACGCAGGTTCTGGCCGACATGCTCTATCGCCTTGCCTGCGACGGGCTGGAGGCTGCGCAGCACAATGAGGCGGCGCAATGAAACCACTCGGCACACCAGACAATGAGGGTGAAGCCCGCGCTGAGCGCGCCTTATCGCGGTTCACCACCCTCCCCTTGCACACCCTGACCTACCGTGTCGCGCTGCCCGCCGTGGCTTCGCCGTCCTATCATGCGGTGGAATCCGTTACATTCGACATCGCGCCTGATGGCACTGAGCCGACATTGTTTCTTAAGTTGGCCGGAGATGAAACAAAAGAACTGGTGGATGATGCCATCTCGTTTGCGGCCGCAACGCGCCTGTATGATCTTGGGCTTTCGCCAAAGCCAATCGCCCGCGCACCCCTTGAGCGGGCTGTGCTCTGGGAGCGTATGGGGCAAGGCTGGCGGGTGGCGAAAATCGATGATCTCATGCACGAGGCTCCCGTATCGCAATTGATCAAGATGCAAAAGGCGATCGCCGCAGGCCCATTATTTGGCAGGCCGTGGTCGATCTTCGAGGGGATCGATGGGCTTTGGGCCATAATGCAAACTCTGCAAGCTCCGCTGCCGGGGGATGCATCCTGGATGTATGCCTGGACCAGGACACTCTACTCCGCCATTTCGGCGGCTGGCGTTGATTTTTGTGCGGCCCACGGCGATCCGCATTCGTCCAATGTGATGATCGGTCCATCCGGCCAGTTGCAATGGATGGACTTCGATATGGCAGGCGACATGGACCCCTATTACCAGCTTGGGGTGCAGATGAACGAGCTTTACCAGTTCGAGAGCCAGATGCAGCCGCTTTTGGAAATGCATGATGGGGCTTTTTCCACCAAGGCTTTTGCGCGCTGCCGCTTGTACGCGGCAGCCGATGATTTCTATTGGGCCTTGCGCAGCATGCTTCTGGAAATGCGCTCTCCCCGGCGAAGCGTTGAGTTTTTGAAATATGCCGAATGGCGTTTCCTGCGGTGCAGAATGCTGCTGGGCCGTCCCGGATTTGAGGAACTGGTCAGGTCGATTTGAAGCAGGAGTGACATCATGAACGAAATTGGTATGGCAACCACCGAAGTTGAGCACGCCCTGGAGGTTGCGCTCACTCAGGTCGCAGGCTGGCAAGGCCGTAAACTGCGCTATAGAGCCGTTCTCGGCGGTATCAGTAACACCAATTTTCGCATTGAGGTGGAAGGAGATCCCCTCTCCTATTTCCTGAAAATACCTGGTCGCGGTACGGAAATGTTCATTGATCGCAAGGCGGCGGCAGCGGCCAGCAAGCAGGCTGAAACCATTGGCGTTGGACCACGCACATTCGATTATCTCGCCCATCTGGACATTGAAATTGCGGAATTCATCGATGGTCGCAGACCATCCACCCATCGCGACTTTGCCGATCCCCAGATCCGCCACAAAGCTGTTTCCCTCTATTGTGATTTTCATGCGGCGCCAGAACTGCCTCTGACCAAAACCGTCTTTGACATGATCGACGAGCACTATGCGCAGGTGGAAGAGCTGGGCGGTTACTGGCCCAGTGATCATGCATGGCTTCGTGATCAATATCGACAAGCGCGCATGGCGCTGGAGGCATCCGGCCTCGATCTCGTTCCCTGTTTCAATGATCCCATGCCGGGCAATTTCCTGATTGGCGAGAACAAGTCGATCAAGCTCATCGATTTCGAATATGCCTCCAACAATGAACGTCTTTATGATCTGGCGATCTGGAGTGGGGAAATGTTCTTTTCGGAATCCATCGATCGGGAAATCATCGAGGATTACTTCGGCCACTATGATACCGGCTATCATGCCCGCTTCATCGTGCTGAAGGCCTTGGCTGACATAAAGTGGAGCACCTGGGCCATGGTGCAGAACCGGATTTCAACGCTCGATTTCGATTTCTACAAATATGGAATCTGGAAACATATGCGCGCTCGCTCCATCATAAACGACCCTCGCTGGCCGTTGTTTCTAAAATCGCTATAAGGATCGATTGTCGATTTCCAATTTGGATTAATCAGAATTTGAGTTGGCATTAATCCTGCCCGGCTTCAGGTGCGGTTTGAAAGCGTGATCAATTTTAGCCATGGTCAGGCAGTGCTAACACTAGGTCATTGCCAAGAAAGCGATTGGCCGTTTTGGCAGTGCGGGTCGGCGACAGATAGAAATCGATCGTGTTTCGGAGCTTGTCGACAGCCCGGTAAAGATATGCCCGGCTGTTGCGAACCTTCACATAGGTTTTGTCAACGCGACAGCTTTTTGATTGCGGTGGGCGCTAGGTGTTTGTGAGAACGGACCTTGTTCCAGCCCCCTATGGCGCGGCAAAGCGCGACATCATGCCCGACGTCGAGCATCGCTCGCACAAAGGACTGAACAATCGGGCGGAGAATTCCCATCAACCGACCCGGCGACGAGAACGGATCATGAAGGGCTTCAAATCAGCGCGACATCTCCAGCGTTTTGTTTCAATTCATGACCCTGTCGCCAACCTTTTTCACATTCCACGCCACGAGATCTCATCAGACAATCATCGCGAACTGAGAACCCGAGCCATGCAGATGTGGAACGAAATCGCATGCCTGCAAACCGCATAAGCGAAAGCCGAGCGCAATATTTTTGACCCGTGTCGGTTAACTTTACGGTGCCAATTTAACAGGTAAATCCGCTGTCATGTTATCAGGCACAACATACAATTCCATGTTCTCTCGTGACAATTCCCAATGCTGGAAAACGAGATCAACCACAGCATTTTCATCATGGCTTTTAATGGATGCAATAAAGCCATCATGATGTTGGGTTGCCAACCGAAGACGCTGCTGCATGTCATCATTTCGTGGACGGAAGAAGGTTTGCCCTATACGGGCATGGTCCACGAGAAGACGTCTTAAGCTCGGTTGCAGGTAAACGTTACCGGACATTTCGCCCATGATGGCGTGGAATCTGTTATTCTCCAGAACCATTGCCAGGGTGTCAGCGTTGTGGCTAGCGGCACGAAATCGTTCCTGTGTGTCACTCAACTCGGACAGTTGCTTGGGTTTGAAATTTTGAACCGCCAGCCGACCGATGGCCGCGTATATCATCGGCGCAACGAGGAAGAAGTGTCTGAGTGTCGAATGGTTCAACGGAGCGACCCGAGCGCCTCTGTTTTCTCGAATGTCGATATAGCCTTCACCCGCAAGACGGCGGAAAATGTCACGCACAGGTGTGCGAGACAGTCCATATTTCTCGCTGATGCTGACTTCGTCCAGATCCTCGTCCGGATCGAGTTCCATCGTCAGAATTTGGCGTTTAAGATCGTCGTAGAGACTGCTCTTCCCGACTTTCATTTCACATCCTCGTCACACGGAAGGCCATTGCAATTCAATCGCTTTGCGACCATTCGGGAGATCAATCAGCGTCCGCCTGCCCGTGCCGACACGCCAACGCACGGACAGATCGCGGTGCAGGCAATGGCATAGCCTCCATGGTTCTGATTGGCAATGTTTAGGGTGCGGATACAAAGACATCGTTCGCGCTGAAACGGTTGCTTCGCATGGCTTTCGCATTGACGGCATCTCAGCAAATTATCCCCGTCACTCATGACAGCTTCTAGTTTGTATTCTTTTGTTTGAAAAAATTGTGTACTTATAAAATACAATACCGTTGACATAGCCCGGACGTCATGCAAATTTTGTTGTCATAAACCAACGGCGCCCCTTGGGCGGACAAGTTGATGACGGGGAACTGGAATGAAGGGTGGCAAAGGCGAGCTCTATGATGATCTCAAGCGCCAAATTCTGACGATGGAACTCGATCCGGACGAAGATCTGGACGAAGTATCGCTGAGTGAAAAATACGGCCTCTCGCGGACACCCGTCAGGGAAGTTTTCCGGCGTCTGGAAGGGGAAGGCTATGTCGATATCCGCGCCAACAAGGGTGCGCGAGTTATCCCGATGAACCATTCGACGCTGCGCCACTTCTTCCTTGTTGCACCGATGATCTACGCCGCCGTTGGGCGACTTGCGGTCCAGAACTTCAAGCCCGGACAGCTTTGCGACCTTCAGATCACCCAGGAACGGTTTCGCGAGGCGAGCATGGCGCAGGATGCTCTGGCCATGACGCTTTCGAACAACCGGTTTCACGCAATCATCGGCGAGATGTCGGGCAATGAATACCTTCAGCCAAGCCTTGGCAGGCTGCTGATCGATCACGGCCGTATCGGCCATACATTCTTTAGGCCGCGCAACGCAGACATGCATGAGCGGCTACAAAAATCAGTCGGACACCACGACGGCATTATCGCCGCGATCAGCGCGCGTGACGAAGATGCCGTCGTTGATCTCGTGTTTGAACACTGGGAATTGTCACGCGAGAACATGGAAATGTTCATCGCTCCCCAAGCGCTTAAGGCGGACGCATTGGTCGATACGCCAATGCAATCGATGGAGAAATCATCATGAAATTCGAAGGTATCTATACCCCGGCGGTGACACCGCTTGGGCCAGATGGGCAGATTGATCGTGAAGGCTTTGCCGCCGTCCTTGAATCGCTCATCGAAGCGAAGGTTCATGGTATCATTGTCGGCGGTTCAACGGGTGAATATTACGCCCAGAGCGCCCAAGAGCGCCTTGATCTTGCGGCCCATGCAAAAGATGTGATCGGAACCAGAATTCCGCTGATCATCGGCACGGGCGCAACCAGAACGGAAGATTCCGTGGCCTACGCCATTGCTGCCAAAGACATTGGTGCTGACGCCATCCTGGTGTCGTCTCCGCCCTATGCGCTGCCAACGGAGCGCGAGAACGCTGTTCATGCGCTGACGGTAGATCGCGCCGCCAACCTGCCGATCATGCTCTACAACTATCCAGCCCGTATGGGTGTGGTGATGGGAGATGAATATTTTTCCCGGGTTGGCAAATCCAAAAATGTCGTGGCGATCAAGGAAAGCTCTGGCGACATGGCCAACCTTCACCTTCTGGCCCGGAAGTTTCCTCATATCGGCCTGTCTTGTGGATGGGACGACCAGGCGCTCGAATTCTTCGCCTGGGGAGCAAAAAGCTGGGTCTGCGCTGGCTCGAACTTCCTGCCGCGCGAGCATGTCGCGCTTTATGAAGCCTGCGTTCTGGAGAAGAATTTCGACAAGGGCCGCGCGATCATGACCGCGATGCTGCCGCTGATGGATTTTCTCGAATGCGGTAAATTCGTTCAGTCGATCAAATATGGCTGTGAACTGATCGGCCTGAAGACCGGCTCGGTACGCGCACCGCTACGGCCGCTGAACGCCGAAGAAAAAAGAACCCTTGAGACCGTCGTCACGACTGTGAAGCGCACGGTTGCCCAGATCACCTCGGGAGCCAACAATGCATGAACCTTTGACCGTGGCCGAATACAAGGCCATCGCTGCCAGTCTTCAATTGCCGACCAACGCTTTCATCGACGGTGCGTTTCGTCCGGCAAAGTCCGGCAAGACCTTCACTTCGATCAATCCCGCAACTGGCGAGACCTTGGCGGAGATTGCCGCCTGTGATGTGAGCGATGTCGATGATGCGGTTGCCAAGGCGAGACAGGCGTTCGACGATGGCCGCTGGCGGCATCAAGCTCCCGGCGACCGGAAGGCCGCCCTGTTGAAACTAGCCAAGCTGATCGAGGAAAACCGCCACGAGCTGGCTGTCATGGAAAGTCTCGACAGCGGCAAACCGGTGCGCGAATGCCAGACAGTCGATGTGGCCGATACGATCCACACCATCCGCTTCCATGCCGAAGTCATCGACAAGCTATACGACAACACCAATCCGGTCGGGCCAAACGCGCTGGCAATGGTGGTACGCGAACCGATCGGCGTGGTCGGCTGCGTTCTCCCCTGGAATTTTCCGTTGCTGATGCTGGCCTGGAAGATCGGTCCGGCGCTGGCTTCGGGATGCTCCGTCATTGTCAAGCCAGCACAGGAAACCTCGCTCACCACGCTGCGGGTTGCCGAACTCGCGATTGAAGCAGGGATTCCGCCTGGCGTCTTCAACGTCGTCACCGGCGGCGGGAAGGAAGCGGGCGAGCCGATCGGTCTGCACATGGATGTCGACATGGTGGCCTTCACCGGATCGACAGCGACCGGGCGTCGCTTCCTGCGCTATGCGGCAGATTCCAACCTGAAGAAAGTGGTTCTCGAATGCGGCGGCAAAAACCCCGCCGTCGTTCTTGCCGATGCCGAAGACCTCGATCTGGTGGCCGAGCAGGTCGTTAACGGTGCGTTCTGGAACATGGGCGAAAACTGCTCCGCGACGTCCCGCCTGATTGTCGACAGAACGATCAAGGACGAATTGCTAGAGCGGATCGGTGCCTATCTGCGCGAATGGAAGACCGGCAATCCGCTCGATCCGGAAAACCGCATCGGGGCGCTCGTCAGCAAAACCCACTTTGAAAAAGTGAAATCGTTTCTCGATGATGCGAAAACAGAGAAGCTCTCTGTTGTCCATGGCGGGGCGACGCATGGCGGCATTTATATTGAGCCAACTGTTGTCGATGGGGTCACGCCCTCAAGCCGCCTGTTCAAGGAGGAGATTTTCGGACCGATCCTGTCGGTGACCGCCTTCGATACATTGGCCGAGGCCGTCGCGCTGGCCAATGACACCAATTACGGCCTTACCGCATCGGTCTATACCGGCAGCCTGCGTCAGGCGATCCGGTTGTCCCGTGACATTCGTGCCGGGCTCGTCACCGTCAACTGCTTTGGCGAAGGTGATGCCTCCACCCCGTTTGGTGGCTACAAGGAATCGGGCTTCGGTGGCCGCGACAAGTCAATCTTCGCGCATGACAATTATTGCGAACTGAAGACAATCTGGATCGATATTTCCGAGCGTTCCGTGGATGAGACAATCCGATGAACAAAATATCAGTCAAACGTTTGCCCGTTGAAAATGGTGTCTCCGGCTGGGAGGCGATCAGCACGCGTTCGTTTCCCCTCCGCAGCCTCGAAGGCAACGTGACTGCGGATTGGCTGATTGTCGGTGCGGGCTTTGCGGGTCTTTCCGCTGCCCGTCGTCTGCTACAGCTTCGACCAGACGACAAGATTGTCATTCTCGACGCAAGCGAAGTGGGAAAAGGCGGCTCGGGACGAAATTCCGGTTTCATGATCGATGTTCCTCACGACCTGTCGTCTGGCGAATATTCAAGTGGCAGTACCGACGATACCCGCATCGAAATGGCGCAGAACCGCACGGCGATTGCCTTTGCAACGCAAGCTGCGGCGGAATACGGAATGTCAAGCGAGACGTTCGATCCGTCCGGCAAGATCAATGCGGCGGCAACCGAGCGCGGCATGAAGCTAAATGAGGATTTTGGCAAATCCCTGCTGAATGCGGGCGAGAAGCACAGTTTCCTCGATGCGGCACAAATGCGGGAGATCACCGGAACCGATTTCTACCTCGGTGGCATTTACACGCCGGGGGCCGTGCTCATCCAGCCCGCCGACTATATCAGAAACTTCGCAGCCGGGCTTTGGCAGCAGGTCGATATCTTCGAGCGCTCGCCTGTCACGTCCCTGATGCGGGAAAGCGGCCTATGGACAGCGTCTTCACCACGGGGCAGTGTCTCTGCACCCAGGGTCATTCTGGGCGTCAACGGCCATATCAATGACTTCGGTCATTTCAACGGTCGCCTCATGCACTTCTTCGGATATGCCTCAATGACGGCTCCGTTCCCGGCAGAGGATTTCGGGCGCAAGGCAAGCGGGCATGATCGATGGGCTCTGTTGCCTGCCGATCCCATGGGAGCAACGGTTCGGAAAATCACATCGAACGGCCAGTCGCGCATCGCTTTGCGGACCAAGTGGACCTATGACTTCAGCCTGAAGCTGACGGATCAGCGTCTGCGAAAAATGGCTCGGGAACATCGGGTGTCGCTGGACAGGCGTTTTCCCGCATTGAAGGACCTGCCGTTCGAACACTGCTGGGCAGGCCGCATCTGCCTCACCCGCAACCATGTGCCGGCCTTCGGCGAGATCGAAGAAGGGCTGTACTCGGCTTGCTGCGAAAACGGTCTTGGCACGGTGAAAAGCACGCTGGCTGGCATGCTGACAGCGGAACTCGCCACCGGAAACACCTCGACACATCTTGAAGAATTCAACGATCACGCACAGCCGAGCAGGCTTCCACCGGAGCCTTTCACATGGCTCGGCGCCAACACCGTGATCAAATGGCAGGAATTGCGTGCAGGCCGCGAGGGATAAAACGTCGCCGCGCAATGGGAGACCGCGCTTAAGCGCGAGGCTTCAACGATAATGGGAACGTAAAACTAGGAGCGAAAAATGAAGTTTCTGTGGAAGGCACTTTGCGCGGCGGCGATGGTCGGAATGACCGCCCTGTCTGCACATGCGGAAGAAAAAACCGTCACCATCGGCACGATGTCTTGGGAAGACCTCACCCCGATCACCGGCATCACCAAGAAGGTGCTCGAAGATTCCGGCTACACCGTGAAAGTCGTACCCTTCTCTGAATGGGGCATCGCCTATGCCGCATTGAGCAAGGGCGATGTCCAGATTTTGGCGTCGCAAACCGATTATGTCGCGCAGGATTACTGGAACAAGAACAAGAAGCGTCTGGAAAAAATCTCGCCGGTCTCGCACGGCCTGTATCAGGCGATCGCTGTTCCGAAATACGTCCCCATCGACTCCGTCGAACAGTTGAACGAAAATGCCGACAAGTTCGGCGGCAAGATCATCGGCATCGAGCCTGGCTCGGGCCTGATGAAGGATGCGGCAAACGCCGTCAAGGACTACGGCCTCAAGCTTCAGCTCGTCGAGGGCAGCACGGCTGCGATGACGGCGGCTCTCAAGTCTGCATCCGACCGCAAGGAATGGATTGCCGTGACGATCTGGGAACCATCATGGATGGCACAGAAATACGACGTCAAATTCCTCAAGGACCCCAAGGGCGTGTTCCCGCCAGCCCAGAGCTACTACTGGATCGGGCAGAAGGGCTTCTCGGCTCAGAACCCGCATGCGCGTGAAGTGATTGCCAGCGTCTATGTGCCGCTTGCCGACATCGCCGCAATCAACAGTGCGGTTAACGACGGTAAGACCATGGATGAGGCCATCAAGAGCTGGACTGACAGCCATGCCGATCTCCTGAAGCGCTGGGAAAACATCAAGTCTGAATAAAATGAGAAGGCCGGGCTTTCGTGATGGCGGCGGCCCGGCCCTGACGTCCACAAAAGAGAATGCCGGTCAATACCGGCGCGCGGGGAACGCGATGACCACGTCAATGCATGATGCCAGTGAAGTCCTCATCGACTGCCAGTCTGTCTGGAAGATATTCGGAGCCCGGTCGAAAGCCGCCGTCGAGGCGGTCAAGACAAGGGGCCTCTCCAAGAAGCAGATCCTGACGGAATACGATTGCGTCGTTGGCGTCTCAGATGCCAGCCTTCAGGTTCGACGCGGCGAGATTTTCTGTATCATGGGGTTGTCGGGCAGCGGCAAATCGACCCTGATCCGTCTTCTGAACAGATTGATCGAACCGAGCCTTGGCACGATTCTGGTCAAAGGCAAGGATATCTCTGCCTTGAACGCCGCTCAGCTGCGCGACATACGCGCGCGCCATATCGGGATGGTCTTCCAGAGTGTGGCCTTGCTGCCAAACAGGACCGTGCTGGAGAATGCCGCTTTCGGACTCGAGGTCAGGGGCGTCGGTAAGGAAGAGCGATACAAGACTGCCCGTGCGGCGCTGGACAAGGTCGGCCTGTCGGACTGGACGGCGCGCTATCCCTCCGAGCTGTCGGGCGGCATGCAGCAACGCGTCGGTCTTGCCCGCGCTATTGCCGCCGACCCCGAGATCATTCTGATGGACGAGCCGTTCAGCGCGCTCGACCCGCTGATCCGTCGCCAGCTTCAGGACGAATTCCGGCAACTCACCAAGTCGCTTGGCAAATCCGCCGTGTTCATCACCCATGATCTGGAAGAAGCAATCCGCATCGGCGATCGCATCGCCATCATGAAGGACGGTGTTATCGTTCAGGTCGGCAATGCAGAAGAGATCGTTACGCAACCGGCAGACGATTATGTCGCCGAGTTCGTCGCCGGTATTTCCAGAGTTCATCTGGTCAAGGCGCATTCTGTTATGATCCCGGTTGAGGTTTATAAGCGTGATCATCCCGGCTCAGACATCGACACGCTTTTGTGCGCCACGCCGGAGGCGGATATTGGTGCGCTGATCGCCTTGACCATGCAGTCTGAACGCGATGCCGTGGCCATTGCCGAGGACGGCAACGTCATCGGCATTGTCACCACGCGCGGCCTGCTCTGCGGTGTCGCAGGCAGTCCGGCCCAGCCGACCGCAGCGGCATAGGGGGAATGTCATGGACACCTCCGTTATTACAGACAGCTTCGATGAACACATTGACGACACGCTCAACTGGATCAGCGATCATGCCTCATGGCTGTTTGATTCCATCAGAGCGGTGCTGGAAGGCACCTATGGCGGCGTTCTCTGGCTGTTTCAGCTTGCGCCATTCTATGTGGTTGCCTTGATTGCAGCCCTTCTCGGATGGCGGTTGATCAACAGCAAGGCCGGTCTTTTGATCGGTGTCGCCATGCTGGGCTGCACAGTCATGGGCCTTTGGGCCGAAACCATGAGCACTTTGGCGTTGGTCATCACAGCCACCTTCATGGCGCTGGTGATCGGCATTCCCGTTGGTATCGTGGCGGGTTTCGTCCAAGCCTTCGACAAGATTGTCGAGCCGGTGCTCGATCTCATCCAGACACTGCCACCTTATATCTACCTGCTGCCAACCATTGCACTGATGGGATATGGACCTGCCACGGCCCTTCTTGCCACGGTCATTGTCGCCATGCCACCGGCGATCCGGCTGACATCTCTCGGCATCCGCAGAACGCCCAATGATTTTATTGAACTGGGACAGGCCAACGGCCTGACGTCCTGGCAGATGTTCGTCAAGATCAGACTGCCATTCGCGATACCGAGCGTCATGGCCGGGATTAACCAGAGCCTGATGATGGCGTTCGGCATGGTGGTGATCGCTGGCATCGTCGGTTCTGGCGGGCTTGGTGAAACCATCTATAGCGCCGTCAGAACGCTGAATATCGCAACGTCGATCAACGCCGCAATTGCCATTGTCATTCTCACCATGGTGCTTGATCGACTGACACAAAGCGCGGCGAACCGTAACACGGGAGTAAAATCATGACTCCAGAAACAGTTTGGTTTTCGCCGGGTGCCTATCTCGCTCCCGCCGTCGATTGGTTGAACGCGAATTTCCATCCCTTCTTCAACACTGTGACAAAAATCATTGAAGCCGTTCTTGGAAGTATCGAAACCATCCTTCTCTTTCTGCCTTTCTATGCCGTCATTCTGATCACCGTTGCTCTGGCTGCCGTCTTCGTCACTCTTCGTGTTGCGGTAACAAGTGCGTTTGCCTTGTCATTCTGCTTCCTGTCGGGTCTATGGGAAGCGTCGATGCAGACTCTGGCTCTGGTGACGGTGTCGGTTTGTATCTCCGTGCTGATTGCCTTTCCGCTTGGCATTCTGGCGTCCCGGCATCGACGGGTCGAGACGATCATTCGCCCTTTGCTCGACATCATGCAGACGGTGCCACCTTGGGTCTATCTGATCCCCGCCGTGATGATTTTCAGCCTCGGGCGGGTCCCGGCGATCATCGCGACGATCGTCTACGGCATACCACCGATGTTGCGGCTCACGACGCTGGCGTTCAATCAGGTGCCCAAAGACTTGCTGGAACTTGGTCAGGCGACCGGTGCGTCGCCGCGCGCCATCCTGTTCAAGATTGAAATTCCTGCGGCAACGCCCACGCTGCTCGTAGGGTTGAATCAGTGCATTCTTCTGTCGCTGGCCATCGTTGTTCTGGCCGGTCTTGTCGGGGCTGGCGGCTTGGGAGCCGAGGTCACACGCGGACTGACCCGCATGGAAATGGGTCTCGGCCTGCGGGCAGGATTGGCGATCGTCGCGGTGGCGATTTTCCTCGATCGACTGTCACGCGGCGCATTGCAGCGAGGCCGGGCACCTGGCGCAGCCAGCACCTGACACTTGATAAGGAACGATCATGCGGCACAGCTTCTTTTGTATCGACAGCCATACATGCGGCAATCCTGTCCGCCTCGTTGCCGGGGGCGGACCGCTTCTGCCGCATTTGCCAATCGCTGAGCGTCGGGAACTGTTTGTCCGGGACCATGACTGGGTGCGAAAAGCCCTGATGTTCGAACCGCGCGGCCATGACGTCATGTCCGGTGCGATCATTTATCCGGCCTACCGCGACGACTGCGATTTCGCAGTCATTTTCATCGAGGTCAGCGGATGCCTGCCGATGTGCGGAGCCGGTACGATTGGCTTGGTGACAGCCGGTATCGAGGAAGGCCTCATCACGCCTAGGGTCGAAGGACAGCTTTCCATCGAAACTCCGGCTGGTCGGGTGGATATACACTATGAAAAGCCTGGCGCATTCGTGGAATCCGTTCGTATGTTCAACGTGCCGAGCTATCTCCACGCAGCAGATGTCGAGGTTGATATTCCCGGCATCGGGCGTCTTATTGTCGATATTTCCTATGGCGGCAATTATTATGCCGTGGTGGAGCCGCAGGCATCATGGTCGGGGCTCGACGGCATGTCCGGCAGTGACATCGTAGACCTCAGCGTGAAGCTGCGAGACGCATTGGCAGACATCTGCGATCCCCAGCATCCGGATGATGAGCGGATTCGAGGCGTTCATCACGCTCTCTGGTGCGATAAGCCGACAAGCAATGCAGCAGACGGGCGTGGAGCCGTATTCTACGGCGACAAGGCCATCGATCGCTCCCCGGGCGGGACCGGCACTTCGGCAAGAATGGCCCAGCTTTACGGCAAGGGTCGATTGAAGGTGGGTGAGGCGTTTCGCCAGGAAAGTATCATCGGCACTGTTTTCGAAGGACGGGTCGAGGAAGAGGTCGTTGTCGGCACCTTGAAAGGGATCAGGCCGAGCGTTGGGGGATGGGCACGGATCATTGGTCACAACACGATCTTCGTGGACGATCGAGATCCTCTGGCTCACGGCTTCCAGATCAAATAAAGTAGGGCTTACAGGCACCTCGCGATACATGCCTGCCCCGATTGGAGTTTAGAATGACGCCCTCCGATACCAACGCCCCGGTCGACCGCCTGAAAATCGGCTTCGTGCTCGCGAGATCATTCACACTTTCGGCCTTCGCATTGTTCGTGGACACGCTGCGCCTCGCCAGCGATGAATTCGATCGTTCAGGGCGGGTGCTGGCCGACTGGGACGTGCTCGGCAGCACGCGGCACCTGATCACCTCCAGCTGTGGCGTTCAGGTTGCACCGACTTCAGACCTGGTGGAAGATCCAAGCCAGTTTCAATTCATCGTCGTCGTCGGCGGGTTGCTGAACAACGAACAGCCAATCGACCGGGAAACGGCTGCGTTTTTGAAGAAGGCTGCCGCAAAAAACGTCAAGCTGATCGGTGTCTGCACCGGTTCTTTCATCCTGGCCGAACTTGGCTTGATGAAAAGCCATCGCACATGCGTAAGCTGGCTGCATTATAACGCATTTCGGGAGCGTTTCCCCGATCTTCAGGTTCGCTCCGACCGTATTTTCAATCTCGACAGAACACGGGGCTCGTGTGTGGGCGGGAGTAGCGCTGCGGACATGGCGGCGTTGATCGTCCGCCGTCACATCAGCAAGGATGCCGAAAGAAATGCTCTCGAGGTTCTTCACATCGAGAAAGCCCGGTCAGCTCTTGCCATTCAAACACGCAAACCGCTGTCCATCGAGTGCAACGATCCCAGGATCAGAGCGACGCTCATTATGATGGAGCAGCATATCGAGGGTAATCTACCGATCCAGGATCTGGCCGCAGCGGTTGGCCTATCCAGAAGACAACTTGAACGTCTCTTTATCAGCGAAACCAAGAGCTCTCCGGCAATGATCTACAGAAGAGTGCGATTGGAGCGCGCAAAACATCTTCTTGTCCAGTCCAAAGCACCTTTGGTCGAAATTGCGCTTGAGGTCGGGTTCGGAAATGCGTCGCACTTCGCCAAGGTCTTTGCTCAGACGTTCGGCCAATCGCCAACTGGCTTAAGAACAGCAATCCGAGCTACTCTCTGATCGGCATCCTCAACTTAACGAAAAACAGCAATCCGACGGGCGATGATAGCCGGTGATCCCGTATATCGCCGCCATCACTTTCCCGCTGAAATCATTGCTCACGCCGTTTGGCTCTATTTCCGGTTTCCTCTCAGCCTTCGGATGGTTGAGGACTTGCTGGCGGCTCGTGGGATCATTGTCTCCCATCAAACAGTCCGGCTGTGAGCGGAGAAATTTGGGCGAACTTTCGCCAATGTTTTGATCCGTGACAAGACGCATTGACTGTGGCGCGCTGTGGATCAGGACGGTTTCGTCTTGGAGGTTCTTGTGCAAAGCCGCCGAAATGCCAAGGCGGCCAGGCATCTGATGCGCAAACTGTTGAAGGGCCAGGGTCGCGCACCGCAGGTGATGATCACCGATAAGCTGCGATCTCACGACGCGGCAAAGCGGGAGATCATGCCCGGTGTTGAGCATCGTTCCCACAAAGGGTTGAACAATCGAGCGAAGAATTCTCACCAACCAGTCCGCCGACGAGACCGGATCATGAAGCGCTTCAAATCACCGCGACGTCTGAAACGTTTCGTCTCCATCCATGACCACATTGCCAACCTGTTCCACATCCCGAGCCACGATATCCCGTCTAGCCATCGCCGCGTACTGCGCACAGCGGCAATAAACCTATGGACGACAATCGCCCGAGCGTGATCGACGAAATAGGCCGGCGCCCTGGTCCTCAGTCAGTGCCGTTACGTTTACGATGCCCGTCACGCCGTTAAATACCGCTAAAAATGTCAGGGCGATGCCACCCCGTGGGAAGCTGCAGAACAGTTTTCCTGGAGAAGAAACCGAATACATACGTGCTATATCAATAACTTACCTGACAAAATCGGGCGCCAGTGCATCAGTCGTCAATTATCGCTTTATCACGCGACTGTTACACTATAAAATTCATCGTGTATTCGGTTCGGGACACAGAAGCTTTCGCATTTTCCTTATATCCGGCCGATTAGAAGGAACTGGCTTAATCCACGAGAGGAGACAGACATGACGAATGCCTTGCCGCCACTTTACAACGGACATGCGCCGATCACCCTTCAGCAACTGTTCCGCGAAGCGCTTTACGCCTTTGAAGAATGGGACACAGGACTGACAGAACCGCTCGTCACTTTTGAGGGTCGGATCACCCCTATCAGCCTCGTCTTTGAAGCAATGCGCGAATGCAATGACATAGTGCCAATGAACATTTCAATTGCGATCACCCAACGACTAACCAAGCCGTGGGAAGGCGAAGGGCCGCTTGATCAGATGAGTTTCTCGACCGCCGCTCGCATCATGCGGGTCCTAGTACGTAAACGCCTTCTGGCCGATGGCGCTGCTGAGATTGTCACCGTTTCGAAGCTGACGGCCGAACGTATACCGTCAGAATGATATCTGCGGGATCGCGTATAAACGGCGCGATCCCGCGCTCTAAGCTAAACGCCGTGACACCAATTTTATTGGGCTTTGTCGCAAAATTTTTGGATGGTTTGCCGCTTTGATGATCATGAGGTGGATGCCGTCTTGAGAAAGCAGACAGGGAGAACCCTCGCTCTGGCGCAACCGCAATCCGAATACCATGCCCAGCATCAGCGTGGTTCGATCGCTACGAATGTTCTGGCCATTATGCTTCATGGCGTTGGCTCCAACGGCGCCGACTTTGCACCGCTTGCCAATTCCTGGAAGGCTTCATTGCCCAGTGCCGTTTTTGTTTCTCCCACTGCACCCGCCCCTTCCAGCGTCGGCTCGGGTTATCAATGGTTCAGCGTCGCTGGTGTCACCGAAGATAATCGCAGCGCGCGAATTGCGGATGCGAGGCGATCGTTCGATCAGGTGATTTCCTTGATCGTCGAAGGGAACGGATTTACCGACAAGCTCGACCGCGTTGCTTTGGTCGGTTTCTCGGGCCGCCTTGCCTCGCTGCTTCCGCTTCAACCGGCTCTGGAAACGCACATCCTGTTGATACACGGGATGTGCTGACCCGGTGATCCCGGCAACGGAAAGCAGCAAGACCGCAGCCATTCTTCAGTCCCTCGGTCTCAAGGTCGAAACGCTCACACTCCCTGGCATGCCTCACACGATTTCCGCCAACGGTGCTCCTCAGGCCGGCCGCTTCCTGGCTGATGTCCTTGTGACATAGGAAGGCAGCCAAGGGCGGTGTATACTGTTTTACCTGTTCCGGTCAGAGACTGTGATCTTCAATAGCCGAGAGCAATCCCGTCCTTGCGGGATTCGGAGGCACCTGTCAGCGTACCATTTTCCCAATCAATCCTGATAATCTGAGCGCCACCGATCGGATCTTCCGCTGGCACGATCTCGAAGCCGCGACGTCTCAACAGGGCAATGGTCTCTGCAGGTACTGTATGCTCGGCCTCGACACGCGGCACCTTGCCGCCGACGGGAATGAGGCGTGGCAAATCGATGGCGTCCTGAAGGTCCATGCCATAGTCGATAACCTTGGAAATCAGATGCGCATGGCCCATGGCCTGATAATAGCCGCCCATGACCCCAAAGGATATTTCCGTACGGCCTGCCCGTGTCACCATGCCCGGAATGATCGTGTGCAGCGGACGCTTTCCCGGTGCGATCATGTTCGGATGGTCACGCTTCAGGGAGAAGCTCTGACCGCGATTGTGCAGGACGACACCAGATTGCGGGGCGACAATGCCTGAGCCGAAGCAGTCGAAGATGGAGTTGATGAAACTGACAGCGTTGCGCTCAGAGTCGATCACCGAAATATAGACCGTGTCGCGATGGAGAGGCATCTCAAAGTCCGGCAGATTGGTCAGCGCGCGGGTGAGATCGATCATGCCGGCGAGGTGTGTGGCGAATTCCTCGGAGAGCATGTCTTCAACGGGAACGCTGGCCTTCTCTGGATCCGCGAGCCAGGCGTCGCGGGCGGCATAGGCAAGGCGCGTGGCCTCAATCTCCAGATGTAGGCGGTCTGCTGAACTTGGATCGTCCTGGGTGTCGAACCGCGAGAGAATATTGAGAATGAGCAGAGCGATAATGCCCTGCCCGTTTGGGGGGCATTCATGGATTGTATGGTCGCGAAATGTCGTGGTGACCGGCACCACATACTCTCCCTTGGCCTCAGCAAAATCCTCAAGGGTATGAAGGCCGCCGAGGGCGCGAAGCCGATCAACCATGTCTTCCGCAACCGCCCCCTTGTAAAAGCCATCTCGGCCTTCAGCGGCGATCCGGCGCAGGGTTGCCGCCAATCGAGGTTGATGGTGGACTTCGCCGATTTGCGGCGCACGGCCGTTGGGAAGAAAGATCTCCGACGCGGCCGGGTCATCGTTGAGCAGCTTCTCTTCCCGTACCCAATCACGATACACCCTTGGTGTGATGGCGTAACCGTTCTCGGCATAGCGGATCGCAGGTTGCAGGATCTGCTCAAACGGAAGGCGGCCATGGTCGGCGTGCAGCCGCGTCCACGCGTCGATTGCGCCGGGTATGGTAACGGCAGACGGCGATTGGCGCGGCACTTCGGCAAGCCCTCGCTCTTCAAACCAGTCCACCGTCAGGGCAGCGGGCGTGCGGCCCGAACCGTTATAGGCAATGACCTGATCACCACCCTTTGGCGCGTAGAGCGCGAAACAATCGCCACCGATGCCGGTGGAACCCGGCTCCACAACGCATTGCACAGCACAGGCAGCAATGGCAGCGTCCATGGCATTACCGCCTGCTTGCAGGATATTGATGGCAGCGAGCGTTGCATAAGGGTGAGACGTTGCTGCCATGGCGTCAGTCGACACCGCCACTGAGCGCGTTGGCTTTTCGAAATTGCGCATGTCTTTTAAGTCTCCTCGTCTGAAAATTCGAATAAATCGCGTCAGCTGCGGGTCCGATACAGTGTCAGTCTGGCTTCGAGCGTGGTGAGCGCCCGCACGATGATGAAATTGAGCAGCAGATAGATCGCCCCTGCGGCCATGAAGACCTCAATGGCGCGATAGCTTTGGGAAATAAGCCCCTGCGCTATGCCAGTCACCTCCATCAATGTGATAATTGACGCCAGCGACGTGCCCTTGACCATCAGAATGATCTCGTTGCCATAGGCCGGGATGGCCTGGCGCAGAGCCAGCGGCAGGATGATGAAGCGCAGGTTGGCAAGCCGCGACATCCCGAGCGCGGAGGCGGCCTCAATCAGCCCTCTGGGCACATTGCGGATCGCACCGCGCAGAATTTCGCTGCCATAGGCTGCGGTGTTCAGGGTGAGCGCCAATATCGCGCACCAATAGGGTTCACGGAACAGCCACCAAAGGCCGGCCGCCTGCAACGAAGGGCGGAACTGTCCAAGGCCATAGTAAATCAAAAAGATCTGGACGAGCAGCGGCGTGCCCCGAAAAACCGCGACGAAGGTGCGAACTGGCCAGACAACCCACCGCCGTTCGCCCTGTTGCACAAGGGCCAGCACGAGGGCAAGAACAAAGCCACAGACGATCGAGGTGCCAGCGAGCGTCAAGGTCAGAGGCAGCCCCGACAGCAGTTTTGGAATGATCTCAAAGAAAAACCCAAAATCGATCATGAGTGCAGGATCCCCCGCGAAGTTCTCACTTCAGCACTGCGGAAGAAACGGCCCGTTACGCCCGCCATCACAAAATAGAGGCATGCGGCGGCCAGATAAAAAAGGAAGGGCTCGCGGGTTGAGCCAGCACCGATCTGCGACTGGCGCATCAATTCCACAAGACCAACCACCGAAATCAGAGCGGAATCCTTCAGGACGAGCTGCCAGACATTGCTAAGACCAGGAATTGCGTGCCGCAGCAACTGTGGCAGAATAACCAACAAAAGCATCTGGCTGCGGGAGAGGTCGAGCGCCTTGGCGGCATCAAATTGCCCCCGCTCGACGGCAAGATAAGCGCCACGGTAGACCTCAGCCTGATAGGCACCCGAAATCATGCCGATTGCCACGACACCCGTTGCCAACGCGGGCAGCCCTACAAATGAGTTGGCACCGAAAAAATGCGCAACTGTCGTCAGGGCAACGCTACCGCCATAGTAAAACAGATAGATGGTCAGCAGATCGGGTACGCCGCGAAAGACGGTGGCGTAGGCAGAGGCAATCACGCGAGGGATACGGGCCGATGATAAGCGACCGGCTGCCGCCAGACTGCCAAAACACGCGCCGAGCATAAAACCCAGAACGGACAACAACAAAGTCAGAGCGGCAGCACCAATCAGTGCCGGACCCCAGCCACCTTCCGCGAACCCGAGCAGATGCAGTTTTTCAAGCATATGGGCGAAACCCTCTCGCAGTTCACGCGGCCAGTGCAACCAAGGCCCTGGCCGCATGCGGTCCGCACCTCTGTTACTTGACCGGTGTCACGTCGGTTTTCACCCATTTTTCGGAGAGACGTTTGATGGTCCCGTCGGCAATAGCCGAGGAGATTGCGGTGTTCAGCATCTCCTTGAGCTTGGTGTCCTGCTTGCGCAATCCCGCACCGGTTCCAAGGCCGAAGACGCCGCCCACGAAGCCGGGGCCTGCAATGGTATAGTCTGCGAATTCTGGCTTTGCGAGTGTCGCGGCCAGTGCCGTCTGCTGGGCGAAGATCGCATCAATGCGACCAGCTGCCAAGTCGAGGTCATGCTGCTCTGTGGTTTTGTACTCGCGGATTTCTACGGTATCGGCAAAATACTTACGCAGAAAATCGAGATTTGTCGTTGCGGCCTGAACGCCAACAACTTTGCCCTTCAGGAGGGATTTCAACTTGTCGATCGCCGCTTTCGAGGGGGCCTCATCCTCAAGTTTGAATTTTTCTGTCGAGATGCCGAGCTTGCCAACCGCGCTATCCTTGGGAACAGCAAAACCCGAAGGATCCACCGCATAAGGCTGGGTAAAATCGATCGTCTCAAGACGCTTTGGCGTGATGAACATGCTCGCCATAATGACATCGAACTTGCCAACCGTCAGCGACGGAATAAGACCGTCCCAATCCTGAGCAACGATGGTGCATTTGACCTTCATGCGTGCGCAGAGGTCATTGGCGAGTTCGATTTCAAGGCCATCGAGCTTGCCGTCGGACGTCGTAAAGTTCCAGGGAGCATAGGCTCCTTCGGTTGCAATCTTGATCTCGGTCGGCGCGTCTTGCGCCATGGTGACTGAGCCCGATATCAGTGTCGTGAAGGCGACCGCCAACGCGGCCATGCGACGAAACGTCATGACTTTTCCTCTTTTTTGAGCCGTTTTTACGGCGGTTCCCCATCCTTGCCGGATGTTGCCTCCGGCTTCGGACATAGTGACCGATCAGCGTTCAGCGCCGAGCGGGACTTGCGTAGTCGGCCAGCAATGATGCTGTTTCGACAATATGTTCCTGCATTACGGCCTCTGCTCGGCGGGCATCACCGGATCTCAGGGCCTCAATCAGCGTATCGTGCTCCTGACGGGCCGATAGTGGCTTATCAACATAGTCGAACCAGATCCGCATATAGGGTTCTATCACCACATGCAGCGCCGTGATCTGCCGGATGAGCTTCGGGCGGCCACTTAGCCCATAGATAAAAGCGTGGAACTCCTGATGCCGCAAAACCCAGTCGCTGCTTCCGCTTCCGCCTGCGCGCTCCATCAGGGTCAACAAGCGCTCAAGCTCTTCGAAGGTCTCGGCATTCATGCGCGGCATTGCGATGCGCACGGCAAGACCTTCCAAAACAGAGCGAATTTCGAATGCCTCTTGAAGTTCAGCGAGTGTCAGACCCGCCACCACACAGCCGCGATTGGGGCGAAGTGTCACCAGCCCATCGGAGGCAAGTCGCCGAAATGCCTCCCGCACCGGCATGCGGCTCATACCGATTTCCGCAGCAATCTCCTCGGCGATCAGGCGGTCACCCGGCTTATAGCGACCACGGCGCAATGCCTGTTGCATATGCAGATAGGCCTCTTCCTCAGCTGTTGAGGCCTGCATTGCGATGGAGGATTGAACGACGGGCATTTTGGCTCACTGGATTTTTGTATCCAATTATCCAATCATTGCTGTTTCCTCCCGTCAAGGGCTTTTGATTGCTGCCCTGGAAACAGCAGCTCGGCACGGTGTTGATTTCCGAACTACATTAATATTTTTGATTGAGTTGAGGATGCCGGCGGTCGCGTACCGATGAGCTCTCTTTGGATTGAGGACTGGCAATGGCACCGTAAACTTATCAGCCTATGGTCAAAGGATGGCAGGGAGGCACGGCATCAGGCTACTTTGAGATGAGCGACCTCGCTCCACATCTGCATGGCCATTGCTTGTAGGTCACGATGGTGGACAGATGGAATGTCGTGCCGGGGAACGTTAAAGAGGTTGGCGATCGGATCGACGATGAGATCGACCAGTTCACTGCTGATGGAGCTTATGATGGCTATCCAACCTACGACGCAGTTTTCCGTCACAGCCCAGGCGCAAGGGGCGTTATTCCACCGTGCTCGAAGGCAGTTAAACGGCCCAACATCCAAGCATCCTGCCAGAGAGACGACCACTTAGCATCATACAGGTACATGGTCGGCTGAAATGGCAGGCATCGACCGGCTAGGGTAAACGAATGTCAATCGGCGCGGGAAGTTGCCCCATATCGGCGTCTAATATTGGCTCTGACGCAATTTTGGTGGTCAAGGACAGAAAAGCACGCCAAGTCTCTGTTGCCAAAGTCCGCGCCGCGAGCATTCAGGTTTCGCGTTTTAAACTGCTGTAAAACCTGATTCCGAGGAGACGTGCCCTGATCGCTGTAGGATCAAGAGACGTTAGGAGGCACAGCTTTCCAGGTCGCATTGCCCAACCGCATCGGGTTTAGATGAAACTCGATATATCGAGGATTGGTTGAGCTGAAGCGTGCTTGGACTGGGTCTATATGGGCTTCCAGCCAGTGGGTTTGGCGCTCGAAGATGCTAAATCAGGCAAAAACAAAGGAGTCCGAGCTTGGATCATGCGAGTGATCCGACACGTCGAGATATAAGAGATGCAGCGAAATCCCGTGAAACGAAAAAGCGGACCGCATGCGGACCGCTAGAATTCGGTAAGCCGAGTGAAACAATCGTTCAACGCATCGACGGATCAACGCTCTCGACTATGACCAACAAATATCTTCTGCGTGCTGGCTTTTCAAGGGGCGGCCCCGTATGCGAGAGAGCCTGACAAAGAACTAGGATTTATGGTCCAGACTGCCGTCATTCTAAGGCGTCAAAAAAATAGGGCCATCGGAAAACCGAGGCCCTTGAAGTGTGAAGGTTAAAACCTCCAGAGGGGAACAGCTGATGCGATAGCACTGGTAGAAGGCCATCGCGTGCATCAGCTATGGGATTTATGCCTAGAATATAGGCGGTGCGCAAACAAAAATTGTGCAATGCACCTATGCGTGAAACGGCAGGATCATCGAACGCCCGGAATTCGCGGTTCACGTCGCATGTGAGCCCGATGGGTTTAAGGATGAAGTCCGACTTGTGAATGATTTGTCAATCGCGAAGACGGTTCGATGGCACACACCATCTGTTTATATAATAATACTCTCGCTTTGAGCCGACGTTACTGCGCCTGCAAGCGACGGACGATGAGGTCTCCAGTAAACTGGACAAGGCAGACCGTGGCAATTAAAACGATGATCACTGCAATCATCACTGTGGTATCAAACCGTTGATAGCCATAGCGGATGGCCATATCGCCAAGCCCGCCTGCACCCACGGCTCCGGCCATGGCTGAAGCCCCGATCATCGTTACAATAGTGATGGTAAAACCGCCTACCAGACCGGGCAAGGATTCGGTCAACAGCACATGACGAATAATATGCCAGCGGCGACACCCGATGGCCTGCGCGGCTTCAATCAATCCATGATCCACCTCGCGCAAACTGACTTCGGCAATGCGGGCAAAAAAGGGCGTGGCACTGATCGACAGTGGCACGATGGCGGCCCATACGCCGATGGTGGTACCCGTGACCAGCCGAGTAAAAGGCAATAATGCCACCATCAGGACGATGAAAGGTGTGGCGCGAAAGCCGTTGATCAGCGCACCCAGTATCCGGTTGGTGCGCGGTGCCTCAATCAACCCACCGGGCGAGGACAGCACAAGGAAAACCGCAAGCGGAATACCAACGACAAGTGCAAACAGCGCCGAGATCCCCACCATGGTGATGGTGTCCAAAAAGGCGCGGCCCAAGCGTTCATACATCAGTGGTGACATAGCCCAATATCCTTGCAGAATGCGCCAGAGCCTGAATCAATGGGGACGAAACATCCGGTGGATTGGCGGCGATGATCAACACCTGACCCTGTACATGGCCCTGAATGCGATCCAGATTGCTTTGAACAAGACGGCTGCCCGGACCAAATGCGGCACTGATGGCACTGAGATCAGGCTCCAGGCCGCCCTCACCGGTATAGGATAATTCAACCACGGCCCGACCATCACCACCGACCTCAAGACGCGATGCGAGATCGGCCGGCAGACCGCGTTGAAGCGGCTCCAGCAAGGCCTTGGTGGCTTCGTGGCTGGGCTTGCCAAAAATCTGCCAGACGCAACCCTGCTCGGCAATCTCACCCTGTTCCAGCACCAGCACCTGATCGCAGATTTCGCGGATCACGCTCATTTCATGGGTGATCAAGACGATGGTAAGCTTGAGGCGCTGGTTGATGTCTTGCAAAAGCCTGAGGATCGAAAGGGTGGTTTCCGGGTCGAGCGCCGATGTTGCTTCATCGCACAGCAGAATCTCCGGCCTGCTGACAAGGGCGCGGGCGATACCAACACGCTGCTTTTGTCCACCGGATAGTCGGGACGGATAGGTGGCTTCCTTGCCTTCAAGACCCACCAGTTTCAGCACATCCGCCACACGCTGGTTGATATCATGACGCTCCACCCCCGCCACCAAAAGCGGGAGTGCGACATTGCCCCACACCGTCTTGGCGGACAGCAGATTGAAATGCTGAAAGATCATACCAACGCGGCGGCGAAGGCCCACCAACTGATCATCATTGAAACCGGCAATATCGTCACCATCCACCAGCACGCGACCGCCCGTTGGCCGCTCCAACCGATTGATGGTGCGCAACAAGCTGGATTTGCCGGCACCGCTGCGGCCGATAATGCCAAAAATACTGCCCGCAGGCACGTTAACAGAAATATCTTTCAAGGCATGAACAGGCCCGGTCGATGAGGTGTAAATCTTGGAAAGGTTCTCGAACACGACCGAGCCAGTGCCCTGCAGCGCTAGACTTTTCTGAGGTGCAGCGGAAGCCCGGGTTGCGGCGGTGGCGGAGCCATTCAACCCCGCCTTGCTCGCATCAAGCTGATCAAGCAGCACGGTGGTCACTACTGCCATGCCAGCGTGTAAAGCTTGCGATCATTGCCGAACGCCTTATCGATTGCAGCTTTCACGGCATCGGAGTGCTGATAGATGTCCACCAATTTCTTCAAGGCTGGACTATCGGCCTTGTCCTTTCGTGCGGCAAAGACGATGGCGAACTGCTTGTCATCCACGCCGGAATAGATCAGACCGGAGCTGGGATCAAACGCCTTGGCGGCGACAATAAAGTGAGGATAGCCAAGGGCTAGATCGACATCGCGAGTGATGCGGGCCAGTTGAGGACCTTCCACTTCCGTGAACGTGACGTGTTTTGGGTTGTCGACGATATCGTCGAGCGAACCCTTGAACCCGACACCATCTTTCAGCTTGATCAGCCCGCCTTTTTGCAACAGCAACAGACCACGGCCCTGATTGACCGGGTCATTGGCAATGGCAACGGTTGCGCCATCCGGCACGCTGGCAAAATCCTTGTATTTCAGAGAGTAGATGCCGATATTGGCAAGGGTACCAATGCCCGCAGGCACAATATCATAGCCGCGCTGCGCCACCGCATTGTCCAGAAATGGCTTGTGTTGGAAATAATTGACATCAATATCGCCCGCCTGAAGGGCAATGTTCGGGGTGGTCCAATCACTGAACTCCACCACCTGCACATCCAGACCGGCGGCTTTTGCTTCTGGCACCAGCGCCTCGATGGAATCGGCATAGACGCCGGGAACAACCCCCACCTTGATGGTTTCGGCATACGCATTGCCAGACAGTGCAATCAGTGCGGCTGCAAGCAGCGTTTTAACTTTGAATGTCATGACACCCCCTAATTTCTATTAGGACATAAATCTAATAGATTTAGTTGTTTTTAGGAGGCGTCTCGTACTCATCTGCGGGAACAAAGGAGAAAATCTTTCTGCCGCAAGCGGAAAGCAACCGGCACGCCGTGTGCAAACCCTCTTGCGGCATCGTGATTTTTATCGTCTGTCCAGTTGTGCAACCAATCGATCACCCAGCCATTGGATACCGCAGACAAGGATGATCAGCACAATAACCACGGCAATCATCACCGTTGTTTCGAACCGCTGATAGCCATACCGAATGGCCAGATCGCCAAGCCCACCGGCACCAATCGCGCCCGCCATGGCGGATGCGCCGATGAGGGTGACAAGTGTGACGGTAAAGCCGGAAATAATACCGGGAAGCGCTTCAGGGACCAGAACTTCGCGGATGATGGTCCAGCGATTGCCACCCATGGCGCGCACCGCTTCGATCAAGCCGCGATCCACCTCCCGCAACGACACTTCGGCAATGCGGGCATAATAGGGCGTGGCCGCGATGGCCAGCGGTACAATCGCCGCCCAGGTACCAAGCGCTGTGCCAACTATCAACCGGGTCAACGGGATGAGCGCCACCAGCAGAATAATAAACGGAATGGAGCGAAAGGCATTGACCACGGCTCCAAGCACGCGGTTGATCCATAGATGTTCGGCAATGCCACCCTTTGCCGTCACCACCAGCGCCAGACCAAGCGGCAGGCCAGCCACCAGCGAAATCAGGCCAGAAGCAACGGTCATCAGCACCGTTTCCCAGAGAGCACTGAGGAGAAGGTCAATCATCACATCAGACATAGCCAAGGACCTCCACACGGGCATGATGGGATTTCAACTGGGTCTGAAGCTTTTGCAGCAGGGCCAGATCGCTGGCGGGAACTGTCAGAAACAACCGAGCAACAACCTGGGTTTGAATATGCTCAACACCCCCTTGCACCAGCCGGACGCCATTCTCAAAACTGTCGGCGAGATCGGCAAACAGCCTGCCTTGGGCATAATCTCCAGCGAGATCGATGCTTAAAACAACAGTTTCCCCCGGTTCCGAGCGGAGCCTTGCGGCCAGATGGCCGGGCAGTTGCGGCCGATTGCCCGAAAGCAAGCTCTTGGTGATCTCGGCTTGCGGATTGGCAAAAACCGACCAGACATCGCCTTGCTCGACAATCCTTCCGGCATCGATCACGGCAACCCGGTCGGCAATCGAGCGCACCACATCCATCTCATGGGTGATCAGCACAATCGTCAGGCCAAGCTTTTTGTTGATATCCTTCAACAAGGCCAGAATCGAGCGGGTGGTTTCCGGATCAAGCGCCGAGGTCGCCTCGTCCGACAGCAGCAGGGCAGGCCGTGCGGCAAGGGCGCGGGCAATGCCAACCCGTTGTTTTTGCCCGCCGGAGAGGGCAGCAGGATAGGCCTTGGCCTTATCGCTCAAGCCCACCAGTTCCAGCAGATCGCGCGCGCGGGCCAGGCGTTCTGCCTTTGCCACGCCTTCGATTTTCAGCGGCAGCGCCACATTGACTTCTACGGTTTTGGCGGAAAGCAGATTAAAATGCTGAAACACCATGCCAATACGTCGGCGCAAGGGCTGCAATGCCTGCTCCGCAAGGCCAACAATGTTACGGCCCTCAATGCGGATTTCGCCGCGATCAGCCTGTTCCAACCCATTCAGGCAGCGGATCAAGGTGGATTTACCGGCACCGCTTCGCCCGATAATGCCGAGAATTTCGCCTTTGCGGACATCGAGCGAAATGCCGTCCAACGCAATGGTGCCGCCAAAGCGACGATGGACATCGGTGAGTTCAACAACTCTGTCGGGATCAGGAACGGGTGTTGCTTGCGCAAACAATGGCTGACTGTTCATACACTATCACTCCAAACGGGCGAAGGCGGCGGAGCCAAAAGCCTCGCCGCCTCACCACTAAAACGCCTTTTCAATGATCAATAGGCAACGATGCCGGTGCCTTTGTAGACCTTGTCAAACACGGCCTTGACCGTATCGTTCTGGTAAGAGGCCACCAGCGTCTTGACCCACGCCTCATTTTCCTTGCCCTGTTTGACTGCAATGAAGTTACGGTACGGGTTGTCAGCCGTTGGCTCCTGCGCAATGCGGTCGGCGGGTGAAAGACCTGCCTTCAGCGCCCAGTCGGTATTGACGACGGCGGCATCAAGGTCATCAATGGCGCGGCCAACAATGCCCGCATCCAATTCCTTGATCTTGATGGATTTCGGATTTTCAGTGATATCGGCAATGGTTGCCAAAATGCCCGTGCCATCCTTCAGCTTGATCAAGCCCTGATTTTGAAGCACGCGCAGCGCACGGCCTTCGTTGGAAGGGTCGTTGGGGACGCCGATCTGCGCACCCTTGGGAAGGTCCGCAACCGCCTTGTATTTCTTGGTGTAGAGGCCGATGGGCCAGACGCCCGTATAGCCAACCGGCGTGATGTGGTAGCCGTGCTGCTTGATCTGGTTATCCAGATAAGGCTTGTGCTGGAAGGCATTGGCGTCGATTTCACCGCGCTCGAGGGCCTCATTCGGCTGGGTGTAATCGTTAAACACCACGGTCTTGATTGTCAGGCCCTTCTTGGCGGCTTCCTGCGCCACTGCGCGCCAGACATCTTCATCTTCGCCGCTGACGATGCCGACCTTGATCACCTTATCCTCGGCGTGAGCCCGCAATGCACCGGTGCCAGCGGCCACTGCCAGCGCCATCAAAGCTGCCAGACCCGCTCTGCGCGACAGAGATGGTGTGTTTCCGAATATTTTTGTCATTGTTGTCGTCCCTTGATGGAAGAAGTCATCGCTCCGATACAACCAACAATGACAGAGTCATCTTCAGGACGCTAAGGCGATAAAACCATTTTTTGCACTGCAAAAGAAATAGGCTTTTGCACAATTTCATTCCTCAAGAACAATAATCTATTGTTTTTGTGGATTAATTGAATTCGGCAATGAAAGGGAGGCAATTCGCATACACCTCAACGTCTTGAGCGCGTCAACCGTAGACCGAGCCTCATAAATCAACAGGCGCCCCTGAAATACGGAAAGCATCGGACAGAAAATACGAATCGGCACGATGCTCTAGATGTCGTAGCTATGTGCGGCATTGATCGTGGAGATGAAACGCTTTGTGCGGTCCTGTTGCGGGACCGTGAAGATATTTTTCGCACTGCCGGTTTCAACGACGCGACCTGCTTCAAGGAAAACAACATCGTTGGCGATCTTTGAGGCAAGCCGGAGATCATGCGTGGCAATGACCATGGTGGTCCCCTCCCCGGCCAATCGGCTCAACACATCCACAACCTCTGCCGCAAGTTCCGGATCCAGTGCCGATGTTGGCTCGTCACACAATAAAACACGCGGCGACGGTGCTAAGGCTCTGGCAATGGCAATGCGTTGCTGCTGGCCACCAGACAAAGTGGATGGCCAGGCATCCGCTTTGTGGGCCATGCCCACCTTGTTCAGCAGCTCAATGGCGCGCTGACGCGCTTTTTCCTTTGGCCATTTCAGCACGGTGACCAAGCCTTCCATCACATTTTCGATGGCTGTTTGATGCGGAAACAATTGAAAATTTTGAAAAACCATTCCGGTCTGGCGGCGAATTTTCTGAATGGATTGCCAACCGTTTTTTTGTCCGGGTGCAAATGTCAGACTTGCTTCGCCGATTTTAACGGTGCCGATTGTCGGGATTTCCAGCAAATTGATGCAGCGCAGCAACGTGCTTTTGCCACCTCCGGACGGTCCGACTAGCGCCGTAACATTTCCTTCCGGGATGCGCAGGTTGATATCATTCAGGATAACAGCCTCACCGAAACGCTTTTCGATATTGGAGAGCTCGATCATGCGTTGGACTCCATCATACCGCCATAGCGGGCAAAGCGACGCTCCAACCGCACCTGCACTGTCGAGAGCACAGAGCACAGGGCAAGATAGATCAATGCCGCTTCGATATAGAGGATCAGTGGTTCATAGGTGGTGGCGACAATGCGTTGAGCCGCCTGAAACAGTTCTGGCACGGTAATGGCGGCAGCGAGCGACGTATCTTTCACCAGAGAGATGAACGTGTTGGACAGCGGCGGCACGGCGACACGAGCCGCTTGCGGCAGGATCGTGCGCAGCATGGCTTGACGCCAGCTCATACCAATCGAATAGGCCGCTTCCCATTGTCCCTTCGGCACGGAGGAGATGACAGCGCGAATGATTTCAGAACTATAGGCCCCTATGTTCAGCGTGAAGCCGATGAGCGCCGCTGGAAAGGCATCCAGCAAAATACCAATGCTTGGCAAGCCGTAGAAAATTACAAAAAGCTGGACAAGTAGAGGGGTGCCACGAATGACCCAAACATAAAAGCGGGCAATCGCCGCCACCGGTTTCGCTCCGAACAGCCGGCCGATGGCCGTAACAAGCCCAAGTGTCAAGCCGAACGTGAAGGAAAGTATCGTTAGCGGAATGGTAAACACCAACCCTGCCCACAGAAGAGGGACAAGCGAATCCACCATCAATTGAATCCAGTGCGGCAAAGACATCTTCCTCAAAAGAGATGCGCCCGGCAGACAATCCCGCCGGGCGCTCTTCACGTGAATATAGGGCGGTTTAAACGATATCCAGCTTTCTACAAAACGCTATTTGGAGACGTCTTGACCGAAATACTTCTCAGAAATCTTCTGATAAGTGCCATCGGCTTTGATGTCAGCCAGCGCCTTGTTGATGGCGGTCAGCAATTCGGGCTCCTGCTTGCGAATGATCACGCCGGAATAATCGGCATCGCTCTGCTGGGCGACGACCTTCACCGGCGCATCTGGCTTGTGCTTCTTGAAGTCGAGGAAAGACAGGCTGTCATTGATCGTGGCATCGGCACGACGCGTCAGCACGAGTTGAATGGACTGATCAAACCCATCGGTACCAACCAGTTCCGCACCCGACTTTTCAGCGAGCTTTCCAAAATTGCTGCTGAGAGATTGCGCCGATTTTTTGCCCTTCAGATCAGCAAAGTCCTTGATATTATTGTCATCACTGCGGACGATCAGAACGGCTTTTGAGGCGATATAGGGGTCCGAAAAATCATATTTCTGTTTGCGCGTCTCGGTAATGCCCACTTGATTGATCACGGTATCATAGCGCTTCGCATCGAGACCGGCGATCAATCCATCCCATTTTCCTTCCACGAACTCGGCTTTAACACCAAGTTTGGCGGCAATGGCTTCTCCGATTTCCACGTCAAAACCAACCAGCTTGCCACTCTCATTGTGATAGGTGAATGGCGCATAAGTGCCCTCGGTACCGATCTTGAACACGCCAGCCGATTTGATGGTTGCGAGATTTTCACCTGCATGAGCGGGCAAGAGTAAAGCAGCCTGCAGCAATGCTACGGTGGCAAGAGATTTAAGCAGTTTCATATCGGTGATGCGTCCTTATTGGCGATAACCGATAATCGCAGAAATCACATCGAAAATACGAGCATAAAACTGCGCGAGAAATAAGCAATTGCAAATATTTTTCTCATTTTCACGCAAATGCCATGGAATGGTTCAAAGCACTCTTCAATCTCTGTTGGTAAGGAACAAGATAGTCCATGCCGTGCTCCCGGCGCATTGGTAAATCGATGTGGATTTCCTCGGAAATTCGCCCAGGCCGGGGCTTCATGACAATGACCCGGTGGGCAAGCGCGATAGCCTCGTCAATGTCATGGGTCACAATCACCATGGTTGCCTGGGTCGCCTGCCAAATGTCGAGGAGGTGCTGTTGAAGTCGGCCCCTTGTCATGGCATCGAGAGCCGAAAACGGCTCGTCCAACAACAACACTTCAGGACGTGTGACGAGCGCGCGGGCAAGAGCGACGCGCTGGGCCTGACCGCCAGACAACTCCTTTGGCCAACGGTTGCCATAGCCATTGAGGTGAACCGTCTCAAGCACCTCTGCGATGCGGCCCTTGCGCTCTTGGCTATCCAGATGCCGGATTCCGAAGCCGATATTATCGGTAACACGCAACCAGGGCAGCAATCGTGGTTCCTGAAAAATCAAATTGATCAGCGGATGCGGCCTTGTGATGAGGTCATTGCGCAAGTGCACGCCACCCGAGGTTGGTTGGTCCAGTCCGCTGATCAGCCGCAGCAATGTACTCTTGCCACAGCCAGAACCGCCCACTATCGCCAGAATCTCGCCCGCATTGACATCAAAACTGACGTTGTCCAGCGCTTGAGCGCCATTCGCATAGGTCTTGCCAAGATGGGTGACAGACAACATCACAGCCGATCCCCACCATAGGCATCCTGCCAGCGCAGCAAAGGTGCCGTGAGGGCCACCAGCAGCGCATCAGAAAGTTTGCCAATCACAGCAAAGGCAAGAATTGCCGCGATGATCTGGTCGGGCTTACCCAATTGCTGCCCATCAACCAACAGATAGCCCAGCCCTTCCGAAGCGCCCATGAATTCGGCTGCCACCACAAACATCCAGCCAAGACCAAGCCCGGCCCTGAGCGAAACGACAAAGCTTGGCAGCACCGCAGGAAACAGGATGCGCCAGACAAGCTCCAGATTGGACAGCCGAAAGATCTTTCCAACCTCAACAATCTTGCGATCAACCTCACGCAAAGCCGTTGAAATACCAAGGTAGACCGGGAAAAACACGCCGGTGGCAATCAGTACAATTTTGGATGTTTCAAAAATCCCGAACCAGAGAATGAAAAGCGGAACCCAGGCGATGGATGGAATAGCCCTGATCGCCTGAAGGCTAGGGTCCAGCAGCCGTCGTAGAGTGGTGAAATATCCCGTTAGAGCGCCTATGAGCGTACCCGCAGCCGCGCCTGAAACAAAGCCAACCAGAACACGCAATGAGCTTGCCACCAGATGGTGCGCAAGCTCGCCCGTGATTGTAAGCTGCCAAAGCGTTTCCAAGATGCGTGAAGGTGCCGGAATGAGCCGACCAGAGGCCCAACCGAAACGAACAGCGAGTTCCCACAGCACAAATCCGGCCAGTGGCAATATCACGCTTGCAGCAGCACGGTAGAGACCTAGCCTGTAGCCACTGAAGGAGGAGGCTTTCGGCACGGCTTTGCTTTCATCCTGCCGGATCGTTTCAAAAATCGCTACCATAAGGCCTCGTTCACATCGCCCGTTTCTATTGTCCAAGACCGGAGCTGAATTGCGGATCAATCAGCCCGTCAACAGCCTTTGCGACATCCACCTCGGCACCGATGACGCCAGCCTTTTGCAAAGCGACACCCGCTTGGAAAATGGTGTCGCGCTGGGCTGGTCCAATCTGCGATGATGACAGATCTGTGCGTTCAAGCTGTTTGGCAATCACAGGTCCCGGCAGCTTGGCAGCTTCTTCCAATGCCACTTTCAAGGCATCAGGATGGGCAATCGCCTCCCGGCGTGCCTGATCGTAGACAGCCAGAACCCGCTTGACCAACGCGGGATGCTCCTTGGCAAACTCTTCCCGTGTGTTTAACACGCCCCATGTATTGTCTTGCGGCTTGCGGTAGAAAAGAACCGCGCCGTTCTCGACCTCAGCCGAGGCCATCAATGGATCAAGGCCTGCCCAGGCATCGACATCGCCGCGCAGCAGCGCAAGCTTTCCATCGGCGTGTTGCAAGAGAACAAGCTTTACGTCTTTTTCGGTCAAACCGGCATCGGCCAGCGCGCGCACCAGAAAGATATGTGGATCGGTGCCACGCGTGACCGCAATTGATTTCCCCTTGAGGTCAGCAGGCTTTGTGATGCCCGTTTCCGCCCGGGTCACCAGAGCGGTCCATTCTGGCTTTGAGTAGACATAGACCGATTTGATGGGATTGCCGTTGATCTTGCCGATCAGGGCAGCAGCCCCCGCTGTGGAGCCAAAATCGATCGACCCGGCATTGAGAAACTCGAGCGCTTTGTTGGAGCCAGCCGACTGCACCCAACGAATGGAAATGCCGTCCTTGGCAAATTCCTTTTCCAGCAAGCCTTGCTTTTTCAAGATCAGACTGACCGGATTATAGGTTGCCCAATCCAGCGTAATCTCCTTGGGATCTGCCGCAAAAGAAGACACCGTTCCAAAAGCCAGTAAACAAGCCGTTGCGATTAGCCGCTTCAATATCCGCCCCATATTATCCCCCGTGTTGCGCCGCTTGGCATTTTTCTTTTCCAAAACATAAGGATAGGTGGCGATTGGACGGAACAGAAGAAAAACCCATCTGATTCTATGGAAAATATAGAAAAAAGTTGCCGCACTTGGCGCTCAAGTTAATTGATCGTTGTCAAGCGCTGTCGCCGCGCTGCTTTATCCTCGGGTAATAGCTGATAAATTTACCGGCTTGGCGGCTTCATGGTGTCTTCAATCCTGAATGATCAACCAGGCTCCGCCATGATACGGATTTGACACGCCTCGCCATAATTTTGATCGTTCGTTTCCAATCACGCCACGGTCATGTGCGGCATAATTCAGTGGCCCAAACATGAATTCCAGCGGCGCAGCAAGCGCACGTGCCGAGCCCTTCAAGACAGATCGCGGAAAAAATTGATCGCCCCATGGCTCCCAATTGGGAGTTATATTTCTCAATAAGCTGCATTTAGTACATAAATTCTATATATTATATCATTTTTTAAATACCCTTTTCGCTTGAGATTAAAGCCGGGACATACAGCCTTGAGTATTTTGTCAGCAAGCCAAGACGCCCAACCGCAAGCCGTTTCATACATCCAAGACCAGGCTCCACCACCACTTTCTGGTGTGGACAAGCTCGGCTGGGTCAAAACAGGTTTGCCCGCCAGCAGGCCATCCGCAGCCCCCCTTCCCATGGCGAGGAATTTGCCACCCTGCCTGGTTGGCCGAAAGAAACAGGAGAAACCACATGGCACTAATCGCTGAAAGCGCAAAAGAACCCGATTTGAAAGGTCCGCTGGATTTTGAAAACAGCCCCCTCAGCCGGGCAGTGCGCCAACCATTGATGTTGGGCCTGTTTCTCAATTTGCAGGATATCAATTTTTCCAGCCTGCCCACCAGCAATAGCTGGACCTTTGATTACAATGCCGAAGTGGTGAAAAAGGCCGATGCGCTGGGCTTTGAAATTGCCTTCAGCCGCACCCAATGGCTGCCCAAAGGCGGCTATGACGGCGAGGCATCGCTGGACAGCTTTATTGCGCTGGGGGCCATGGCAGCCATCACCACCAATATCCTGCTGATCTCCACCATCCATGTGCTCTATGGCCCGCTGCACCCACTGCATCTGGCCAAATATGGCGCAACGCTGGATCATATCGCCAAGGGGCGCTGGGGCATCAATATCGTCACCGGACACCGTGCTATTGAGCATGAAATGTTCGGCTGGCAGCGCATTGAGCACGACAAGCGCTATGACATGGCATCTGAGCTGTTCCATGTGCTGAATCGCCTCTGGAGCGAGACCGAGAACTTCTCCTATGAAGGCAAACTCAACCCCTGGGCCGTCAACAACGGCTGGATCACGCCGAAGCCTGAATTTGGCAGGCCGCCTTTGGTCACCGCCACCGGCTCACCAGCCGGGATCGATTTTGCCGCCCGCCATTCCGATCTTGTCTTTGTGACCTCGCCGGGCGGCGCGCATATTGAGAGTGCGTTGGAAACCCTGCCCGACCATATCGCCGCCATCAAAACCCGCGCCGCCTCCTATGGTCGCCGGGTCAAAACCATCATCAACCCGATTGTGGTGAGCCGCGATACTGAGGCAGAAGCCTTCGCCTATGCCGACGCAATTGAGGCAGGCAAGCCACAACAAGGCACCCGTGCCTTTGCCACCAACAATTATGAAAGCGATGCCCATGCATGGCGTGGCCGTGGCGATCCGCGCCACAAGCAAGGCCGCAATCTGGGTGGCAATATTGAAATCATCGGCTCACCGGAACAGGTGGTGGACCAATTGCTGGCCCTGCACAGGGCCGGAATTGATGGCATTCAGCTGAATTTCTACGATTTCCGCGACGATCTCGATTATTTTGCGGAACGCATTTTGCCGCTGTTGAAACAGGCCGGGTTGCGGCTCTGAACGGCAATGTCATTCATCAGCCACGGGCGCAAGCGTCCTTGGCCCTCGCCCATTTTATCAAGCCCCTTCATCCAAGGATAGATTTGTGACCTCCTCTCCAGACCCACTACCGTCTCCACATGTGATTGATCGCATAGCCAGCTATACACCAGAGCTGACAGCTATCCGCCACGACATTCACCAGCACCCGGAAATCGGGTTCGAAGAGGTCCGAACGTCAGGCATTGTCGCCGAAAAGCTCACCTCATGGGGCATTGAGGTGCATCGCGGCTATGGCAAAACCGGCGTGGTGGGACGCTTGCGCGGCAAACACGCTGGCAACCGCTCCATAGGGCTGCGCGCGGATATGGATGCCCTGCCGATGCCAGAGGAAACAGGGCTGCCGTTTGCCTCCGTCTATCCCGGCAAGTTTCACGGCTGCGGCCATGATGTGCACACCACCATCTTGCTGGGCGCGGCCCGCTATCTGGCAGAAACCCGCGATTTTGCGGGCACGGTCACCTTCATTTTTCAGCCCGCCGAGGAAGGGCTTGGCGGCGCGAGGGCGATGATTGCTGATGGTTTGTTCAAGGATTTTCCGGTTGATGAAATCTATGGGCTGCACAATTCATCCTATTCTCCACCCAATCACTTGAGAGTATCGCCGGGTGCCGCTATGGCCGGGGCCGATTTCTTTGATATCACCTTGCGCGGCAAGGGTGCGCATGCTGCCCATCCCGATTTGGGGCGTGATCCCATTCCGGCCGTTGGTGAGTTGATTCAGGCCCTACAAACCATTGTGAGCCGCAATGTTCCGCCCACCGATCCTGCCGTGTTGTCGATCACCCGGATTGAAGGCGGATCAGCCTATAATGTCATTCCCGAAACCGCCTCGATTGCCGGAACGGTACGGGCCTTTTCCGATGAGGTGCGGCAAACCATTCGCACCCGCATCACCGAAATTTCCAATCACATTGCCGCCGCTCACGGGCTGACAGCCACGGTGGATATTCGCGACATTTTCTCCGTGCTCACCAACAATGACACAGCAGTTGAGGCTGTGGTGTCTGTTGCCCGCGAGGTGCTGGGGGATGCACGGGTCTCCACCCAACCCTATCGCACCATGGGCAGCGAGGATTTCGCCGACTTGCTCAAGCACGCCCCCGGTGCGTTTTTCACCCTCGGCCACAGCGGCACGGTGCCCGCCCACAATCCCGGCTTCATTGTTGATGATGCCATTCTGCCCGTCGGGGCAACCCTGTTTTCCCGGCTGGTGGAAAGCAGGCTGAAGGCCGCCTGATCAAAACAAACCCTTTCAAAAACACAATAAATGAGGACACCCATGACCATCACCCTAACCCGCCGCAAGGCTTTGTTGCTCGGTGCCGCCCTTGGTGGCTCAACCCTGTTGCCAGCCTTTGGCTTTGCCGCTGACACCTCGAAGAAAGGCGGCATTGCCACCTTTGTGGCCGTGGGCGAGCCAACAACGCTGGTGCCTTTGTCTGACACCAACACCAGAACCCGCGCCATCTCCACCAAAATCCTCGAAGGTTTGGTGCGGTTTGATAGCAGTTTCAAACCCCATCCGGTTCTGGCCGAATCCTGGGAGCTGTCCGCCGATGGCTTGCGCTTCACCTTCCGTCTGCGCAAGGGCGTGAAATGGCATGATGGCAAGGATTTCACCTCAGCCGACGTGAAGTTTTCGCTGCTGGCCTTCAAGAAAGTAGGCCCGCGTGGCCGTGTGACCTTTGCCAATGTATCGGATGTGGAAACGCCGGACACGTTGACCGCCGTTGTGGTGCTGGCCAAGCCAGCCCCCTATCTGCTGCGCGCTTTGACGGGAGGCGAAACGCCAATCCTTCCCGCCCACGCCTACGCCTACGCCACGGACAATTATGCAGAAAGCCCCAATGGCAATGCGCCGATTGGCACTGGTCCCTTTGTGTTTGAAGAATGGAAGCGCGGCAGCTACGTAAAACTCAAGCGCAACCCGAATTACTGGCAGGCGGGCCTGCCGCATCTGGATGGTTTCGTGGCCCGGTTTGTGGGCGATGGCGCTGCCGCCTCGATTGCGCTTGAAACCGGCGAGGCCGATTACAGCACGGATGTATCCTTCAACGATATTGAGCGGCTGAAGCAGAGCAAGACCCTGACGGTGGATATCTACACCGACGCCTATCTCAATAATGCTCAGGTGTTTGAGTTCAATCTCGACAACCCGATCCTTGCCAAAGCAGAGGTGCGCCATGCGCTGGCCCATGCCATTGATCGCAATTTCATCATTGATGCGATTTTCTACGGCACGGCGAAACCAGCCTTTTCCAACATTCCGGCGGTGTTCAAAGACTATAACGACGAAGCGCCATTCCAATACGAGTTCGACCTCAAAAAAGCCAATGAACTGCTGGACAAGGCCGGACATCCGAAGGATGCCAATGGCATCCGTTTCTCCCTGCGGCTGACCTATATTCCCGGCGATAGCTTCAAGAAAACCGCTGAATATTTCCGCTCCACCTTCGGCAAGCTCGGCGTGAAGATCGAGATTGTCGATGGCGATCTCGCCACCTTTATCAAGCGCGTTTACACCGAGCGCGGTTTTGACATCAACCTCAATGGCATCAGCCGATTGTTTGACCCCACGGCAGGCGTGCAGCGCCTCTACTGGTCGGATGGCATCAAAAATATAGCACCCTATGTCAATGCCGCTCATTATAACAATCCGAAGGTGGATGACCTTTTTCGCGCCGCTGCCATTGAAGTGGATGAGAAAAAGCGCGACGAGGAGTTCAAGGAAATCCAGAAAATCACCGGTGCGGACCTACCGAATTTCTCGGTCATTGCCCTTCCCACGGTGATTGCCCGCAACAAGCGCATCCAAAATCTGGTGACCACCATCGACGTGGCATACAGCGACCTCGCAGAAGCATGGAAGGACAGTTGAGCGGATAAGCGCAACACTTCGGATCAATCCCCCTCTCATCTGTGATGGACATCATGGCTCAAGATATACTTTTCCTGCTCTCTCCCGGCTTTGAAGATGCAAAACACCCCAGCACACGCTTTGTCTGCCCATCTTGCAACCAGATTGAGGGACTGCTGCGCAGCTTCCCCGATCTGGCGGCGAAACTGACCATTCACCGCGTAGATTTTCCACGCCCACGCCAAGAGGTGATCGCCGTTGTCGGTGAGGACCATCAGGGCCTGCCGCTGCTGGTGTTTGGTGAAAACCCGCCAGAGGATGCCACAACTTATAGTGACACCCACTTTATTCAGGACACAAAACGCATTCTGACGCTGCTGGCGGAACGCCACGGCTTTCCGCAACTGCACTGACCGGAGGAGGCGAAGACATGACGCTCACCAGACGCGACTTTCACCGCATTGCCCTTGCCGCAGGGGCCTTCACGGCGCTGCCCGGCGGGGCCTTTGCCGCCGCAGAAGAGCCAATTTCCGGCGGAACGCTGAAGATTGTTTATTTTCCCGAGCCAACCCAGTTGGTGGCCATCAACACCAGCTCGGGCGGTGCGCAATTCATCGGAGCCAAAATTTTCGATGGTTTGCTGACCTATGATTACGACCTGACGCCCAAACCAGCGCTGGCCAAGGAATGGAGCATTTCACCTGACGGTAAGACCTATATCTTCCATCTGCGCCCCAATGTAACCTTCCATGATGGCAAGCCGTTGACATCGGCGGATGTCGCCTTTTCGATTTTCCGCCTCAAGGAAGCCCATCCGCGGGGACGGGCTATTTTTGCCACCGTGGAAAGCATTGATACCAGCGATCCGCTGGTGGCAAAGCTCATCCTTTCCAAGCCGACGCCAGCGCTGATCACCGCCCTGTCTGGCTCTGAATCACCCATTGTGCCAAAGCACATTTTCGAGACCTTCAAGCCCACCGAAAATCCAAAGCCGCAGCAGATTATTGGCAGCGGCCCCTTTGCGCTGAAGGAATGGGTGCCGGGCAGCCATATTCTGCTGGAACGCAATGCTGCCCATTGGGATGCGCCAAGGCCCTATCTCGACCGCGTTATTCTGAGGCTGATCAATGATGCCAGCGCTCGCTCGGCAGCCCTTGAAACCGGGGAGGCCGATATTGGTCCCAATCCGGTTCCGCTTTCTGATCTGGATCGGTTGAAAAGCGTTGCGACACTCAAGGTCGATGATCAGATCTATGCCTATGCGGGCCAGCAGAACCAGTTGGTGATCAATCTGGAAAACAGCTACCTGAAGGAGCAGAAAGTCCGCCAAGCCATTGCCCATGCCATCGATGTGAAGGCGCTGATCAACATCGTGCTCTATGGCTATGGCATCCCCTCACCCACGCCGATCAGCCCCGGTCTGGCGAAATTTCACAATCCCGATATTGGCTTTGCCAAATATGATGTGGCCTTAGCCGAAAAACTGCTGGATGAAGCGGGCTTTCGCCGTCAAGCAAACGGCAAGCGTTTCAAGCTAAGGGTCACGACCAACCCGTTTAATCCGGCGAGCTATTCAGACTTTATCGCACAAGCGCTGATCAAGATCGGCATTGAGGCGGATATTCAAAAATTCGATTTCGGCACCTATGTCAAAGTGGTCTATACGGACCGCGCCTGGGATCTTTCGGTGGAATCGCTCTCCAACACATTTGATCCCACCGCTGGCGTGCAGCGGGTCTATTGGAGCAAGAATTTCAAAATCGGCCTGCCCTTTTCCAACGCCAGCCACTACGAAAACCCGGAGGTGGACCGCCTGCTGGAAGCGGCTGCGGTGGAGCCGGACATTGAAAAACGCGCCCAATTGTTTAGGGATTTTCAGGTGATCATCGCCCGCGATCTTCCCGTGATCAATCTCGTTTCCCCCATCCAACCCGTGGTGGGCAACAAGCGCGTGCGCAATTACGCTTATGGCGCGGAAGGTCTGATTGGCAACCTTGCCTATGCCAGCCTTGCAAAAAACAGCTAAACATTGAGCAGGCCCCGACAAAGGGGCCTGTTTTTTTGCCCATTATCATGGTTTCGCACTGTCTTCTCAAATAGCATTACAGCGCCAGAACCATTCAAGGTTCGTGGCGCTGTCCTCGTTTATCCGGAAATCATTTTGACAATGGCTCTGGTGTAGCGGGTAAAATCAGGCTGCCAGAGCTTGGGACGCGTTCACATGCATGCGGATGGCCGCCTGCAAATCGCTGACCGATGGATAGACCCGATCATCCAGATCAATCACATGGAATTTAACGGCAATAAACCGCAGAAGATTACTGCTGTGCGGAACTGCGATTCCAACTGGAATGCCTTGGTATTCAATAACTTGTTTGCTCATGACGTGCCTCACGTGCCCCTGGGGCCGATAGTTGTTTACTCTGAACTTCGCTCTCGACGGCTCCGGCGCAGACAACAACAAGGAGAACAAACAGCCAGTGCCAGTGATGGGGCGCAACGTCGTGCTGTCATTTGAACGGTCATGGCAATCTCCTTTTTCTACTTAATTTATAGACTATTTCTTCAAATTCATCAATCCTAATAGGCACATATCCGCAAAATAAGTGCATAATTTCAACATTATGGCGACCATTAGAGCATACTATTCCCGATCAAGCCCGTAGCGGATAAATTCTGCTGTAAATTGGATGGAATGGCGAAAGGCATCCCATCCTTCCCTTCATGAAATTTCGACTGCCACAACTTCGATCGCGTATAGGATTGGAATTTGGGGTTTAGCAGAGTGCCCCGCCTCACGCCCGCAACGGCGCGATGGTCTCTCGTGTCGTGCTAACCGCGCCTGAATCAGCATGCGCACTCAAAGGAAGGTTCAGGCGTGCGCGCAGGCTATCTTCCGCATAATTGCTGCGGAAAACCCCTTTGTCTTGCAAAATCGGAATCACTTTTTCGACGAACTCGTCAAAACCACCCGGTGTGATATGTGGCGCGAAAACAAACCCATCTGCGGCATCTGATTGAACATAAAGGTCAATCTCATCCGCAATGGTCTGAGGTGTGCCGATAAAATGCTGGCGCGCCGTGACGCGGATGATCAATTCACGAATGCTGAGGTGATCGCGCTCGGCAAGTTCACGCCATTGCTGCGCGGTTTCAACGCGGCCCTTTGCATCCAGATTGTTGGCGCGCCCCTGTGCCAGTTTTTCGTCTGTCGTGTCTGGCTCAATGCTGGGCAGCGGACCGTCCGGATCATAGCTGGAAAGATCGTGGTTCCAGACCTGTTCCAGAAACACAATTGCCGTCTTTGGGCTGACCTGTTGCAGGCGAATAGTCCGCAGCTTGTCCTGTGCGTCTTCCAAACTATCGCCGATGATAAAATTCGCACCGGGCAATATCTTCAAGGCGTCGGGCTTGCGGCCGTATTTGGCCAGTCGCGCTTTCACATCCTTGTAAAAGGCTTGGCCTGCCTCCAGCGTTCCATGGCGAGAATAGATCAGATCGGCATGGCTGGCCGCCAGCTCGCGCCCCTCTTCTGAATCGCCCGCCTGCGCGATCACTGGTGCGCCTTGCGGCAGTGGCGCAAGGCTGGAGCGCCCCACCACATCGAAGTGTTTCGTATGATGCGTGAAATCTTCGCCCGCCCAGACGGCGTGGGAAATCTCGATAAACGCGCGCGCCCGTTCATAGCGTTCCTTGAAGGGCAGATGGTCGCCCCGGCGGAAATTGGCCCCGGTAAAGGCACCGGGCGAGGTCACCACATTCCATCCAGACCGACCACCGGAGAGCACATCCAATGTCGCAAGCTGCCTTGCCAGCGCATAGGGTTCATTGAAGGTGGTGGTCAGTGTGCCAATCAGGCCAACATGATTGGTGATGGATGCCAAGGCGGTCAGAATCGCCAGCGTATTGGGGCGGCCTGCCACATCCAGCTCGTGAAAACGCCCTTTCTGTTCGCGCAGGCGCAAGCCCTCGGCCAGAAAGATAAAGTCGAATTTCCCACGCTCCACCGATTGGGCAAAATGCTGGAAAGACGAAAACGCAATCTGGCTTCCCGCTGCCGGATCACTCCAGACGGTGAAATTGTTGACGCCCGGAAATTGCGCTCCGAGGATGATCTGTTTTTGGGCCATGAACTTATCTCTCTCAATTCAAGCAGCGGTGGCGGTGCGATTGATGGCTGTGGGCAATCCAAACCGGGCGCGTAGTGTGTTACCTGAAGGCTCGCGCACAAGACCTGCGCTCCCCAGGGCGGGCAATATCTCATGCAGCACATGGTCGATCTGCGTTTGGGGATCGGACAACACCAGACGCACAGCGCCAAATCCTGCTGTTGCCGTTTGCGTCAGCCGCTCAACGGCCTCCGCGCCGGACAAGGGAGTGGCACCCACGGCAATATCAGCGACCAGAACCGGCCCGGCTGTCGTGGAGCCGCCGTTAATCTGTGCCGCAAGCTCCGCAATCCGATCATTATCGCCAGACACGAAAACGACATCCGCCGCCTTTGCCAAGGCAATATCCTCCGTGCCTGTCCATGACACCGCCACCACTGGCTGGCCTTGTGGCGGGCGAGGCGTAATCGACGGACCAAGCACCCGGAAATTCGGGCTTTCAAAGTTGATATAATGCAGCTTTGCGCCATCCAGAAAGCGCTGGCTCACAGGATCACGGATCACCGTATCGTCTTCCCAACTGTCCCAAAGCCTGCGAATGACCTCACCGGCATCAATCGCGTCGCGATCAAGATCATGCGCGGCAATGGCGGGAAAGCCGTTTAAGCGTCCAATAGCGCGGCCTGCTTGCTCTGCCCTTGTCTGGTCGAGACGCTGATGCAAAAGCCCGGCCCGACCTTGCGTGACGTAATCCAGCGTGGCGATGGCGGTGGAGACATGGAAAGGCTCCAGAAAATTCACCGCAGCGCCAGCAATAATGCCAATTCTGTGACTGCGCGCACCAAGCCAATTGGCAAGCAGCACAGCATCCAACCCATCGTCGGCGCGGGCAAAGCCATCTTCCAGCGTCAGGAAGCTGGCTGCGCCATCGAGGCGTGCAATCAGCGCACGCCAGAACCCCTGCCAATCTGTTGGCCTGTTGCTGTCGCGGGCTGCGGCATCAACGCCAATGCCCAAGAGCAAAGGATGTGTCTGTGTCATGGTTTTGATCCAGTTTTCAATTGATGAGGGATTGCCTTAGCCAGCCGCGAGGCTGAGTTTCGATTTGCGCTTGCCCTGTGCCGGAATAAGCTGGGCAAAATCCTCAATGATCTGCGCATACTCCTCGGCATGAAAATCGTAAGGCAGTTCCAGCCGGAATTCCGACACCAGTGGCAGAACAGGATCACGCGACAAGATCTCGATAATCTCCGGCGTTGTGCCAACCACATCGGGCAGAATCAGCGTGCGGCGTGGGCCTTGGGGGGCATGGGTGCGCTTGTTGCGCTCCTCCACAAACTCCGCGTAGCGGCGGCGGGTTTCCGGGCTGGCGCTGTCGGTTGGCAAGATCACGCGCCCAAGGGCAACCCGCGGTGCGCGCTCGTGTTGCCAATTCTGGCGGAATGTCTCGATCAAAGCCCGCTGGGCAGTCAGAAAATCATCGGTCTGCTCACCGGTAATGATATTGCCGCTCAACAGATTGAAGCCGGTTTCCCCTGCCCAGCGGGCCGATTTCTGCGAGCCACCGCCGTACCACAAACGATCTGTCAGCCCAGGTGCCAGCGGCCTCACACGCGGAATTTGCGCACCGGCGGCATTGCCTGCCAAAGTTTCTTCCGAAAGGGGTTTTGATTGCAGGGCAAGGGCCAGTTTTTCGGCCCGTGCATGCGAATAATCAGTCTCGGGCGCCGCATCGGTAAACGGCGCAATCAGATGAGCAAAGGGTGGCGCGCCGACCGAAACGCCAACATTCAACCGCCCGCGTGACAGGCCATCCACAGTGGCTAGGTCTTCCGCCAAACGAAACGGATTTTCATAGCCAAGCTGGATCACCGCCGTGCCAAGGCCAATGGTGGATGTGCGCTGCGAAGCGGCGGCCAGAAAGGTTGAGGCAGAGGAAATACCGCGCTCCAGATGGCGCTGGCGCACCCAGGCGCTATCATAGCCCAGTTCTTCACCCAGTTCGAACAGGCGCAGCGTTTCTTCCAGCCCCTCAGCCGGGTTATCCTCCCGGTAGCTGCCGGGAATGAGAAAGGCAAAATGTTTGATATGGGAGAGAGGCATCATAGGGCTCCAGAGGAAATTCGATTGTCAGCTTGGCAGATGGGGTGCGTGGGCAATCAGGCCGCTGTGACTTCAAAGCGGGCAAGACGGGCCGTGATTTTGGCTTCCTGCGTGGCCTTCACCGCCTTCACACGGTCGGTTGCTTCATCAAAGGATGCGGCTGGCGGATAGATGGAGCTGGTTGCAGGCTGGCCAGCCTTGGTGCCGATATGCTTTTCAAACGGCAGTGAACGGTAAAGGGTTGGATCGGCTGCCACATCAAACAACGGACGATAGCCAAGAGAAATATAGAGCGCCGTGGCTTCCGGCTGGCGAAAGCCGGTGGAGAGATAGGCCCGCGTATAGCCAAGCTGGGCGGCTTTCTCTTCCAGAGCCAGCACGATCGTCCGTGCCAGGCCCTGACGGCGCAGTTCGGGATGGGTCCATATCCGTTTCAGCTCGGCAGTCTCATCATCGTGGCTCATGAAAGCCCCGCCTGCAATGGTCTTGCCATTGCGCTGGAGCAGCAGAAAATCACCCAGCGGCGGCGTAAAAATCGCTGCCGGATAGCGGAGTATCTCTGCCAAAGCCCCGCCAGCACGGCTATCGGCGCCATATCGTCCATCATATTCGCTCACCAGCCCGTCAATCAGCGGCTGCGCTGCCGGGTCCTGAAGTGAGGACCGGACAAGAATGTCAGTCATAGGGTGTCTCCGGTATCAAGAGTGTGCGCGACCGATCGTTTCGGGATGCCATCTCGGCCGCCGGTATCCCCTCGCCTGTGATGCAAATGTCGGTCGATGTTTACGCCTCAAGGATGCATCTTCAGGAAGCGCTTTGCACGCCACGATGTTTTATGCATGCCTTGAATATTGGAAGATCCTTGCTCGATTTAATAGTTTATAAAAAATATAGATTAACTCGTGTTATTATCTTCAAACCGGCACGGGAGGATGAATGTCCTACGCCCTCGGCTTTCTCGATAAGTCTCCGCTTGATGGCGCTGAAAGCGCAACCGCCGCCCTGCAACGCACGCTCGCTTTGGCCGAAAAGGCTGAAGAAGCGGGTTTTTCGCGCTTTTGGGTGGCCGAACATCACAATGCGGCCAAGCTCGCCAGTTCATCGCCAGAAGTGTTGATTGGCTTTCTCTTGGCGCACACGCGCCGAATTCGCATCGGTTCCGGCGGCGTGATGCTTCAGCATTACAGCGCCTATAAAGTGGCGGAAAATTTCAATCTTCTGGCGGCACTCGCGCCCGGTCGCGTTGATCTTGGCATTGGCAAGGCCCCCGGCGGCATGCCGCTTTCCACCCGCGCCCTGCAAGCTGCGTTCGATCCGGCCAAAAAGCCCTCGTTTGAGGCGCAACTGGAAGAGCTGGATGGTTTTCTGCACCACGATACCAATATTGAAGCTGATGCAGACCATCTTGCGGCCTTCCCCGCACCCGAAAAACCGGCAGAGCGTTTTCTTCTGGGTGCCAGCCCCGAAAGCGCAAAGCTGGCAGCCCGGCTTGGCTGGAATTTTGTCTATGCCGGGCACATCAACGGTGATGAGACCGCGATCCATGATGCCTTGAGCGCCTACCGGGCGGCGGGCGGTCCATCCGCGCTTTTGGCCGTCAGTGTGGTCGTGGCAAAAACTGATGCGTTGGCGGAAAGCCTGACAGGAGACATCCGCCGTTTCCGCGTGGAAATTGAAAGCGGTCAGGGCGTGAATGTCGGCAGCCGGGAACAGGCGCTGGACTATGTCCGCCAGACAGGCGCGCAGCAATATCGGATTGAGGAGCGCACACCGCGGGTTATTCGCGGCACACCAGCGCGGGTTCATGACGAGTTGGAGCGGCTGCATCGCAGCTATGGCATTGCCGAATTCATTGTCGATTGCCCGGTCTCCCAAGGCGCAAACCGGCTGGAAACCATTGAGCTGCTGGCAGGCGGGCGCAAAGCGCTCGCGGCCTGACACTGCACCCATAGAAATTCAGGATTTGCACCGTGGTTACAAGACGAGATTTTCTCGGTGGAACGGCGATTGTTGCCCTTTCCATCGTCACCAATTGGCAGAGTGCTCATGCGGCTGTACAGGATGCCCCCGTTCATGGTGGCACGCTGACATGGGGGGTGGAGTCGGAGCCATCAACGCTCAATCCGCATCTGAACGGTCAGGCGAAGGCCAAGCTGATTTTGCGCAACACCTATGAATCGTTGCTGGCCCGCACACCAGACGGCGGCTATGTGCCGTGGCTGGCAAAAGATTACGCTATCTCCGAGGATGGTCGAACCTACACCTTCACGCTGCGCGATGATGTGACCTTCAGCAATGGCGAGGCGCTGGATGCGGAAGCTGTTGCCCTCAATATTCTGAAGCTGAAAGAGCCGCTTTATTCCGGCAGCATCAGCGCAGGCCATGTGGCACGCATTTCCAGTGTCAAAGCCGTGGAACGTCATAAGCTGGTGATTACGCTGGATCGGGTTTACGCACCCTTTCTGGATGGCATCACATGGATTGATATTCTGGCCCCGAAATCCTTTGCGTCATCGCAATTGAAATCCGGTGGAGCGGAGGTTGCCGGAACCGGACCTTTCATCCTCGACAAATATATCAAGGGTCAGGAAATCAGTTTTGTCCGCAACCCGGCCTATAAGTGGGCACCCGCCACGGCGGCACATCAGGGACCAGCCTATCTTGATAAAGTGGTCTATCGCTTTCTCTCGGAATCGGCTGTGCGCAGTGGAGCGCTTACCTCCGGCCAAGTGGATGTGATTGAGGGCATTCCGGGCAATGACGCCGAATTGTTCAAGAACAATCCTGATTTTACCTATCAAAGCGCCATCAACACCGGCACGCCCTACACACTGTATTTCAACAGCACCAGCGGCCAGACAGCCGATGTGAGGGTGCGTAAAGCCTTGCAGGCCGCCATTGATGTCGATCGCACGATAAAATCGGTCTATCGCGGTGAGCGCCAGCGGGCCTGGGGTGTTCTGACCCCCGCCGATACGGATTTTTACGATAAAAGCATTGAGGGCAGCTATGGGTTTGACCCAAAACTGGCCAACAAGCTGCTGGATGAAGCCGGCTGGACCAGCCGCGATGCCGACGGCATTCGCACCAAGGACGGCAAACGGCTGACCATCGACATCATGCAATCGCAAGCGACGCTGCGGGATCAGCGCGACATTCTGCTTCAGGCCGTGCAGGCGCAGGCCCGGCAAAATGCAGGCATTGAGCTGACCTTGCAATATGTCGATTCCGGCACCTATGCCAACCGCGACAAGGATGGCCAATACGGCATATTGCCCAATTCCACCACGCTTCAGCAGAATGGCCTGACCATCTATTTCCACTACCTGCCACGGAACAAAGGCGGCTCAATCAATTACAGCCGCACCGAGGCCCCGGAAGTTGCGGCATGGCTCGACGAGGCCGCCTCGACGCTGGATGCCAAAAAGCGCTTCGAGATTTACGCCAAGCTGCAACGCTTTGTGCTGGTGGAGCAGGCCTATGGATTGCCGCTGTATGTTCCAGACGACGAGGTTGCGGCCTCAAACCGGGTCAAGGGCGTCGGCTTTCGTCCGTTCAGACGGCTTCCCGAAAACGCCTATGACATCTGGCTCCAAGGCTAAAACCCAAAAAAAGACAACCATTTCAAATTCTGGAGAAACACTCTTATGATCATCCGCAGACATGTTCTGAGCCTTGGCCTTGCTCTGGCCGCCGCAACGGCGCTTCCCACGATCAGCTGGGCAGCCGATCAAAAGCCAATCAGCGGCGGCAAGCTGACATGGGGCGTCGAGACCGAGCCTGCAACGCTCAACCCGCATCTGAATGGTCAAGATAAAACCAAACTGTTGCTGCGCAATGCCTATGAATCGCTTCTGGCCCGCACAGCCGATGGCGGCTATGTGCCATGGCTGGCAACAGAATACAGTATCTCCAGCGATGGCAAGACCTATACATTCAAGCTGCGCGATGATGTGCGCTTTACCGATGGGCAGGTGTTCGATGCCAAGGCGGTGGTCACCAATTTTGAGTGGCTGAAGGATGCGGCCTATTCGGGCAGCACCAGCGCAGGGCCGGTCTCACGTATCGCAGAAGCGAAGGCCGTGGATGCCCACACCGTGGCGTTCACGTTGAGTGATGTTTATGCGCCCTTTCTGGATTATGCCGCCAGCCTTGAAATTCTCTCTCCTGCGGCTTTCAACTCTCAGCAATTGAAATCCGGTGGGCCGGAAATTGCTGGAACCGGACCCTTTATTCTCAAGCGCTACACCAAGGGGCAAGACATCCAGTTTGTCAAAAATCCCGATTATCATTGGGCATCCGCCAATGCAGGCCATCAAGGCCCCGCCTATCTGGATGAGGTGACCTATCGTTTTCTGCCAGAATCCTCTGTGCGCATCGGTGCGCTCACCTCCGGGCAGGTGGATGTGATTGAAGGCGTTTCCGGCAATGATGCCAGTCTGTTCAAGGGCAATGCCGAGTATAGCTACCAGACAGCGCTCAACACCGGCACGCCTTATTCACTGTTTCTCAATGTCACCTGGGGACCAACGCAGGATGTGAAAATCCGCAAGGCGCTGGTGGCATCCATTGATGTCGATGCGGTGCTAAAGGCTGTCTATCGGGGTGAGCGCACCCGGGCCTGGGGCATTACCTCGCCCATCGATACGCAATTTTATGACAAGAGCATCGAAAAGACCTATGGAGCCGATCCCAAGCTGGCCAATCAACTGCTGGACGAGGCAGGCTGGACCAGCCGCGATGCCCAAGGCTTTCGCACCAAGGACGGCAAACGGCTCACCATTGAGGTGATCCAAGCACAGGCCACCGTGCGCGACCAGCGCGATGTGTTGCTGCAAGCCTTGCAGGCGCAGGCGCGGCAAAACGCCGGTATTGATCTGGCCATCGTGTTTGTCGATGCCGGAACCTATACGGAGCGGCGCAAAACCGGACAGTTTGGCTCTATTGCCAATTCCAACACCCCAACCGATGCCGTGGATATCGAGTTCCACTATCTACCGCTGACCAAGGGTGGCTCGATCAATTACAGCCGCGCAGAAGCCCCGGAACTGGAGCAATGGCTGAAAGAGGCGGCAGGCACGCTGGATCACGCCAAGCGTTTTGCGCTTTACTCCAAACTGCAACAATTTGCCATTGTTGATCAGGCCTATGCCCTGCCGCTCTATGAGCCGGAAGACCAGATTGCAGCCGCAAGCCAGATCAAGGGCATTGCGTTTCGTCCCTTCAAGCAATTGCCGGAAAGCGCCTACGACATCTGGCGCAGCCAGTAATTCCAGAGCTTTACCACCCCTCTGACACCCCCAACAGGAGCGACCACCATGGATGCCGAACAGACAACCACCCTTGGCCCGGCCACTCATACTAATGCCACTCATAGTCAGGTCCCCACTACTTGGCGTTCAAGCCGGTTCCGGCTCAGACGCAGCAGTCTGACCGGGCAGATCCTGACGCGGATTGGCTCTGGTTTGCTGGTGTTGTGGGCGGCGGTGACGTTGAGCTTCATCAGCCTGCATCTGGCTCCCGGCGATATTGTCAGCCTGCTGATTGGCGAACAGCTGCGCACGCCGGAAGTGGAGGCCGCTATTCGCGCCGAGTGGGGGCTGAATGATCCCGTGTATGTGCAATATATCCATTATCTGGGCCGGGTTCTGCATGGTGATTTCGGGCGGTCCTACATTTTGCAAACCGATGTTTCCGGTCTGGTGTTGTCGCAGATCTTGCCAACCCTGAAATTAACGGCAGCAGCGCTCACGGTCGCCATTGTGTTTGCCGTCACCATTGCTGTGCTGACGGCAGCCAAACGGGTGCCGCGCATCATCGCTGGTGGGTTGGAATTGCTGCTGATTTCCACGCCATCCTTCTGGCTCGGCATCCTGCTGTTGTTTGTGTTTTCCTTCACGCTGAAACTGTTTCCAGTCTCTGGCGACAGGAGCTTTTCGGCGCTGGTGCTTCCAGCCTTCGCCCTCGGTCTGCCGCTGGGGGCGGTGATTGCGCAGGTGTTGCGTGAGGGATTGGAGCGGGCGCTGGAAGAACCCTTTGCCTTGACGGTGCGCAGCTGGGGCACACACAGCCTTGTGCTGCGGTTGCGCCACGCGCTTCGCCATGCGGCCCTGCCAGCGGTAACGCTCACCGGCTGGCTGGTTGGCAATCTCTTGTCGGGTGCGGTCATTACCGAATCCGTGTTTGGCAGGCCGGGGTTGGGGCGTGTCACGGTCAATGCCGTTCTCGCCCATGACCTGCCCGTGGTGCTGGCGGTGGCCATTCTCTCGGCCTTTGTCTATGTGGTGTTGAGCACGGCGGTGGATGTGCTCTATCTGCGGCTTGATCCACGGTTGCGAACGAAGGCGCGGGAGGATGCGCGATGAGCCTTTCCTCCACACTGCTTGATCGCAACCTTGGCCGCACGAGTGATATTTTGCGCGGCATTCTCGCCCGTCCGGGCTTGCTGATTGCAGCTCTGTTCGTGGTTCTCGTTGCTCTTTCCACCCTGTGGCCCGCGCTGCTCACATCGGCTGATCCTATCACTGCCGATCCCTTGCAAGCACAATTGCCACCCTCAGCAGACCATTGGTTTGGCACCGATCATCTGGGGCGGGATGTGTTTTCCCGTGTGGTCTATGGCACGCGCTATTCCATTTTGATTGGCGTCAGCGCCATTACCATTGCTGCCGTGTTCGGCTCTCTGCTCGGCTTGCTGGCCGGGCTGTCACGCGGGCTTGTGGATGAGTTCATCACCCGTTTTCTCGATGTGGTTTCGTCCTTTCCCGATCTGCTGCTGGCGTTGGTGCTGATCTCCTTTACCGGCCCCGGCACGCTCAATCTTATTTTTGCGCTGGGCGTTGCCTCCATTCCCCGCTTTGCCCGGGTGGTGCGCGCCCAAACCTTTGTGATTGCCCAAAGTGGCTATGTGGAACAGGCCAAGACCTTTGGGCTGACCCGCCCTGTTCTGGTGTTTCGCCATGTGCTGCCCCATGCCATCGCGCAGGTGCCAATTCTGGCCACCATCGGCCTTGGCACTGCCATCATCAATGCGGCGGGCCTGAGTTTTCTCGGCATGGGTCCGCAGCCGCCAGCACCCGAATGGGGGGCGATGCTGGCCGATGCGCGCAATTATTTGCGCGTGGCGTGGTGGATTGGCGTGTGGCCGGGACTGGCCATTACCGCCACCGTGATTGCCATCAGCGTGCTGGGACGCCGCTGGCAGGCAGCATTTGAAGGCAGGAGACAGGCATGACCCCGCTGATCCAGATCCGCAATCTCACCATCGGCTTTCCAAAAGACGGGCGTGACCATAACGTTGTGCATGGCCTTGATCTGACAATCCATGCTGGGGAAACCCTGGCCCTTGTTGGCGAGTCCGGCTCTGGCAAATCTGTTACGGCACGCGCGCTGCTTGGCTTGTCTGGTCCGGGCGCAAAAATCAGCGCTGACCAATTCGACATCGAAGGCCAGTCGGTGTTGGGTTTTGGTGAAAAACAATGGCGCGCTTTGCGCGGCACAAAGGTGGGCTTTGTGCTTCAGGATGCGCTGGTGTCGCTCGATCCCTTGCGCCGCGTTTCGCAGCAATTGTCCGATGCCTTTGGCAGGCGCGGCTTTTTCAAACACCCGGATTTGCTGCAAAATAGCCGCGCTCTGCTGCAATCGGTCGGCATTCCTGATCCTGATCGACGCTTGCCGCAATATCCGCACGAGCTCTCCGGCGGCTTGCGCCAACGCGCATTGATTGCCACAGCCATTGCCCGCCACCCTGCCCTGCTGATTGCCGATGAGCCAACCACGGCGCTGGATGCCACGGTGCAAAAGCAAATTCTTGATCTGTTGGCAGAACGGCGCAAGGCGGGCCATACACTGCTGCTGATCAGCCATGATCTTGCTGTTGTCTCACGGTTGGCCGACCGGGTGTTGGTGATGAACAATGGATACATTGTTGAGGAAGGCCCAACCGCTAAAATCCTGAAGACCCCGGAGCATCCTTATACACGGCAATTGCTGGATGCGGTGCCATCGGCAAGCTCCAAAGGCTTTCGTTTGTCGCCTTCGACAGAGATCGAGTTGAAACGCCCTGCTGAGCCTATCCGCATTGCCCTGCCGCCTAAGCAGATTGACGATGGCCGCATTGTTTTGAGCGCCAACAATCTGGTGAAACGCTATGGCACCTCGCTTGCCGTCAATGACGTTTCCTTCCATCTCGCAGCTGGCGAAGCGCTGGGCATTGTTGGCGAATCAGGATCGGGCAAAACCACCGTTGCCAAAATCATTCTCGGGCTTGTGGAGCCAGATGGTGGCTCTGTGCTGATTGATGGCAAACCGTGGAGCAATATCAGCGAGGCCCAGCGCAGACCCAGACGCGCCCATATGCAATTGATTGCGCAAGATGCCCTCAGCTCGTTTGATCCCCGATACACGGTGGAGAAAATCGTTGGCGAAAGCCTTGATTCCGTTGGCGTCTATGGCGATGCCCGCCGTGCGCGGGTGATTGAAGTGCTGGATGCCGTGCGGCTCAACCGCAGCTTCCTTTCCCGCTATCCCCGTGAATTGTCCGGTGGCCAACGCCAGCGAGTGGCCATTGCCCGTGCCTTTGCCCCACACCCCACACTGCTGGTGGCCGATGAACCGGTGAGCGCGCTGGATGTTTCGGTGCAGGCGCAGGTGTTGGATTTGCTGGCCGAACTTCAAGCCGCATCGGGCACATCGCTGCTGTTTATCTCCCATGATCTGGGCGTTGTGCATCACCTGACAGACCGTGTGGTGGTGATGAAGGATGGCCGGATTGTCGAGGCCGGTCAGGTGGAAAACGTGTTTTCCACCCCACGCCACAGCTACACCCGCGCTCTTCTGGATGCCGTTCCCACACTTGCCTGACAATACAAAAAAGGAGTTCCCCATGACCCGCCCATCGTCTCGCCGTCTGAAAACTCTGGTCGGAGCAGGCAATCTCACCGCCGCCGCCAATGATGCAAGCCCGCAGGCCGGAGCCAAGCGCGCCGCTGATCTTGCCCGTAAGGCAGAAGCCGAGAAAATCACCGGCCTGTTCACCGCCGATTTGTTGCAAACTGACCCGGCAGGATTGGCAGGCACCACCGGCACCAATGAGCCGATCATTCAGCTGGCAGCGCTCAGTCAGGTGACATCGCACATCGGCTTGATTGCCACCGTGTCCACCACCTTCCATCACCCCTATAATCTGGCCCGCCAGATTGGCACGCTGGACCACGCCAGCGGTGGCCGTGCCGGATGGAATGCCGTGACATCCTCTGTTGGCGAGGAAAATTTTGGCGAAACACTGGCAAGCCCGGAGGAGCGCTATGCACGGGCAGCCGAATTCATTGAAGTGGTCAACGCCCTCTACGATGCCAATGAGCGTGACGCCGCCACCCGCCGCAATTCCGGCAGTATTTCCATTGATCCCGCCAAATTTCACCCGATCAATTATCGCGGCCAGCATTTTCAAGTCGAAGGGCCGCTGAATGTGCCGCCGCTGCCACAGGGCCGCCCGGTGCAGTTTCAGGCTGGGCAATCGGATGCTGGTGTCAATGTAGGTGCGCGCTATGCGGAAGTGGTCTATACCTCCCAGCCGAAGCTGGAGGATGCCATTGCCTTTGCGACCGACCTTCGCAATCGGGCCAAGGGATTTGGGCGTGGGGATGATCTGCCCTTCATCATGAACTCCTTCCACTCGGTGATCGGTGAAAGCGATGCCGATGTGGCGCGACGGGTGAAGGCAAAGCACGAGAAAATCGACTATGAGCAAGGCCGCCTGAAACTGGCCGATATGCTCGGTGGCCATCTGGATCTATCCGATCTGCCGCTGGATAAGCCCCTGCCCGAAGTGCTTTTGCCGGAAGTGACTAGCATCAACCGCAGACGCGGACGGGTGGAGATTTTCCGCCGCTACGCCCGCGAAGGTTTGACGTTGCGGCAATTGATCATTCACGCGCAGGATACTGGCCATTGGTCGGTTGCTGGCACGCCGGAGCAATTGGCCGATGCAATTGAAGAACGGTTCCGGGCAGGTGTGCTGGATGTCATTTCCCTGCATGGCCTTGGCAACCCCGATCAGGAAGACCTGTTGCTGAACGGGCTTTTGCCAGAGCTTCGCCGCCGCGATCTGATCGATACCGATTATGTCGGGCATGATTTCCGCTCCAATCTGGAGCTGCCAGAGATTTCAAGGCAACAAACGGCACTTCAGGAAAGTCCGGTGCAAAAAGCTGTTTTCGGCTGACACAGCCAATGTCGGATTTTCGGTAAAAACGAAAATCCGACAACTGTTCGACAATTAGAATATATTACCTATGGATTTTATCGAATATAACTAAACTCCCTCCAAACGAGGGAGATATTCCATCCATGACCGCAGGCGCGCACCTGACAATAAGAGATATCAGCCGATTATTCGATATCAATGGTAAGGTGTTGAATGCATTGGATAGCATTAATCTCGACATTACTGAGGGTGAATTTGTCACCATTGTCGGGGCCAGCGGTTGTGGAAAATCCACCCTGCTGAGGATTGCTGCTGGGTTGGATATCGCAAGCTCTGGCACCATTACCCATGCGGGAAAGGTGGTCAATGAGCCAAGCCTCGAGCGGGGTATCGTGTTTCAGGAGCCGCGCCTGTTTCCATGGCTCTCGGTCGAGCGCAACGTGGCTGTTGGCGTGGAAAATAGCGGTCTGCCCAAGGCCACGCGTCAGCAATTGGTGAGGGACCATCTGGAACTGGTTGGGCTGACGGGGTTTGCCAAAGCCTATCCCCACCAACTTTCCGGCGGCATGGCACAGCGGGCGGGTATTGCGCGTGGTCTCGTCAATCGACCCAATATTCTGTTTCTGGATGAGCCGTTTGGGGCATTGGATGCCATGACCAAAGCCCGGCTTCAGGATGAATTGCAGGAGATCTGGGCGCGGGAGCGCATCACCATGGTGCTTGTGACCCATGATGTGGAAGAGGCGGTCTATCTTGGCGATCGTGTGGTGGTGATGTCGGCACGGCCCGGCCGCATCCGCGACATCATCCCGGTTGAGATTGAGCGCCCACGTAGACGCACCTCCGCAGAGATTGTGGCTGCCCGCGACCGCGTGTTGCAAAGCCTGCATGGAAGCGATGAGGTGAGGCAGTCAAGCGGTGCAAGGCCCCTCCCCACCCGCGAAAACACTTTGGCGCAACCCGCCTTTTCCCACGGATAATATCAATTGGCTGCCCTTACCGCCGAAATACGCGATGTAGGTAGCCTGACATGAACGGAGTTATTGATGAAATCTGCCTTTCTTTTGCGTATCGCAACCAGCCTTGGTCTGCTGGCGCTTGTATCCGGCCCTTTGCAGGCGGCAGACCCTCTGGTGATCCATGTGGGCTACGCGGCGATCGGTGTCGATAATCGTCCCTTTGCCGAGGGAACATCGGCGGCCACGGCCCGCGCTGGCGAATATCTCGAAAAAGAATTCGCCAATGATCCAAACGTCAAGATCGAATGGACCTTTTTCAAGGGTGCAGGGCCAGCGGTGAATGAAGGCTTTGCCAACAACCAGCTGGATTTTGCCTATCAGGGCGATTTGCCTGCCATTATTGGCCGCGCCAATGGGTTGAAAACCAAATTTTTGCTGGCAAGTGGCGCTAGAAAGCCGCTGTACCTGGCTGTTGCCAACGGATCGGGGATCAAAACGGTTGAAGAGCTGAAAGGCAAAAAAGTCGCTTATCAACGCGGCACCAATGGCCATCTTGCTGCCGTCAAGATTCTGGAAGCCCACGGACTGAAAGAGCGCGATGTGCAGGTGATCAATCTGGATAGCGCAGGCACGGTTGCTGCCCTGACCAGCAAAGATATTGATGCTGCCTTTGGTGATACAGCCTTGATCAATCTGGCCGCCAACGGTTCTGCCGAGATTGTTTACACCACCAAGGGTGATGATCCGCGCTTTGGCCGCAACGCTGGCATTGTCGCGCGCGAAGCGTTTATCGACGCCCATCCAGAGATCACCCAGAAGGTGGTGGATGCCTTTGTGAAAGCCGCCAAATGGTCGTCAGATGAGCCAAACCGTGCCGCGCTTTTTGAGCTGTGGCACAAATCCGGCACGCCCGTGCCAATCCTGGAAGATTATTTCAGCAACGACACTTTGGCCTATCGCAACGCGCCACTGCTCGATGAGCTGCTGATTTCGCAATACAAGGAGCAGGCTGTGAAAAGCAAAGAGTTTGGCCTGATCCGCCGCGATGTCGATCTGAACGGCTGGTTTGAGCCGAAATATCTCAACAGCTCTTTTGAACGCCTTGGCCTGAAAACCTTTTGGAAGGCCTATGGCGCAGACGGCAAGCCGAGCGCGTCTTAAAACACGAGAAGGAGGCGCGAACGATGGCATCCGTTGCAGAACTTCTGGTTCCCCATGCGGGAACAAGACAGATCAAAATCCCAAAGAGTGTCACATCGCTCTTGCTGGCACTGGTGCTGCCGTTCGCTCTCCTGTTGCTGTGGTGGCTGACCTCTGTTCAGGGGTGGCTGCCGGAACAGATTTTACCCGCACCCCGCTATGTCTATGAAACAGCCAGCAATCTGATTGGTGATGGAGAATTGCTCTATCACACCGGGGTTAGCCTGCGGCGCGTTGTGATCGGCTTTACCATCGGGGCCAGTCTTGGCCTGTCGCTTGGCGTGTTGATGGGCCTATCCCCGCGGGCTGAAGATTATATCAAACCGTTGTTTCTGGCGCTTGCGCAAATCCCCACGCTGGGCTGGATTCCCCTGCTGATGTTGCTGGTCGGCATTGAAGAAACGCTGAAAATCATCATCATCGCCAAGGGCGCGTTTGTGCCTGTGACGCTCAATACCTTTTCCGGCATCCGCAATGTTTCCGTGAAATATCGGGAGATTGGCCGCAGTTTTCGCTTCAGCCCTTGGCAGCAACTTCGGCTGATTGTGCTGCCCGCTGCCGCTCCAACCATTTTCACCGGCATTCGCTATGGCCTGACCAATGCATGGACCTCTCTGGTGGGGGTTGAACTGCTGGCCTCATCCGAGGGCCTTGGCTATCTGCTGGTCTGGGGTCGGCAAATGTTTTGGCTGGATACGGTCATTGTGGCCATGGTGGTGATCGGGCTGGTTGGTTTTATCATGGATCGCGGCTTGCGGCGCACCGAAAACCTGCTGCAACGCTGGAAGCAGGAGGAGGCGTGATCATGGCGCAGACAGCATCCTCTCATTCTGCCGTGAACTGGACCCGTGTTCGGCGCGGCGTTGTTCTGCCTTTGCTGTTGCTGCTGATCTGGGAGATTTCCAGCCGTACGCATCTGGTCGATCCCCGCTTTCTACCCAGTCTGGAAGAGGTGGCGCACACGGCAAAGCGAGAGATTTTGGACAACGGCCTTGCGGGCGAACTCGGTGCGAGCCTGCTGCGCAATCTCTCGGGTTTTGGCATTGGTGCCGTGCTGGGCATCAGCTTTGGCACGCTTGTGGTGCTGACAAAACTTGGCGAACGGCTAGTGATGCCAACCTTCAACGGGCTGAAACAGATTTCGCTTCTGGCATGGATCCCGCTGATTTCCATCTGGTTCGGCTTTGGCGAACAGGCAAAAATTGTCTTTGTCGCGCTGGCGGCCTTCATCCCCATTGCGCTCAATACATTTGACGGTATCCGTCAGGTACCGCGTGACCTGATCGAAGTTGGCCGGGCGCTGCGTTTTTCGCCACGCCAGCGGATCTTCACCATCTATCTGCCCTCGGCCCTGCCGATGATTGCCACGGGCGTTCATCTTGGCCTGATATATTCCTGGCTGGCCACCGTGGGTGCAGAATATTTTCTTGCCGTTGGCCCGGGCATTGGCGGGTTGGTAATTGCCGGACGCGAACGTTTTGATATGTCCCTGGTGATGGTCGGCGTCATCATTCTGGGACTGGTTGGCTTTATATTCAACCGTCTCGCCGCTGCCCTCGAAACACATCTGTTGCGTTGGCGGGTCAACTGACACCATCATGCTGCGAATGGAATTTTCCGGAGACGTGCTGATATGACAACACAGAAACAATTGCATCTGGGTGCTTTCATGCGTCCGGTCAGTCTTCACACGGGTGCATGGCGCTATCCGGGAGCCTTTCCCGATGCCAATTTCAATTTCGGCCATATCGTTTCCTTTGCGCAAAAGCTTGAAGCTGCGAAATTCGATGCGTTTTTCATGGCGGATCATCTGGCCGTACTCAACATGCCGGTAGAGGCGCTCAAACGCAGCCACACCGTCACCTCGTTTGAGCCTTTCACGTTGTTATCCGCTTTAGCCGCACTCACCAGTCATATTGGTCTTGTGGCCACAGCCTCCAGCACATTTGAAGAGCCTTACCACCTTGCCCGCCGCTTTGCCTCGCTGGATCATATCAGCGGTGGCCGGGCGGGATGGAACATTGTCACCACCGCCAACCCCGATTCTGCCTTGAATTTTGGTCGCGATGCCCATGTCGAACACGGCGAACGCTATGAACGGGCGCGAGAATTTTATGACGTCGTCACCGGCCTTTGGGACAGTTTTGCCGATGATGCCTTCACCCGTGATGTTGAAAGCGGTCAGTTTTTTGACCCCGCGAAAATGCATGTGCTGGACCACAAGGGTGCCGAACTCTCGGTGCGCGGACCGCTGAACATTGCCCGCCCCCCGCAGGGATGGCCGGTGATTGTCCAGGCCGGTCAATCGGAGCCTGGGCGTCAGCTTGCCGCAGAAACGGCCGAAGTGGTATTTTGCGCACCGCGCGATCTGGCGGCTGGCAAAGCACTCTACGCCGATATCAAAGGCCGGATGGGCAAGATTGGCCGCAATCCCGACCATCTGAAAATTCTGCCTGCCGCCTTCGTTGTCATTGGTGACAGCGTGGAAGAGGCCCGCGCAAAGCGGCTGAAGCTGGACGGTCTTGTGCATTATGACAGCGCCATTGCCTCGCTGTCGATTGCACTTGGGCATGACGTTTCCGGGCTCGACCCCGATCAACCACTGCCAGAGATTCCAGACACCAATGCCAGCAAATCCAGCCGCGAACAGGTACTCAAACTGGCCCGCGAAGAAGGTTTGAGCGTACGCCAACTTGCCCAGCGCTATGGCGGTTACGCCGGCCTTGCTTTTGTCGGCACCGCCGCAAGCGTTGCTCAAGAAATGGCCGAATGGTTGCAGGAACATGGCTCGGATGGCTTCAATGTGGTCTTCCCCTATTTGCCGCAGGGGCTGGATGACGTGGTGGAAAAACTGGTGCCTGAGCTGCAACGTCAGGGGCTTTTCCGCAAGGATTATCAAGGGGTAACCCTGCGTGACAATCTGGGCTTGCCGCGCCCGGAAAACCGGTTTTTCCCAGGTGCGTGATCGACTGTTCTGAACAACCGTCGGCAATTGCGTTTTCGAGAATGGAATAACACAACCAAGCCGAGATAGAGCAGGATCAATTCCTAAACCGTGACAGGAGAGCACAAAACAACCTTATAAATACATATAAACTATATATTTTATCATCAATTAACCTCTTGGCTTTCACGGGACATGGCACCCCTGCACTGTCCCTCACCGTGATGGAGTTATTGATGATCAAAACGCATATTGCAGGCCTCGCCGCCGCATTTCTGGGCCTATCTCTGCTGGCAACAACAGCGGATGCTGCCACCCTTCGCTGGGCGCGCGCATCGGACGCGCTGACACTCGACCCGAATGCCCAAAATGATGGTGTGACTGGTGCGTTGCTGGACCAGATCTATGACACGCTTGTCACCCGCGATGCCAAGGGCGCGTTGGAGCCAAGGCTTGCGACAGAATGGAAGGTTAAGGATGGCGCTCCGGCAACCTGGGTGTTCACCATCCGCAAGGGCGTCAAGTTTCATGACGGCTCCGCTCTGACGGCAGAAGATGTGGTGTTTTCCATCAATCGCGCCCGCTCGGACAAATCCAAGCTGCGGCAATTGCATGCCGATGTTGTGGATGTAAAGGCAGTTGGCGAGGATAAGGTTGAGGTGACGTTGCGTGCCCCCAACCTGATCTATCCCAACAACCTCACAGGCACCGATATTCTCAGCAAGAGCTGGGCAGAAAAGAACAATGCGCTGGAGGTGCAAGATGCCGCAGCCTCCAAAGACAATTTTGCTGTGCGCAACGCCAATGGCAGCGGACCCTATATTCTGAAATCCCGTGAAGTGGGTGTTCGCACCGTACTAGAAGCCAACCCTGCCTATTGGGGTGAGAAAAATCAGGGCATTACGGAAATCGTCTACACGCCGATTGCCGACAACGCCACGCGCATTGCCGCCTTGCTCTCCGGCGAAGTGGATTTTGTGCAGGATGTGCCTGTGCAGGATATTGAGCGCCTGAAGAAAACATCCGGTGTCAAACTGCTGACCACCCCGGAAAATCGCTCGATCTTCCTCGGCTATCGATTGGACAAGGCCCCTCTGGCATCGTCGAATGCCAAGGACAAGAACCCGTTGAGCGACCTGCGCGTGCGCGAAGCCTTTGATCTGGCCATTGACCGCGAAGCCCTGAAAACCGTGGTGCTGCGTGGCAATGCCGTGCCAACCGGCATTATTGTTCCGCCGTTTGTGCATGGCTGGACACCGGCGCTGGACACCTATTCCAAGCCAGACATTGCCAAAGCAAAGGCACTGCTGACAGAAGCTGGCTACCCGGACGGCTTCACCATCACGCTGGATACGCCCAACAACCGCTATGTGAATGACGAGGCGATTTCTCAAGCCGTCGTCGGCTTTCTGGGTCGCATTGGCGTGAAGGTCACGCTGGCATCACGGCCCTTCACCCAGCATTCTCCGCTGCTGGCAGATCGGAAATCTGACTTCTTCCTCTACGGCTGGGGTGTTCCGACCTATGATAGTGCCTATAATTTCAACGACCTGATCCATTCGCGCAACGATCACTACGGCGCGTGGAATGCCACCTATTTCTCGGATGCCGCCATTGATGCGAAAATCGAATCTCTGGGAACAGAGGTGGATGTGGCCAAGCGCGATAAAACCATCTCTGAGCTTTGGACCTACGTGAAGGACCAGCATCTATATCTGCCGCTGCACAATCAGATCATTGCCTGGGCTGTGCGCGACGGTTTTGGTCTTGAAATTCCAACCAATAACACACCTCGGTTTAACCGCGGCACAACAGGCAGTTAACCTTTGTCACCCCGCCCAATGGGGGTGGGATAATCTTGTAAGGCAATACATTGACAGCGCCGAGCGGTTTCTCAAACGCCCGGCGCTGGATGATTGGATAGGATGCATGGCAGGTTTTATTCTCAGACGGTTTTTTCAATCCATAGGCGTCATGCTGGCGGTGGCGCTGATTGCCTTTGCTGTGATCCGCTTTGTTGGCGATCCCTTGGAATCGCTGACCAGTCAGGAAACGCGGCTGGATGAAAGGGTTGAGCTTAAGGCGCGGCTTGGTTTGGATCAGCCCGTGCCCATCCAGTTTCTCACCTTTCTCAAGCGCGGCATCAGCGGCGATTTCGGCACGTCCTACAAACAGCAAGAACCTGTCACCCGGATGATTTTTGAACGATTGCCCGCCACGCTGGAGCTTGCCACGGCATCCAGCCTGATTGCGCTGCTGTTTGGCGGTCTTTTCGGCGTTTATTGTGCTTTGCGGCCCAAGGGTGTTTTGACCCATGCAATCATGACCCTGTCGCTGGTTGGTGTTTCGCTGCCCACGTTTTTAATCGGCATTGGCCTGATCGCAGTCTTTTCGGTGCAGCTTGGCTGGCTGCCGTCTTTCGGACGGGGTGAAACGGTCAAGCTTGGCTGGTGGACCACGGGCCTTTTGACCCTTTCGGGCTGGCGCTCGCTGATCTTGCCCGCCATCACCCTGTCGCTCTTTCAGATGACCATGCTGATGCGGCTGATCCGGGCAGAAATGCTGGAGGTGCTGCGGCAGGATTATATCCGCTTTGCCCGCGCCAGAGGCCTGTCCCGCCGCAGCATCCACTTTGGTCATGCTTTGAAAAATACGCTGGTGCCGGTCATCACTGTGGCTGGCCTGCAATTTGGCTCGGTCATCGCCTTTGCCGTGGTGACGGAGACGGTGTTTCAATGGCCGGGTGTTGGCTCCCTGTTCATCAATTCGGTGCAGTCCGTGGATGTGCCAGTGATGGCGGCTTATCTGGTGTTTATCTCGGCTCTGTTTGTGCTCATCAATCTGATTGTTGATGGCCTCTATTACGCTGTTGATCCGCGTTTGCGGATTGTGCGCACGGGCACGGAGTGATGCCATGACCACCCAAACCCTACGTCCTTTTTCGAAACGCCACAGGTGGCGCAGGATTTCCCCCGTCACGATCTTGGCGGGTGCCTTGGCCGTCGTGTTGGTGCTGGCTGCCTTGTTTGCCCCGCTTCTTGCGCCCCATGATCCGTTCAATCCGGCAACGCTGGATTTGATGGATGGCATGACACCGCCCATGGCCGCCAATGCCTTTAGTTGCAAAGTGTTTTGGCTGGGCACAGACAATCAGGGCCGTGATATTCTCTCGTCCATTCTCTATGGCAGCCGGGTGTCCTTGCTGGTTGCCTTTTCCGCCACGCTTTTATCGCTGGCTTTGGGTGTTGGTGCGGGGCTAATCAGCGGTTACGCAGGCAATGCCGTGGATGCCGTGATCATGCGCGTTGCCGATGCGCAGCTGACCTTCCCGACCATTCTGGTCGCCCTGCTGATCTTTGGCATTGCCCACGGCATCATTCCGGCATCACAGCAGGAACAGGCTGCGGTGTGGATTCTGATTTTCGCCATCGGCTTTTCCAACTGGCCCCAATTTGCCCGCACCGTGCGCGGGGCCGTGCTGGTGGAAAAACGCAAGGATTATGTGGCGGCTGCAAAGCTCATCGGCGTCAGCCGCAGCCGCATTCTGCTCACGCATATCCTGCCCAATATTGCCGGGCCGGCTCTGGTGATTGCCACCATCGGTCTGGCGCTTGCTGTCATTGAAGAGGCAACCCTGTCCTATCTTGGTGTTGGCGTGCCGCCCACGCGGCCGTCGCTTGGTACGCTGATCCGCATTGGCCAGCAATTCCTGTTTTCGGGGGAATGGTGGATTATCGGTTTTCCCGCTGCCACGCTGGTTCTGCTGGCCCTGTCCGTCAATCTGTTGGGAGACCGCTTGCGCGATGCGCTCAACCCGCGCCTGAGGAACAATCGCCGATGAGCCTGTCTTTATCCAAAACAAAACCCGTTCTGCGTATCAATAGTCTGAGCGTGGATTTTCCCGGTTTTGATGGCAATTTTCGTGCAGTCGATGACCTATCGCTCACCATTGCCCGTGGCGAAGTGCTGGGCGTGATTGGCGAATCCGGCGCTGGCAAATCCATGACCGGAGCTGCGATCATTGGCCTGATTGATCCCCCCGGCCGCATCACCTCTGGCGAAATCCACCTGCAAGGCGAGCGGATTGATAACCTCGGTGACAAAGCGCTGGAAACTTTGCGCGGACGGCGGATCGGCACCGTGTTTCAAGACCCGCTGGTCAGCCTCAATCCGCTTTACACCATTGGTCAACAGCTGATTGAAACCATTCGCCGCCACCTGCCGCTGGATCAGGGGCAGGCGCGGCAAAGGGCGATAGACCTGTTGCGTGAGGTGGGTATTGATGAGCCAGCACGGCGGCTGGATGCCTATCCGCATGAATTTTCCGGTGGAATGCGCCAACGGGTGGTGATTGCGCTGGCCGTGGCCGCCGATCCCGACCTGCTGATTGCCGATGAGCCGACCTCGGCATTGGATGTGTCCGTGCAGGCGCAGATTATTGCGCTGCTTAAGTCTCTTTGCCAGCGGCGCGGGCTGGCTGTTCTGCTGATCACCCACGACATGGGCGTGGTCGCGGAAATCGCCAACCGCGTTGTGGTGATGCACAAGGGCCGGATTGTGGAAAGCGGGTCCGTGGCTGAGGTGATTGGCAGTCCCAAGCATGATTACACCCGGGCGCTGATTGCCGCCATCCCTTCGATTAGGCGTAAAAACACGCGGGCCTCGGTGGCATCCAAAGGGGATTTGGTCAAGGTGGAAGGCTTGATCCGCGATTTTGCCCTGCCGGGTGGCGGTGGCCTGCCGTTTTTCAGCAAAAATCGAAAGCAGCGCAGTCTTCGCGCCGTCAATGATGTCAGTTTTTCGATTGGCGAGGGCCAGACCTTTGCGCTGGTGGGCGAATCCGGTTCTGGCAAGTCCACCATTGCCCGCATTGTCGTGGGCCTTCTCGGCGCACAAGCGGGCAAGGTCACCATCGGCGGTACGGTGTTGGGGCAGGATAAGGCCCCCGCCCTGAAAGGCGCTGTGCAGATGATCTTTCAAGATCCCTATGCCAGCCTCAACAGCCGTTGGCGGATTGGTGACATTATTGCCGAACCCATCCGAACCCTTGGCCTGGAAACAGACAATCGCGTGATTGAGCAGCGTGTTACAGATCTTCTGGAAAAAGTCCGGCTTGATCCCGATGCGCGCAGCCGCTTTCCCCATGAGTTTTCCGGCGGGCAACGCCAGCGCATAGCCATTGCTCGCGCCCTTGCCAGCCGCCCGCGCTTCATTGTGTGTGATGAACCAACCTCGGCGCTGGATGTGTCGGTGCAGGCACAAGTGCTGGAGTTGATGGCTAGCCTGCAAGCAGAATTCGGCCTGACCTATCTGTTGATCAGCCATAATCTGGCTGTTGTGCGGCAAATGGCAGACCGGGTTGGCGTGTTGAAAAACGGTGTTCTGGTGGAGGAAGGGCCTGTCGAGGAGGTGTTCGAACGTCCTCAGCATGACTACACCCGAATGTTAATCGCAGCCGTCCCCGACATCGATGATAGTGTCGTGCCATCAACAGATGTCAAACAACGTCCAAAAGTCTTATCCGATCATTGAAAGGAAAAACCATGACGGTGCATTCTGGATCACTCACTGCGGCCTCTGATGTACCGCAGGCTTCTGCCGCAGAACGCATCAAAGCCCGCTATGGCGTCCCGCCAAGTGTTTTGCCACCCAGCTGGAATGAGACGCTGGATGTGTTGCTGAACCATCGTTCCGCACGCGCCTATCTGCCCAAAGCCCTGCCGCAAGGCACGGTGGAACTGCTGGTAGCAGCAGCACAATCGGCTCCCACCTCCTCCAATCTGCAAGCGTGGAGCGTGGTGGCTGTTGAAGACCCGGAGCGCAAGGCGCGTCTGGAAGAATTTGCCGCTCCCAATCCGCAAATCAATGCTGCGCCGCTGTTTCTGGTCTGGCTGGTCGATCTCGCCCGGCTAAGAGCCATTGCCCGCAGCAATGACAGCGAGGGTGCAGGACTGGATTATCTGGAAAGCTTTGTGATTGGCGCGATTGATGCCGCCCTTGCCGCCCAGAATGCGGTGGCGGCCATTGACTCGCTTGGTCTTGGCTCGTGTTATATCGGCGGCATCCGCAATCGGCCAGAGGATGTGGCGCGGGAATTGAATCTGCCGCCTGAAACCATCGCTGTGTTTGGCCTCACAGTGGGCTATCCCGATCCAGCGGTAAAAACCGATGTAAAGCCGCGCCTGCCGCAATCGGCAGTGCTGTTTCGGGAGCAATATGGCACGGTGAGTGAACAGGATCTGGCCAGCTATGATGAGCGGCTAAAAACCTTCCAGCAAGGCCAAAATCTGCCGCAAGCGGGATGGACCAGCGTGATTGCCAAGCGCATTGGCAGTGCGAGCGCTCTCAAAGGCCGGGTTGAATTGACCGCCATTTTGCGGCGCTTTGGTTTTGCCTTGAAGTAAAGCCCTGATAAAGCCTGTCTGGTGGCTCTCCACCAGACAGGCATCAAACTTTAGAACACCCGGCCTTCTTTCAAATGCGTGGTGGTGCCGTTCAGGTAATAATCGCCGACCACCCGCGCCTTGTGCAGCAACGGATTGTGATTGTAGACGGTGCGAATATTGCGCCAGTGGCGATCAAGATTAAATCGGCGCGAGGTGGCCGAGCCGCCGCCCAGCTCGAAGATATTGGTGGCCACCGAAAGTGCCAGTTGCGAGGTAATGATCTGCGTCTGGGCGGTGATGAGCGAGGCAGAAATCAGTGCTGTTTCAATCGCCTCTTCATCGCCCATTGCAAAGGTCTCTGCCGTGCGGTCCAGTGCGCGTGCGGCTTCGCGGATCAAGGTTTGAACCGCAAAGGCACCCGAGGTGATTTCACCCAGCATTTTTTGCACAAAAGGATCGTCATTGGCGGTTTCTGCTGTGCTGTGCAGGGTGGTGCGGGCGTGGTTGAGCACATAATCAATGCCATCTTTCACCGCCCCTTGCACGGCACCCGCAGCCGATGCCGCCAGATGCAGTTGCCGCAGCGCGCCGCAATGGCGACCAATCTGGCTGGAGAGCTTGCGGCCAGTTACTTCATGCGCCAGCACCTCGACATTTTCCAGCAACACGCCACCGCTGGCCGTCATGCGCTGGCCCATGCCATCCCAGTCATCCAGAATGGTAATGCCCTTGCGATCCAGCGGGATCAGCACGCCGATGGGATCTCCCTGTTCATCCACCGCGCTGAAGGAGCCAAAATCGGCAAAGGCCGTGCCGGTGGCATACCATTTGCGCCCATTCAGCCGATAGTGATCGCCCTCACGGCTGAGAACCGTGGTGATTTCGCCGGGCCGTTTCGTGCCCTGCTCGGTGCTGGCTCCGGCAAACAGTTTTCCCTCCAGCACATGGTCCAGATGTCGGCGGTCTTCCAGCACGGTTGGGCCAAGCGCCAGCCCTTCGGTGAAGTTGAAATGACTGCGCAAGGCGTGGGGTATATTGCTATCGGCTTCACCCAAAATCATCAACAGCTCGATATAATCGGCAATTGATCCACCCGGTCCACCCTTGGCTTTGGGAATACGCAGCGTGCCGAGCCGTGCCTCCTTGATCAGCCGGAAAGCCTCAAACGGCAATTCCCGTTCCAGCTCGCTGCGGGCTGCATCCTTGGCAAAGGTGTCGGACAGGGTGCGGGCCTGCGCAAGCAAGCCATCGCGGGTTAAGGCCTCGGTGCTATCTGGAACACGCGCGCTGTGGGGCATGGTCATCATCCTTCAAAACTGAGCAGGCAGCCGGAGTGTTCATCTTCACCCCGGCTGCCACATCCATGATCAGGCAACGGCGCGAACCGGCTTAACCGAGGGCTGATCGTTATAGCGTGGCACTCGGCCTTCAACCGGGTGGCTTGGGTCATTAAAGCCCGGCGTAGACGGATGCCCCTCAGCGACCAGACTGTTGACCAGCGCCTCATCCTCTGCATCCAGCCGCACATCCAGAGCACGGATATAGCCATCCCAATGCTCCTCTGTGCGAGGACCAGTAATGGCGGCGGTGATGTAGCGGTTGTTCAGCACCCAAGCGAGGGCGAAATCGGCAGCGGAAATGCCCTTGGCGTGGGCGTGGGCGGCCACCTTGCGGGCGATCTCCACCGATTCAGGCCGCCATTCGGTTTCCAGAATGCGCTTGTCGCCACGGCCTGCGCGGGTATCGGCGGCGGGTGCCTTGCCCGGCTCATATTTGCCCGTCAAAACCCCACGCGCCAGCGGCGAGTAGGACACAACACCAAGCCCGTAATGATGGGCGGCGGGAAGCTGTTCAGCCTCTGCGGTGCGGTTGACGATATTGTATAGCGGCTGGCTGGCAATGGGGCGATCAATGCCGAGCTGATCGGCCAGATGCGCAATTTCTGCAATGCGCCAGCCACGGAAATTCGAGACGCCAAAATAGCGCAGCTTGCCTGCACGGATCAGATCGGCAATGGCGCGCACCGGCTCTTCCAATGGGGCATCAAACACCGCACGGTGGAAATAGAGAATGTCGATGTAATCGGTGTTGAGGCGGCGCAGCGAATTTTCCACCGTCTCGATCACCCATTTGCGCGACTGGCCGCCGAGATTGGGACCTTTTTCGCGGGAATTGACAAATTTTGTCGCCAAAACCCAGTGATCACGGCTTGCCTTGATGCCACGCCCGACCACTTCCTCGGATTTGCCATCGTGATAGACATCTGCCGTATCAATGAAATTAATGCCCTGCTCGCGCGCCTTGTCGATAATGCGAAAGGCCACTTCATCCGGCGTTGGGCCGCCAAACATCATCGTGCCAAGGCTGAGGGGTGAAACTTTCAGCGCACTGCGTCCCAGATAACGATAGTCAACCATAGTCCTTACTCCATTTCAGTGTTCGTTGGCGTGATGGCAGGCCACGGCATGGGCTTGACCAAACAGTTGATAATCCGGTGCCTGTTCACGACAGAGATCTGTCGCCAGCGGGCAGCGGGTGTGAAAGCGACAGCCAGAGGGCGGATTGTGCGGGCTTGGCAAATCGCCGGAAATCGGGGCTGCCTGCTTGCGCCTCGCCGGGTCTGGCACAGCTGCCAGAAGTGCGCGGGTATAGGGATGTCTCGGGTTGGCCCATAGCTCTGCCGTGGGCGCACTTTCAACGATCTTGCCCAGATACATCACCAGCACCCGATCTGAAAAATAGCGCACCACCGATAGATCATGGGAAACAAACAGATAGGACAGCGACAGGCGGCTCTTCAGCTCCACCAGCAGATTGAGAATCTGTGCCTGAATGGACAGGTCCAGTGCGGAGACCGGCTCATCACACACCACCAGCTCTGGCTCCAGAATGATGGCGCGGGCAATTCCGATGCGTTGGCGCTGGCCGCCGGAAAATTCATGCGGGTAGCGATCCAGTGAATCGGCTGGCAATCCCACCTGTTCAATAATCGCCTCAACAATCTCGCGGCGGCGTTTACCATCACCAATGCCATGCACTTTCAGCGGCGTGGTCAAAATGGTGCGGATGGTCTGGCGTGGGTTGAGCGAGGCAAACGGGTCTTGAAAGATCATCTGAATGCGGCGGCGAATGCCGCGTAACTCATTGGCTGGCATGGCCGTGACATCGCCGCCCTGAAAGGTGATCTGGCCAGAGGATGGCTCCACCAGCCGCATCAGCGATTTGCCAAGCGAAGATTTGCCGCAGCCGGATTCGCCCACCAGCGCCACGGTTTCACCGGCTTCAATCTCCAGCGACACATCATCCACAGCCCGCACGGTTCCCCGTGCGCCGGCATATTGGGTGGAAAGATTACGCACCGACAAGAGCGTCATGGGACACCTCCGAAAAGTTTGCGGACACCACAGGACAGGCTGCAAACCGCCCCGGCGACACTTGCGTCAAAGACGGCACGGCCTGACCGCAAGACGTGCGCGCGCTGGAACAGCGAGGGCGAAAGGCACATCCCTTCTCATTGACCGAAGAGGTGATGGAGCCGGGAATTTCCACCAAGGGTCCATCGCGGTAATGCTGCCCTGCCCCGCCGCGCGGAGACGCAGCCAGAAGACCACGGGTATAGGGATGATAAGGCTGATCAAACACCGGCTGCGGCAGACCTTCTTCCACCTTTCTCCCGGCATACATCACCATAACCCGATCCGCCCATTGGGCGACAATGCCCAGATCATGGGTGATGAGAATGACCGCCATGTTCAAATCCCGGCGCAAATTATCCAGCAATTGCAGGATTTGTGCCTGAATGGTCACATCCAGCGCTGTGGTCGCCTCATCGGCAATCAACAGTTCGGGATTGCAGGCCACGCCAATGGCAATCATCACCCGCTGACGCATGCCGCCGGAGAGTTGATGCGGGTAATCATCCACCCTTTTTCCCGATTCAGGGATGTTGACGAGATCCAGCAATTCGATAGCACGTTTACGCGCCTGTTTGCGGTCCAGCTTTTCGTGAATGCGCAGCACTTCGGTGATTTGCTCGCCCACCGTCAGCACTGGATTGAGCGAGGTCATCGGCTCTTGAAAGATCATGCCGATCTCGCCGCCGCGAATGGCGCGCCATTGCCGTTCACTATAGGTCAAAAGCTCGCGGCCCTTGAAGCGGATGGAGCCGCCCTTTTGCGCATGCGATGGCAAAAGCCCGATCAGACCCAGCGCCGTCAAGGATTTGCCAGAGCCGGATTCGCCAACAATCGCCAGCATTTCGCCGCGTTCCACCGAAAAGCTGACGCCCTTGACCGGCTGGGCGCTGCCGAAACCAACGGAAAAATCCCGAACATCAATCAAAGCACTCATCGACGTTCCTCCGAAAAGCGGGGATTGAGCGCATCATTCAACCCGTCACTGATCAGGTTGAGGGAGATGACCGTAAACACAATGGCCAGCCCCGGCAGGGCCGTGAGATACCAGGCCGTACGGATCACCTCACGGCCAGAGCCAATCATCGAACCCCAGGAGACCCGGTTTGGATCGCCCAGACCCATGAAAGACAGGGCCGCTTCCATCAAAATCGCACCCGCGACCATCACCGACGATGTGACAATAATCGGCGGCAGGGCATTGGGCAGAATTTCTGCAAACACGATGCGGGCATGGCCATAGCCGAGACTTCGCGCGGCCAGCACATAATCTTTTTCGCGGATTGCGCGGAATTCGGCGCGGGTCAGCCGGGCCACCATCGGCCATGTAATGATACCGATGGCAAAGGTCACGGTGGTGATCGACGGCTGTGCAATGGCCACCAACACCACCAGCAGCACAAAGCTGGGAAGCGTCTGGAAAATCTCGATGATCTTGACGAGAACATCATCGATCACGCCACCGAAATAGCCTGCAAATGCACCAATGGTGACGCCGATGGTCAGCCCCATCACGGTTGCGGCAATGCCGACTGTGAGCGAAACCCGTGCCCCGTGCACAATACCCGCCAGCACGTCACGCCCCATGGAATCGGTTCCCAGTGGATAGGCGGGGTTCTGCCCCGGCCAGAGGAAGGGCCGCGACACCATTTCCAGCGGATCGCCGGGATAAAGCAAGGGAGCCAGAAGCGCTGTGATGATGACAATGGCCAGAAACGCCACGCCAATCAACGCATTGGGGTTGGTGAGAAAGATTTTGACCTCACGGCGCAGACCCCGTTTTGGTATCAGACTGGTGCGGGCTGTCAGCGCGTCGGGTGCATGGACATAGGGCCAGCCTTTGGGGGCTTTGGCCTCTTTGGCCGTTTCAACGCTTGCCTTTTCCCCTTCACGCTGGCGCGTAGCCTCGGCGAGCGGTGTCGTTGCATTGATAATTGTCATTGGCTTTCTCCAATCCGCGGGTCGAGCCAGGCCTGAAACAGATCCACGGCAGCATTGATGATGATCACCAAAAAGGATGACAGCAGCAGAATTCCCAAAAGCACGCTGAAATCACGGGCCATGACCGCTTCAAATGCCAGCCGCCCCAGACCCGGCCAGCTGAACACGGTTTCCACCACAACAGCGCCACCCAGCATGCCGCCAAGATGCATTCCGGCCATGGTGGTGATAGGGATCAAAGCGTTGCGCAGGATATGGCGCAACGTCAGCCGAAGCGGTGTGACACCCTTGGCGCGGGCGGTGCGCACATAGTCCTGTGATTTCACTTCCAGCATGGCGGCGCGGGTGAGTCGGGCATAGATCGCCAAATAATAAAGCGACAGCGAAGTTGCTGGCAGAACAATATACCGAGCGCGATCCAAAAGCGCCGCATAGCCGGTCAGCGGGCTGCCAATGGTGCTATCACCGCCGGAAGGCAACCAACCCAGCTTGACGGAAAACAGCAGGATCAGCATCAAACCGATCCAGAAACCGGGTACGGAATAAAACAGCAGCGAACCAAGGGAGATGACCCGGTCCGGCAGGCGACCCGAAAACACCGCCATGACGGAGCCAAGCACCACCCCAAGCACAAGCGCAATGATAAAGGCCGCCCCCATCAGCACCAATGTGCCGGGCAGTCGTTGCCCAATCAGCTCGGCCACCGGCATGCCATAGCGCGGCGAATACCCCAGACTGAAATGAGCAAGATTACCAAGATAATTGCCCAGTTGGTGCAGCACGGGCAGATCAAGACCAAAGCGCGCGCGAATATCCGCCATTGTCTCGACGGTGGCGGAGCCAGCCTCTGCGGCCAGCACATCGGCGGCATCGCCCGGTGCCAGTTGCAGCAGAAAAAAGTTCAGGATCACGATGCCCACAACGGTGGGTATGGCCTGCAACGTCACACGGCTTGCGCGTTTCAATATTCGGTTTGATGCGGTCATCACTATCGCCTGAAGTGCAGTTTTGAAATTGAGTTCTATGTCAGTAGTTGACTAATTTTATATATTTTGTCAAACATGAGAAAAGAATATTTTTCTGAAAAAATGAGATGTGTCGCGCATAATAGGAATTATATGCCGATAAATCGGACATTTTAACCAACTCCAACTACGAAAGCGTTGCGCGACAGAAGAATTTTCACTTAGCCATCCAGCTATTGGAAAATGTCGCTCTGGTTGCAGCCTGCCCACGCAGCGAGGGAAAACAATGATCGTCAACCGCCCGTCTACCGAACACGCCGCCCATTCCACAACCCGTCGCGGCTTTCTGCTGGCATCGGCAGCAGTCAGCGCATTTGCTGTGAGCGGCACAAATTTGCGCGCCGCAACGCCGGCAAAGGGTGGCACGGCAACGCTGCTTTTGTCGTCTGAGCCTCCGGTTTTGACCACCATTGCCCATACCGCGTTCAACTCGGTCTATGTCTCGCCAAAGGTCACCGAGGGGTTGCTGACCTATGATTTTGACCTCACGCCTAAGCCCTTGCTGGCAACTGAATGGCAGATCAGCCCGGACGGGCTGAAATATACGTTCAAACTGCGCGATGGGGTGAAATGGCATGATGGCAAGCCCTTCACCTCGGCAGATGTGGCGTTTTCCATCAAAACCATTGCCCAAGTCCATCCGCGTGGGCGCAACACATTCCTCAATTTGACGGAAGTGGAAACCCCGGATGCACGCACGGTGGTGCTCGTGCTGTCCAAGCCAGCCCCCTATCTCATCACCGCCCTTGCCTCTTCCGAGACGCCGATTGTACCAAAGCATCTCTATGAAGGCACCAAAGTGCAGGAAAACCCGGTCAATCTTGCCCCTGTTGGCACCGGCCCCTACAAGTTCAAGCAATGGGTGCGCGGCAGCCATATCGTTTATGTCCGCAATGAGGACTATTGGGACAAGCCCCGCCCCTATCTCGACAGCCTGATCGTGCGCTTCATCTCGGATTCGGCAGCGCGGTCGATTGCGATTGAGGCGGGTGAGATTGATCTGGCGCCAAGCACACCGGTGTCCTACGGCGACCTGGATCGGTTGAAAGCCTTGCCGCATATCGGCTTTGAAACGCAGGGCTACCAATACTCCAACGGTGTCACGCGGGTTGAATTCAATCTGGAAAAAGAGTTTTTCAAGGATGTGCGGGTGCGCCGCGCCTTCGCTCATGTGATTGATCGCAATGTGATTTTCAACACGGTCAATTACGGCTATGGCGCGCCGATTACCGGCCCCATCAATCCCAAACTGTCAAAATGGTATGTTTCGGACCTGAAGACCTATCCCATTGATCTCAAAGCAGCGGAAGCCCTGCTGGATGACGCTGGCTATAAGCGTGGGCCAGATGGCATTCGCGCCCGCCTCAAACTCGATTATGTACCGGGTGAAGGCTATCCGCGTGGCGCGGATTATATTCGTCAAGCACTGGCCAAGGTGGGCATTGAGGTCACAGTGCGCACACAGGATTTCGCCACCTATACCAAACGCATCTACACTGACCGTGATTTCGATTTTGCCTATGAAGGCATGAGCAATCTGTTTGATCCCACCGTGGGTGTACAGCGGCTTTATTGGAGCAAGAACTTCCTAAAAGGCGTGCCTTTCTCCAATGGTGCGGCCTATAGCAACCCGAAAGTCGATGCCCTGCTGGAAGCAGCAGCGGTGGAGATTGATCCGAAAAAGCGCGTGGCGCAGTGGAAGGAAATCCAGCAGATTCTGGTGGAGGATGTGCCTGCCATCGATATCGCTGCGGCTCCCGAAATCACCATTTATAACAAGCGTATCGCCGATCACACGCTGGGCGCGGAAGGCATCATCAGCAGCCTCGCCTTCGCCTATATCGCGTCAACGTAAGGCTGGATTTCTCAAGGTTTTCGCCGGGCGTTGAGCCGGTTTCATCTCCTGTTTGTTGAGGATATTATGGTCACTCCCATCTCCAAACTCTGGTATACGCGCTGCCCGGTGCCAACGCCCGTGGGGCTTGCTGCCCAGCTTGGCTATCTTGAACAAAGCTTTGCCGAGATTGGCATCACACTGGAGTCCATCATTGATTCCCCCGATAAAGCCGTCCGGCAGAGCCATTTCAACCATACGCTGGAATGGTCTTTCCGCCATGGCGGCAACGTGCCACCCATCCGCGCCCGCTCTGAAGGCCGCAACACCCGGCTGGTGGGCATTACCTGGACCGATGAGTTTCAGGCCATCATCACCCTGCCGCAGACTGGCATAAAAAGCCTGAAGGACCTTGTTGGCCGTCGGTTTGGCGTGCCAAAGCGACCGGATGGGATTGTTGATTTTATGCGCGCAACCGCCCTGAAAGGCCTTGTCTCGGCTCTGTCGCTGGACGGGGTTTCGATCAACGCGGTTGATCTGACTGACATCACCATCACTGAGTCCGTGCTGGATGGACAAACTGGCGCATCGCTGTTTGGCCTGAAACGGCGCCAATCCTTTGGCGAGGAGGCCGCAGCCCTGTTGCGTGGCGAGGTGGACGCGATTTTTGTGAAAGGCACGGCGGGCATTGCCGTTGCCAATCTGATTGGCGCGGTGACGGTCTCTGACTTCGGTTTTCATCCCGACCCAACCATCCGCATCAATTCCGGCTCACCGCGCATTCTCACGGTGGATGCAAGACTGGCCGATGAACGCCCCGATCTGGTGGAGCGGCTGATTGCGGTGATCCGCAAGGCCTCCGGCTGGGCGGAGGCACACCCGGACGAGACGCGCCGCTTCATTGCCCGCGAGGCGGGAGCCAGCGAAGAGCAGGTGCTGGCCGCCAATGGGCGGGATGTGCATCGCCATCTCGGCATCGGGCTGGAGCCTGCCCATGTGGCTGCTGTGAAGCATTATAAGGATTTTCTGTATCAATGGGGCTTCTTGCAGGCTGATTTTGACCTCGAGGCCTGGGTGGATCAGCGCCCTTATGAAACGCTGGATCGGAGGGCTGTTGCATGAGTGCCACCGTTTCTGCCATCAAGCCCAATGCGGCACCAAGCCCTGATCCGGTCGAGATCGCACGGGAACTGGCGCGCGATTTCGCAACGCGTGCCGCCGAATATGACCGCAGCGGTGATTTCCCCCATGACAACATCGCAGCGCTTCACGAAGCCGGTTTGCTGGCTCTGTTGATTGCCAAAGACCACGGCGGTCTTGGAGCGAACCTTGAAACCGCGCAAAAGGTGGTTTCTGAAATCGCGGTTGGTGATCCTTCAACCGCACTTATTCTCACCATGCATTACACCATTCATGGTGTGATCAATCTGGGGCGCTGGCCAGAGGCCTTGGCAGCGCGTGTGCTGGCAGCCAGCCGAGCCAAGCCGGTGCTGGTCAACAATGCGCAGGCCGAGCCGGGCATGGGCTCCCCCGCCCATGGCGGATTGCCCGAAACCATCGCCCACATTGAGGGAGATCATTGGGTAATCAATGGTCACAAGGGCTTTGTCACCGGGCTTGCCGGGCTGACATGGGCGGTTGTGCTGGCATTGACCACGGAGGAGGTGCCGCGCCTCATTCAGGTGCTGGTGCCACTGGATACGCCGGGTATTCGCAAGGTGCGCACATGGGAGGCGACTGGCATGTATTCCACCGCCAGCGATGATCTTCTGCTGGAAAACGTGCAGGTGCCGCTGTCTGACCTGATCTTTGAACAACCGGCCAGCGAGCCACTGCGCCGCGATCCGGATTTCGGCAATATTTTCTTCACGCTGCTGTCTTCGGTCTATCACGGCGTGGCTCTATCGGCCCGGAATGATATTTTGAAGCACCTCACCAGCCATGCCCCCACCAGCCTAGGCGCGCCCTTGGCCTCTATTCAGCGTCTTCAGGAAGGCGTGGGCCAAATTGAAGTGCTGCTGGCCACCAATGCCCGGCTGCTGCGCTCTTTGGCACGCGACGTTGACCAAAAAAAAGCAGGCCCCACCGACGCGCTGGCCGTGCGCCACGTGGTGATCGACAATGCTGTCTCCGTCACCGATCTGGCCCTTGAATACGGCGGCAACCGTGGCCTGAGGCGAGATTATCATCTGGAGCGGCATCATCGTGATGCCATTACCGCCCGTGCCCATGCCCCCCAAAGCCACATGATCCGATCCATTTTCGGCAAGGCCGCACTGGAGCGAGCTGCCACTACGCCCTGAAACCCAACCTTTGGAAGGATATAGCCATGAGTATTTGCACCTATAGCGCAAGACTTCAGCAGCGCCGGGCCGAGCTGAGCACCATGATCGACATGCAGGAAACGTTCAGCGGTTATTCCTGCGATGATAGCGTTGACGATAGACTGATGGACCTGCGGGAGAGGCTGGCTGACGTGGACTATGATCTACGCCAACACAGGCTTGAACAACAACAAGAGAACCGGGGAGACAGTCACGGATTGTCTTACTATATCAGCGGCCGATGATATTGGCAAAAAACAGCGTGAGAAGGTCAGCGTAGCAAGGATGCTTCAAATATCGGTTCCTTGCGCGAGTATGCCAGGTTCAGATTGAACCAGACAGACTCTCGCTTTTCTTGTTGTCGTTTGTCTTTTCGGGAAAACTGGTAACCACTTTTCCCTGGCAAACTCTAGGGTTGAGCAAAATTTTGCCTGCGCGCAATTTGAACGCCAGCCAATAAATGCCAAAAATCAATCCGATATCCGCTTTTCAACGCGATTTTTCGATCTTCAAAACCGGTCTTTCCATAAAATTTTTCCAACTCATCAACGGGAAGCATGAATCTTCCAGAGGGGTGTTGAAAATTAGAATAGTAAATCAATAGACAATATTGATTGCAACACGCAAAAGTTTACCCTTGGTCCACGGGTTCATTCACTCACTACCCAGGGACATTGATGATGACGCTTCGCCGCACTTTTCTTGGCCTCAGCCTCGCGCTGGCCGCTTCTGTAAGCCTATCGACCATCGGCCATGCATCTGATGCGCCGGTCAAGGGCGGAACCTTGGTCTATCTTGAGCAGCAGGCGCATACCAATCTTTACCCACCAGCAGGCGGCTTTTACCCCAACAGCGGCATTCTCAACCAGATCACCGATAAGCTGACCTATCAAAACCCCAAGACACTGGAAATCGAGCCGTGGATTGCCGAGAGCTGGACGGTCAATGCCGATAACACGGAATATACCTTCAAAATCCGCCCCGGCGTGACGTTCTCCGATGGCTCCCCGGTGGACGCCAATGCGGTGGCCAAAAACTTTGATCGCTTCGGGCTTGGCGATAAGGGTTTGAAGCAGCCGGTTTCGGAAGTGGTCAACAATTACGACCACAGTGAAGTGATTGACCCGCTGACGGTGAAATTCGTGTTCAAAAAGCCGTCGCCGGGCTTTCTTCAGGGAACATCCGTTATCGGCTCCGGTCTGTTGTCGTTGAAAACACTCTCCCTGCCCTTTGAGCAATTGGGCGATGCCACCAAAATCATCGGCTCCGGCCCCTTTGTGGTCAGCGCCGAGACGCTTGGCAAATCGCTCGATTTGAAAGTGCGGGCCGATTACACTTGGGGTCCGAAAAAGCTGGAGCATCAGGGCCGCGCCTATCTCGATGGCATCAAATATATCATCACCCGTGAAGATGGCGTGCGCATTGGCGCGCTTCTGGCCGGTCAGGCCGATCTGATCCGCCAGATTCAGGCCTATGATGAGGCACAGGTTGAAACGCAGAATTTCAAGATTTATGCGCCCGGCACCCGCGGCGTGAACAATTCGGTGGTGTTCAGACCAGACAATCCGTTGGTTGCTGATGTGCGGGTGCGCAAGGCGCTGTCTTTGGCCACCAACCGCGATGAAATCATCAAGACCCTATTCTCCAAGAACTATCCACGCGCCACCTCCATCATCGCCTCCACGGCCATTGGCTATGTCGATCAATCCGACAAATTGGGCTTTGATGTTGAGAAGGCCAAGGCTCTGCTGGATGAAGCCGGATATAAGCCAGATGCCGATGGCATTCGTGCCAAGGACGGGGCAAAACTGGTGCTGACAGCCTATGAATCCCTGCCGCAACCGCAAAACCGCGCGGCTTTGCAGCTGATTGCCCAGCAATGGCAAAAAGTGGGCGTGAAGCTCAACGTGCTGGCCGGCGACGCGGGAAGCGCCGCTTTGGATGATCTTGATCCGCTGAAAACCCCGGTGACTCCTGCCATCGTTGGTCGCGCCGACCCGGATGTGATCAAGAGCCAATATTACCCGAAAAACCGCGACGCGCTGCGTCAGAAGGGTGGTCTCAGCGATAAAGCCAAGACCTTTGTTGATGATAAGCTCAATAGCTTACTGGAGGAGATCAGCTCTCAACCTGATCCACAGAAGCGATTGAAGGTTGTGGCAGAGGTACAGGCCTATGTGCTCGATCAGGCCTATGCCATCCCGATTTTTGAAGAGCCGCAAGTCTTTGCCGGAGCGCCTTACGTGAAGGGTGTGGCTTTTGATGCCGTGGCCCGCCCCAGCTTCTACAGCGTCTGGCTGGATAAGTAATGGTCAGCACCCGGGTGACAGCAACAGCCGCCACCCGGTTTTGAAATCTGCGGAGATCGATGATGACGCGATATGTTGCAAGCCGGATAGGACAGGCGGTTCTGGTGCTCTGGGCAGCCTTTACCCTGTCCTTTATTCTGTTGCAGGCCATGCCTGGGGACGCGGTGCTGATCAAGTTTCTCAGCCCTGATTATGGGTTAAGCCCTGATCAAATCAAGGAAATTCGCGCCGCCTATGCCGTGGATTCCTCTGTGTTCGTCCAATATTTCCACACATTGGCGAATTTCTTACAGGGTGATTTTGGCTATTCGCTGCACGCGGGCGTGCCGGTGACGGCGCAGTTGGCCATAGGTCTGCCTGCAACGCTCACGCTGGCAGCTCTCGCCTTTCTTGCTGCCATCGTCCTTGCGGTCTTTGTGGCGGTGCTGTCTTCGCTCGCACCATTTTCATTTTTGCGCAATCTGGTACAGGCAGTGCCTTCGCTGTTGATCTCGGTTCCAGTGTTCTGGCTGGGCATTATGCTGATCCAGATTTTCTCGTTTCGGCTCAAGCTGGTCTCGGTGATCAATCCCGGACCATGGGAAAGTCTCGTCCTGCCGGTGATCACCCTGTCTGTTCCCATTGCCGCACCGCTGGCGCAAATCCTGATCCGCAATATTGATGAAATCCGCACCCGGCCCTTCATCTCTGTCGTCATTGCCAAGGGGGCCACGCCCGCCCGTGTGCTGTGGCGGCATGTCGCCATCAATGCGGCTTTGCCAGTGCTGACCATTGCCGGGGTGCTGTTTGGCGAGCTTCTGGCCGGAGCCGTGGTGACCGAAACCGTATTTGGCCTGAACGGCCTAGGCGAATTGACGGAAAAAGCCGTCAGCACGCAGGATATTGCCGTGCTTCAGGCCATTGTGGTGATTTCCGCCACCGCCTTTGTCATCATCAATCTTCTGGTCGATCTTGCCTATCCCCTTCTCGATCCCCGCCTGAGAAGCCGGAACGGAGCCGCATCATGAGCAGTGTTGAAATTCTCTCCCTGCAAGCCAATGGCGTGAAATCGGATAGCGTCAAGCGCCGGGCGTCCCTCACCCGTTTTAAAGGCTTGCGCCCCGGTCTTGTGCTGGCGTGGGTGGTCATGGTCACCGTACTGCTCTGGGCAGCTATGCCGTGGCTTTTTACCAGCTATAACCCGCTGGAGGGCATTCCCGGCGGGCAGTTGAAAGCGCCGTCAGCGGCGCATCTTCTCGGCACGGACTCCCTTGGGCGCGATCTTTATGCGCGGATGGTCTATGGCTCCGTTCATTCGCTGTCGGGTGCCCTTGCCGCCGTGGGCGTGGGACTGGTGGCAGGCACCCTGCTTGGCCTTTTTGCCGGAGCCATTGGCGGGCGCTGGGATATGATCATCATGCGCTTTGTCGATGTGCTGCTGTCTATTCCCACCCTGCTTCTGTCTCTCAGCATCATTATTCTGCTTGGCTTTGGCACGATCAATGCCGCGATTGCGGTGGGTGTTACGGCCATTGCCGGTTTTGCCCGGTTGACCCGATCCGAAGTGGTGCGGGTGCGGCGGGCGGATTTTGTTGAAGCGGCCTATGGCAGTGGCGGTACGTTTTTGAGCGTGCTGTGGCGGCATATCTTGCCCAATTCGCTGACCTCGGTGATTGCCTATGCCGCCGTGCAATTTGGCTGGGCCATTCTGCAAATGTCCACCCTAGGATTCCTCGGCTATGGCGCACCGCCGCCAACACCGGAATGGGGCCTGCTGATTTCCGAAGGGCGCAATTACCTCGCCACCGCCTGGTGGCTGACCACAGCCCCCGGCCTGATTGTGGTCGCCGTGGTGCTGTCTGCCAACCGCATCAGCCAATCCTTGGGGAGCACCAGCCGATGAGTAAGACCCCTTCTGTTCTCGATATCAGAGAACTGAATATTTCCTATGGAGATGGAGAGAGCCGCACCCGCGTGGTGCATGATGTGTCGCTCGAAGTCGGTGCTGGCGAGGTTGTGGCACTGGTGGGCGAAAGCGGTTCTGGCAAAACCTCCACGGCACAGGCCATCATTGGCCTCCTCTCTGGCAATGGGCAGATTGATAGCGGCTCTATTCGCCTGAATGGCGAGGAGATTTCCCGCTGGAGTGAAAAGAGCTTGCGCGGCATTCGCGGCCCCGTTCTCAGCCTGATCCCGCAAGACCCGTCGAATTCGCTCAATCCGGTACTCACGGTTGGCGCGCAGGTGCGCGAAATTCTGGAAATCCACGGCAAGCTTTCCCGCCGGGATGCAGATCGGCGGGTGGTGGAGCTGTTGACACAGGTGGGCCTCTCGCAGCCAGCGCTTCGCGCCAGACAATATCCACACGAACTCTCTGGCGGCATGAAACAGCGGGTGCTGATTGCCATCGCCATTGCGCTGAAACCAGCACTGATCATTGCCGATGAGCCAACCTCGGCGTTGGATGTGACCGTGCAGCGTCGCATCCTGGATTTGATTGACGATCTGCGCAAAGCTTACGGCACCGCCGTGCTGCTGGTGACCCATGATCTGGGTGTTGCCGCCGACCGCTCGGATCGGTTGGTGGTCCTTCAGTCCGGCCGTATTCAGGAGCAAGGCAAAACCGCAGAGGTGCTGGTCGCGCCCAAAAGCGCCTATACGGCAAGGCTTTTATCCGATGCGCCCTCGTTGGCGGCCCCGGTTGTGCGGCCTGCCATTGCGGCGGATCGGCCCATCAGTGTTACCGTCGATAATCTCGTGCAGGAGTTTAAACTGCCAACGGGTGAGCGTTTCCGCGCCGTGGATGGTCTTTCCTTCACCGTTCCCCAAGGCACCACCCACGCCATTGTTGGCGAATCCGGCTCTGGCAAAACCACCACAATCCGCAGCATTGCCGGATTTCAGAAAGCCACATCTGGCAGCATCCGCGTGGGTGATTTTGACCTTGGCAGCCTGAACCACAAAAGCCTGCGCGCGTTCCGGCGCAAGGTGCAGCTTGTCTATCAAAACCCGTGGAGTTCTCTGGACCCCAAGCAGACGATTTTCTCGATTGTCGAAGAACCGCTGCTGAATTTTGAACCGCTTCCCAAGCAAGAGCGCGCCGCCCGCGTGGAAGCCATGATTGAGCGTGTTGGCCTGCCGCTCTCGGTTCTCAACCGTAAACCCCATGCGCTGTCAGGCGGACAGCGCCAGCGAGTGGCCGTTGCCCGCGCTCTGGTGCTGGAGCCTGAGGTGGTTGTGCTGGATGAGGCCGTCTCGGCGCTGGATGTGACGGTACAGGCGCAAATCCTTGCCCTGCTTGGCAGTTTGCAGCGCGATTTTGGCCTGACCTATATTTTCGTCTCGCACGATCTGGCCGTCGTGCGCCAGATCGCCGACACGGTCTCGGTTTTGCACAATGGCAAACAGGTTGATTACGGCCCGGTTGAGACGGTCTTCACCCACCCGCAAAGCGCCTACACCCGCGAGTTGATCGAGGCCATTCCGGGCCGGGCTTTTCCGAAGAGACATCAACATTCACTGACAGCAGGATCACCATCATGACCCAAATAACACTGGCAAAGCAGGCAAAACGGCTCGGCTTTTTCACACGCTTGCTGGATGATACCGATGCAGCGGGACGCTATCGTCTGGCGGAAGAGCAAATCCAGCACGCAGAAGCCAATGGTTTTGACAGCGCATGGATTGCCCAGCATCACTTTCATGCCGAAGAAGGCGGGTTGCCATCGCCCGCCGTGTTCCTCGCCCATGTTGCGGCCCGCACATCCACCATTCGGCTTGGCACCGGGGTGATCACCTTGCCAATGGAAAATCCGCTGCGGGTGGCAGAAGACACTGCCGTGACCGATCTTTTGTCCGGTGGCCGTCTGGAAGTGGGCTTTGGCACGGGCGGCACCCGTGAGTCCTTTGAGGCGTTTGGCATTGCTGCCGACAAGCGCGGTGAGGTTTATGGCCAATATCTCGACATCGTTCGCAAAGCTTGGGCAGGCAAGGATGTGGGCGCGGGCAATCGGCTTTATCCCAATGCCCCGCATCTGCTGGATCGCGTCTGGCTTGCGACGTTTTCGCCCGTTGGCGCAAAGCTTGCTGGGGAAAGCGGCGATGGGTTGATGCTATCACGCACCCAACCACGCCCGGCAGACAGGCCCCATGCGCGGCTTGATGAATTGCAAAACCCGATCATCGATGCCTATCTGAGCGCCCTGCCCCAAGGCCGCGCACCGCGCATTCTTGGCTCTCGCAGCCTGTTTGTGGCTGAAGACCGCAAGCGCGCTCTGAAGCTGGCCGAAGAGGGCCTCACCAAAGTCGCCGCCCGCTTTGCCGCCGCAGGCCATCGCATCGATGGCACCAGCGTGGAGGATCTGATCAAGGCGCTGGATAGCCATGTGGGTACACCGGATGATGTGATTGCCTCGCTGAAGGCCGACACGGCCTTGGCCCGCTCCACAGAACTGGTCTTTCAGGTTCACTCCATCGATCCGCCCCATGCCGATATTCTGCGCTCCATTGAGCTGATTGCCACTGAAGTTGCCCCCAAACTGGGCTGGAGCCGCAAGACTTCCAAAGCGCTGGCCGCCGCAGAATAATCCATTGAATTTAATCAGGAAAGTAAAGTCTGATGACCGATATTATTGACACTCTCAGCGGCATTGCTCCCGGCTCCAAGGGCGAGGCTTTACGCGCCCGCCGCCCGGTGACGAAAGACGGGGCGCAAGCCAGCTGGCAAGCGCTATTTGCACCCGGCGATGATAGCCAGTTTTCAATCGAAGAGCGCTTTGCCGTTGCTGTTTTTGTGGCGGCCCTGCACGGGCAGCCGGAGATTGCGGCCTTCTACGCGGAAAAGCTTGCGACGAACCCTGCGCTTCTGAGCGCCATTCAGACCGCTGCATCCAAGGGAACGGCCATTGGGCCTTATGGCCATTATCCCGCCGGGCCGCTGTCCTCCGAAAACACCGAAGGGCCTGCCTTTACCGTGGCTGACAGCGAAAAAGCCATCCTCGGTGCGCGCTTGAGTGCTGCGCTGGAACACGCCCATCTTCTGATTTTTCACCTGCGCGATTCCAAGTCACAGGCGCTTGATGCCCTTCTCAAAGCAGGCTGGAGCACCACCGGCATTGTCACGCTGTCGCAGCTGATTTCTTTCCTCGCCTTTCAGATCCGCGTTGTTGCCGGTCTGAAAGTCCTGAACGCCACATAAGGACGATCCATCATGACCGACACCATTATCGACCCCAAGGTGGAAAACGCCCCCAATGTCTTCACGCAAGACCAGATCGGCTGGACACCATGGCTTGAACCATTGACCGAGACTGAGCTGACCGAGCGCCACTACGAAGCGCTGGTGGACAAGGCACGGGCGAAATCGCCCTATTTCTCTCTTCTGGTGCGCGATCCCGATATTCTGGAAGCCCGCACCAAGACAGATAAGGATATTTTCTACAACACCGCCGATGGCCTGCCCCGCGCCGAGCGCGAACTGAGCGCCACCGCCACATCGCGCTATAACGGCTGCATCTTTTGCGCCTCCGTCCATTCCCGCTTCGCATCGCACCACTCACCGCGCAAGGATGATGTGCAAAAACTGCTGGATGAAGGCGTGGGGGCTGATCTGGATGAACGTTGGAACGCAATTGTCAGCGCCTCTGTTGCATTAACCGCCACCCCGCCCGTGTTTGCGACTACCCATGTGGAGCGGCTTCGCGCCGCCGGTCTTTCCGATGACGAGATCTATGATGTCGTGCATGGCGCGGCCTTCTTCAACTGGGCAAACCGCTTGATGCTCTCGCTGGGCGAGCCAACGCCAGCGGCTTGAATGGAGATAATCCCATGACACTTCAACAAAAAATCGCAACCCTGCCCTTTGTGGATATTGGCCGCTTCCATGCGGGACCAGAGGAGCGCGCAGCCTTCATCGCAGACCTGCGTCGCATTCTGTTTGATCACGGCTTTTTCTATCTCACCGGCCATGGCGTTGATCCAAAGCTGATTGCGGATGTGCTCGAGACCGCCAAACGCTTTTTTGCGCTGCCGCTTGAGGAAAAGCTGAAGATTGAAATGGTGAAATCCCGGCACTTTCGCGGCTACAATCGTGCGGGCTATGAGCACACCCGTGGTCAGCAGGATTGGCGCGAACAACTGGATATAAATACGGAAGGCACGCCTGTCGAGATTGGCCCGGAAACACCTGCGTGGAAACGTTTGCTCGGGCCAAATCAATGGCCAGAGGCTATTCCAGAACTAAAGCCCCTGCTGCTGACCTATCAGGCAGAAGTCACCTGCGTTGGCATTGATGTTTTGAAGGCCATTGCCGTGGCGCTTGACCAGCCGGAAGATGTGTTTGCGCAGATCTACGAGCCGCAACCATCGCAACTGTTGAAAATCATTCGCTATCCCGGGCGGGATGTGGCTGAGACAGATCAGGGCGTTGGTGCCCACAAGAACGGCGGCTTCGTCACGGTTCTTTTGCAAGACAAGGTCGAAGGTCTACGGGTGCAGACTGAAGACGGCGTGTGGCTGGATGCTCCGCCCGTACCGGGCACCTTCGTGGTTAACACCGGGGAATTGCTGGAACTGGCCACCAATGGCTTCGTGCGGGCCGACGTGCATGATGTGGTTGCACCGCCTGCCGGTATCGAGCGCTTCTCCGTCGCCTTCTTCTTAGGCTCGCGCTACGACGCAACGATTCCGGTGATTACGCTTCCAGACGAGCTGCATCGAAAAGAGCGCGGCATCACGGTTGATCTGCTGAACCCGATCTTTCGGGAAGTTGGCCAGAACCATCTCAAAAGCCGCCTGCGGTCGCACCCCGATGTTGCCCGCGCCCACCACGCTGATTTGCTCACGCCTGAGCAATTGGCCGGACAGGCGGTAGCGCAGGCCTATTAACAGCGGCTTTGCAAAACAATGATCGACACGCCGAAAATCCGGCAATTGGCATGCTCACCACGGGTGAGGCATGTTGGAGAACATCATGAGCAGTGATTTACAATTTCTCTGGTATATTCCAAACCAGACGGTGCCGGGGCATCGCGGTGACGATACTGTCGTTGGCCATAATGCTCTTGAAACGCTGGTAAAACAGGCGGAAGCGCTGGAACAAAACGGCTGGCAGGGGGCGCTGATTGGTGCCGGGTGGGGGCGCCCGGATACATTCACCGTCGCAACAGCGCTGGCGACACGCACGCGCAGTTTTGAAGCCTTGATTGCCATCCGGCCGGGCTATTGGCAGCCCGCCCATTTTGCGTCATCCGCGGCGACGCTTGATCATCTGACTGGCGGGCGTGTGCGTATCAATATCGTTTCCGGCAAAGATTCGGTCTCCGCCTATGGCGATACCGAGGGCGATCAGGCCGAGCGCTATGGCCGCACGCGCGAGTTCATGCGGCTGACCCGCCGCCTGTGGACCGAGGAAAACGTCACCTTCAAGGGCCAATATTATCACGTCACAGAGTCCACCGTTCAGCCGAGGCTTCAGCCACGCGGGGAGCGCAAACACCCCCTGCTCTATTTTGGTGGTGCCTCCGCAGCGGCAGAAGAAGTATCGGCAACCGAGGCCGATGTTCAGCTGTTCTGGGGTGAGCCGCTTGCGGATATCGGGGAGCGGATCAACCGTCTGAAAGACCTGAGTCGTAAACTGGATCGTGATCTGCCCCCGCTCCAGTTTGGTCTGCGCGTGACCACGCTGGTGCGTGACACAACAGAACAGGCATGGACGGACGCCGAGGCGAAAGTTGAAGCGATGGCGAAAAGCAGTGGGGTCGTTTGGCACGATCATGCTGGCACGGTTGCCGTTGGCCAACAGCGGCTCTATGATCTGGCCAAGCGCGGCGATGTTCTGGACGACAATCTCTACACTGCACCCGGCAAATTTGGCGGCGGCGGCGCTGGCACCACCTGGCTGGTGGGTTCTGCACAGGATGTTGCCCGTTCCTTAAAAAAATATCAGGAGCTTGGCATCACCCACTTTGTTTTATCCGATACGCCGTATCTCGGCGAAATTGCGCGGCAGGGACAGCAATTATTGCCTCTGCTTCGCGGATAAAGACTGCTCACAGCAAGACCATCACGAAGGCCATCTCAACAGGACTTCGTGATGTTTTTATAGAGCGTTCTTGAGGCCGCAACTATGCCTTGCCCTTCCAGGGAACAAGCACGCGCTCCAACAGGCGAATGGCGGCACCAAAGGCAAAAGCGCAGACAGAGATAATCGCGATACCGACAAAGACGACATCGGTGGCCAGAAACTGCGACGCAGACATGATCATATAGCCAATGCCGCGCGTGGACGCGATCAGTTCAGCGGCCACCAGCGTGCCCCAACCAATGCCAAGTCCGATCCTGATGCCCGTGAGAATTTCCGGCAGCGCCGAGGGAAAGACAATGCTGGAGAACAATTGCCAGCGGTTTGCGCCCAAGGATCGCGCCGCATTCACCCGCTCAATCGGCACCGACTTCACGCCCGCCTGTGCAGAGAGGCAGATCGGCGCAAACATCGCCAGAAACAACACCATGATTTTCGAGGTTTCGCCAATACCCAGCCAGATGATCATCAGGGGAAGATAAGAGAGCGGCGGCAAAGGCCAGTAAAACTCGATGGGCGTATCCAGAATGCCCTTGGCCCAACGATTAAGGCCCATCAGCAAGCCAATCGGAATCCCCGCAGCAATGGCGAGAATGGCGGCCACGCCGATGCGAAACAGGCTGGCTCCCACATGATCGCCAATCGATGCCCCCGCATAGCCATCGCTGAAAATGACCACAAATTGATGCACAACCTCATCTGGGCGCGGCAAAAACAGATGCGGCACCACGCCCAGCGCTGAGACCAGCCACCACGCAAATAAAAGCACAAGCGCCGTGACCACGCTGATCAACACCGTCGGCTTTCGGCCAATGCCGAACTCGCGCATGCGCACCGTTTTGATACCCGGTGTTGGCACCACGACGGGGCGCACATCATTGCTGATCAAGGTCATGCGAAAGCCTCTTTCGGAGAATGGGTTGCGTGCAGCAGTTCACGAATTTCCTCGCGCAGCAAGGCAAATTGGGGCGAGAGATGAATGGCGCGGACATCATTGGTCTTGACGAATTCACGCACAAAATCCAGCTCATAGCGGGCAATAATCCGGCCGGGCCTGGGGGACATGACCACCAGATGCGTTCCCAGAAACAAAGCCTCTTCGATGGAATGGGTGATGAAAAAGATGCGTTTGCCCGTCCGGTGCCATACGGAAATCAACAGTTCCTGCATCTGCTCCCGGGTCAGGCTATCGAGCGCACCAAAAGGTTCATCCATCAACAGTACCTCCGGCTCGGTGGTCAAGGCCCGTGCGATGCCCACTCTTTGGCGCATACCGCCGGAGAGTTCATAGGGAAAGCTGCGGGCAAAATCGCCAAGGCCAACGAGATTGAGGAGTTCTTCGGCGCGATCACGCCGCTCCCTGGCAGACACACCTGCGAATTTCAAACCGAGTGCGACATTGTCGAGCACATTGGCCCAAGGCAACAAAGTGTCTTTCTGAAACACCACCCCACGATCTGCCCCCGGCCCACTGATGGCGCGGCCATTGAGGGTTATGGAGCCCGTCGACAGGGGCAAAAACCCGGCAATGGCGTTAAGAAGCGTGGATTTGCCACAGCCCGATGCACCGAGGGCGACGACAAAAGCACCTTCGGGAATATCGAGATTGACCTTCTCCAGCGCGTGGACATCTCCACCGTCGCGGGCGTCAAAGTAAACCGTGGCATTTTGAATCCGCAGCATGGGGTTCTCTTTCAAAAACAATCCCGCCGGCAATCGTGCCAGCGGGATGAAAGCCTCTAACAATCAATCAATTGGTGACTTGCAGCGCCTCTGGCGTGACAAATGCGGCATAGCTCGGCAGCACATCGCCAATCTTGCCCTGTGCCTTCAGAAATTGTGCTGTGTCTTTGAGGATCTTGGCGGCACCGGAATTCTCACCGCCACCCAACCATGCAGCAGAAGCCTGCACCTCAGGTGTCAGCAGGTTGAGGTTCTTCAAGGCGGCAGCCTGTTGTTCGGCTGTGCCACCCAGCAGTTTGGCCAACTGCTTGGCATTGTCGCTATCGGCACCCCATGCGCTCTTGTCCTTGGCGAAGGAGGCGTAATATTTGTTGATCACGCCCGCATAGGCTTTCAGAAAATCAGGATTGGCCTTGGCAAATTTTCCAGCGGCCACCCAGGCGGAAAATGTGGGAGCGCCCTTTTCTGCAACATCCTTGGATGTCACCAGCACCTTGCCATTCTTGCTGAGTTCGGTCAGCGCCGGGTCCCAGACAAACCCGCCATCAATGTCGCCGCGATTATAGCTGGCAACAATTTCCGGCTGCGGGATGGCAAACACCTGCACATCCTTTTCGCTCAAACCCAAGGATTTGATCAGCGCCAACAGCTGGTAATGGTCGGTGGACACGGGCGCTGCCGCCAGCTTCTTGCCTTTCAGGTCGTTGACAGAATTGATTCCGGACCCATTGCGCACCACAAGCGCTTCATCCGTTCCGGAAATCGATGCCAGATAGAAGGCCTTGACATCAAGGCCACGCGATGTCGCAGCCGCAAACGGGCTGGAGCCAACATAACCGACCTGGACATCGCCGGAGGCAATAGCTGCAAAAATTTCTGCGCCGGAATTAAACTTGCGGAAATCGATGTCATAGCCCGTTGCCTTGGCCAATTCGCCATTGGCAATCGCCACCGAAGACGGAAGCGCATCGGTCTGATAGGCAACAACCACCTTTTTGTCAGCAGCAAATGTTGGAAGCGCGACAAGGGCAATGCCAACGGATGCCAATGCAAATGTGACGAGTTTTTTAAGCGACATTTTGTGATTTCCTCCAAGTCGAGAACTGGCGAAATGCCGTTCACTTGTATGCAGACGATCTTAAGGATTGGATACTTAAAGAATAGAAAATATATATTTTTGTAGTTTATTGGCGGGAATATTGTACTCAATTTTGAAGTATTTCGTATCAACGTCACCCAGCAAGCCCAATGCGCCATTGAAATGGCGGAGGCGTGCCATTGACGGCGAAATCACCGACAATGCGATCCTTGTAGATCCGGGGATTGTGAGAGGACAAAGTGCGGGCGTTGCGCCAATGGCGATCAAGACCAATGGGTTTGCTTGTCGACGATGCGCCAAGAGCATCGAAAATAATGGTTGAGGCCTCAAGAATGAGGTTGGTCACCACCGTCAGGGCTTGAGATGTTTCCAGCTCTGCAATGATATTGGCACGATCTTCGGCGTCACGATCACCGCTGAAATGGGCCTGATAGGCCCTCTCGATGGCGCGTGCCACCTGCAACACAATTGCGGTTGCCGTGTAGGCATTGCTGCGGATGCGACCGACAACCTGCAACACCTGCGGGTCTTGGCTGGAACGCGGGCCTGCGGCGTTGGAGTAGTTTCGCACCCGTTTGGCAACGGCCGCAGCCGTCTCGTCGGCAATGGCGCGGCCAATGCCCGCAAGCGTGGCGAGATGAACTGTTTGGTAGAAAGCCGCGCCATAGCGAAACTGATTGTCATCGGCAACGATGTCTAACGGATCAACGGCGGCGTCAGTGAATGTCGTTGTGCCACTTGCCGTCAATGTCTGGCCAAAGCCATTCCAATCATCAATAACCTCGACACCCGGATCATCACGTCGGACCTGCGCGGCGCTGCTGGCACCATCAAGCCCGGTGACACCCACATTGATCCAGTCGGCAAACAGCGAACCTGTTGTGTAATATTTCTGGCCGTTGATGACGAATTGACCATCCCGCTTGGATACGGTGGTTGAAAAGCTGGCCTGTTGGGCGTTGCCAATTTCCGTCCATGCGTTTCCAACAAGGTCGCCCCGCACCAGACGTTCCGTCCAGCGTCGGCGGTCTGGGCCATCAAGCTTGTTCACCACATCCTCGGCAAAGCCAACATGACCGCGCAGCGCCTGGGTGATATTGGAATCCGCAGCAGACAGCTCGATCAGCAGATTGAACAGTTCAGGCAGTGTTACGCCTGTACCCCCTTCAGATTCCGGCACCCGAAGGGCTGCGAAACCAGCCGCCTTGAGCTTGGCGATTTGCTCGGTGGGCAGTGTCCGGTTGAGCTCGCGTTCAATGGCACCGGTGGAAATTTCAGCGAAGATCGGGCGGAATTTTTCGGCAAGGCTTTCATAGCGCTCTGAAGGGCCCTCGCCCCAGCCTAGATCAATTTGTGACATGAAGATGCTTTTCCTGTTGGTCGTTGTTGGTGTCCGGATTTAAGCGGACGCTCCGAGATAGATGTGGTGAAGATCATCGCGCGCAGTCAGCTCAGCAGAGGTTCCCACCAAAGCCACCTTGCCGCTTTCAAGAATGTAAGCGCGGCTGGAATGGGCCAGCGACAAGGCGGCGTTTTGCTCGGCAAGCAGAAAGGCCACCCCTTTTTCACGGTTGAGCCTGCCGATGATCTCGAAAATTTCCTGCACAATGCGCGGGGCCAGACCCATGGATGGCTCGTCCAGCAACACCAGCCGGGGCTGGGTGAGAAGAGCGCGGCCAATGGCCAGCATCTGCTGCTCACCGCCGGATGTCAGACCAGCCAGTGTCTTCCGCTTTTCCTTGAGCCTCGGAAACCAATCGTAGACCTCCTCAATCTGCCGCAACAGATCGCGGCGGCGAGGCCTGTGCAGGAATGCGCCTGCCTGTAGATTTTCCTCAACCGTCAGATGAGAAAACACATGGCGGCCTTCCAGCACATGGACAATGCCCCGTGCTGCGAGATGATTGGCAGCAGAGCCGAGAATATCACTGTCATCAAAGCGGATGTGGCCTTTACGCACGGTTGCCCTGTCAGCGCTCACCAGACCGGAAATCGCCTTTAAAACCGTGCTTTTGCCGGCACCATTGGCACCAAGCAATGCCACAATCTCGCCTGCGCCAACGGTGAGCGAAACATCTGCAACCGCCAGAATGGCACCGCCATAGACAACTTCAATGCCGGACACGTCCAGAAGATTATCTGCAACAATATCAGTCACTTCCGGCTGTTTCTCAGTTGGCTCAAGCGCAAATGACATCATCCATCTCCTTCGTGTCTGTCTGGTTCAGATTGAACCCAACAGACTCTCGATTCTTTTGTTTTCGTTTGTCTTTTCGGGAAAACCGGGTTCCACTTTTCCCTGACAAACGCCAAAAACCGGAGCAGCGGGGGCCGCTCCGGTGCATGACCCATCAGTTGGTGCCAACATCCCGCGGGGTAATGCCGTTTTCCTTGGCATAGGCTGCGGATTTCGCGTCAATCAGCGGGCGAAGGGTTTGGCGATCCGCCTGCACCCAGTCACTGATCAGCGTCCAGTTTTTACCATTCCATTGCTGCACGCGCACGGCACCGCCACCCTCGTGATCGGCGGGTGTCAGTTGCAGGTTTTGCACAAGGCCAAGGAAGCCTGCCTTTTTCAGCGCGGCATCATCGAGCTTGAAATGTTCCAGAGCCCACTGTGCCTCTTCGCTGGTGATCGGGCGGTTGCCGAATTTGGCCTGCGCCTGTCGCACGATTTCGACCGAAATCAGCGCATCCACCAGACCGGAATTGTAATAGACGCTGCCAAAAGCCTTGGTGTCGCGCAGGTCCGATTTGCCCGTGTCGATGATAGATTGCTTCAGACGCTTATGGATGTCGAAATCCGCACCTGCTGGGTATGGTGTCAGAGCGAGATACCCCTTGGCGGCATCCCCTGCCGGAATCACATCCTCTTCGGACGAAGCCCAAACATCGCCAATCACATGATCAGCGGGGAAACCGAAGCGCTGGGCGGTCTTGATGGCAACGGGCGTGGACACGCCCCATGTGCGCAGAAAAACCCAATCCGGCTTCTGCTCGCGCACCTGCCGCCATTGTGATGATTGCTCGCTGCCGGGATCGGCAACCGGAATCTGGATGTTTTCAAAACCATATTTCTTGGCCAGCAGCGCCAGCGGATCAAGGGTTTCGCGGCCATAGGCGCTGTCATGATAGACAGTGGCGATCTTCTTGCCCTTGAGCTTGTCAAACCCGCCCTCACGCTGGGCAATATAATTCACCACCGCTGAGGCTTCGCTGTAGAAGGTCACCATCACGGGGAAATTGTAAGGAAAGACGCGGCCATCGGTGGCTTCTGTGCGGCCATAGGCCAGAGTTACCAGCGGAATCTTGTCTTTGGTGGCGCGATCAGACAGAGCATAGGCTGCCGGAGCACCATTGGGGAAATAGGCGGAAATCGGCGCGCCATTCAGGCCGCGCTTGAAACGTTCATAGCACTCAATACCCTTTTCGGCGGTCCACTCCGTTTCGCATTCCTGCCAGACGATGGGAACACCATTGATGCCGCCTTCCACCTCGTTGATATAGCGATAGTAATCGATACGTCCCGCCCAGATGGATGCACCGGAGGCCGCATAAGGACCGACGCGAAAACTGGCGATTGGGAAAAACTGCTTGTTGCTATCTGGTCCCGGCGTCGTCTCAATGGCCTGTGCAGCGCTTGCGAAGACAAAAGCCGATGCTGCGACAGCAAGGGCATTTCGCAAAAATATCTTGAACATCCGATATCCCCTGTGTTCCCAAAATGGGCGCGGCGATACCGCGCGCGCCCGATCTCAATGGATCAATTGGTTTCTGTTTCCGGTGTGCGAGGCGTGATGCCGTGTTCCTTGGCGTAAGCTTCCGCCCCTTGCTTGATCAGCGGATTGAGAAGATCGTGATCTGCCTTGATCCAATCGGTCTTCAGCACCCATTTCTTGCCATCCCAGCTCTGGATGCGGGCAGCACCACCACCTTCGTGGTCGGTGGGTGTGATTTTGATCGGTTGCAGCAGGCCCTTGAAACCGATTTGCTCCAACCGCTTGTCATCAATGGTCAGATGCTCAAAGGCCCAGCGGCCTTGCTCACCATTCAGCGGCTTTGGGCCGAAATGCTTGTAGCCGGTGCGTAGCGCCTCAACCGCCAATGCCGCGTTGACGAGACCGATATTGTAATTGACCGCACCAAACAGTTTCGGATCGCGCAAATCGGATTTGCCCTTGTCGAGGATCTCGGCCTTCAGGCGTTTGTGGATCTCAAAATCCGTGCCGCCGGGATAAGGTGCGAGTGCTGAATAACCGATGGCGGCAGCGCCTGCGGGGATCGCGTCTGACTCTGATCCGGCCCAGACATCACCAATGATATGATCGGCTGGAAAGCCAAAGCGCTGTGCCGTCTTGAGGGCAACAACGGTGGAGACCCCCCAGGTGCGCAGGAAAACCCAATCCGGCTTTTGCTCGCGGATCTGGCGCCATTGTGGTGACTGTTCGTTGCCGGGATCGGCCACCGGAATCTGAATATTCTCAAAGCCATATTTCTTGGCCAGAAGCTCAATTGCTGGCTGGCTGGCGCGGCCATAGGCACTATCGTGATAGAGGGTTGCGATCTTCAGGCCTTTCAGCTTATCAAGACCGCCGACCTTGGAGGCAATATAATTGATGCCGGTAGAGGCCTGACTGTAATAGCTGAACAGCAGCGGGAAGGCGTAGGGAAACACCGTTCCATCCACGGTTTCCGTCTTGCCGCCTGCGGGATCAATCAGCGGAATCTTGTCGGCTGCGGCTTTTTCCAGCAGGGCATAGGTGGCAGGGGTGCCGTGGGTGAAGAAGAAGGCCAGCGGCGAGCCGTCCTTGCCCGCCTTGACCCGCTCATAGACTTCAACGGTGCGGTCCGGGCTCCATTCGGTTTCAAACTCTTCATAGTTGAGCTTCACGCCCTCAACGCCGCCTTCCACCTCGTTGATATAGCGGAAATAGTCGCGCTCTCCCGCCCACCACAGTTCGCCGGAGGAGGCATAGGCCCCGACGCGATAGGTTGGCAGGGGAATGTACTGACTGACATCTGCGGCAAAGGCTGGCGCGCTTGCCGAGAAGATGGTGCTGGCAAAAAGTGCAGCAATAACAAAACGTTTCATAGGGTTCACTCTTGTGGTTAGGAGGGAAAGAGACGCCGACGTGCGCCATGCGCACGCCGCAAACCGAGCAGGCGCGACAGACCCTCAGGTTCCTTGATCAGAAACCAGATGATGAGAATGCCGAAGATTGCCTTCTGGATATTTTGCAGCAGCCCTGCATCCACATGGCCGCTGAACAGATATTGAAACAGCCAATCGAGCGCCAAAGGCAGCAGACTGACGAAAGCCGCCCCCAGATAGGCACCCCTGATGGTGCCAAGGCCACCGATAATGATGATGAAGAGGATCTGGTAAGAACGGGTGAGGCCAAAACTCTGAACACTGGCCGATCCGAGATAGGTAAAGGCCCACAGCGCACCGGCAATACCAAGGATGAAACTGGACACCGCGAAAGCTTGCAGCTTGGCGCGGAAGGTGGGAACACCAATCACGGCTGCCGCCGTATCCATATCGCGGATGGCCATCCAGTTGCGGCCTGTCTGGCTGCGCACCAGATTGAACGACAGCCAGGTCAGCAATGCCACACTGCCAAGGGTGAGAAAATACCGACCGTGGGGATTGTTGAGATCCAGCCCAAACACGGAAAGTCCATGCGGCAGGGCAATGGTTGCGGATGAATTGCCATTGTAAAACCACGGAAATTTCAAAAACAACCACTCAAAGAAGAACTGCGCCGTGAGTGTGCTGACAATCAGGTAAAAGCCCTTGATGCGCGTGGAGGGCAGGCCAAAGGCCAAGCCAACCACGCCAGAAATCAGGCCGGAGATGATCAGCGCCAGCGGCAAGGGCAATTCTGGAACCCGAAGCTGGAAGGCGAAGGTTGCATAGGCCCCCACCATCATGAAAGCGCCTGCGCCCAGAGACAATTGCCCCGCATAACCGGTGAGAAGGTTCAGCCCCAACCCTGCAAGCGACAGGATCAGGAAGGGCACAATGATGGCATTGATCCAATATTCAGAGGTCAGAAAGGGAGCAGCCAACAGCAGGATAACAAGTGCCACAAGGCCCACAGCCTTCAGGCCAATGTTCTGCACGGGATGGGTCACCAACGGCAATTCAAGGTTCGTCATCGATCAAACCCTTTCAATCTGGCGTTCGCCGAAAAGACCGGCGGGGCGGATGAACAGGAAGACAAGGGCCAGCGCATAGGCAAACCACGGCGTGATACCGCCGCCGAGGAAGGGGCCAAGATAGGTCTCGGCCAGGCTCTCGCCCGCACCCACAATCAGCCCGCCAACAATGGCACCGGGAATGGAGGTAAAGCCGCCAATGATCAGCACCGGGAGCGCCTTGAGAACCACCAGTGACAGGGAAAATTGCACACCCTGCCGCGCACCCCACAACAGGCCCGCAACCAGCCCCACCAACCCGGCAACGGCCCAGGCAATCTGCCAGATTCGGTTGATATTGATGCCGATGGAAAGGGCCGCGCGCGTATCATCGGCGACGCTGCGCAATTGAATGCCGATGCGTGTTTTGCTGAACAGCAGGGACAGGATAACAACAATGGCAAGGGCAACACCAGCTGCGATCAGGTCGAACTGGCTGATCATGATATCACCCAGAAAGATCGGCAGATCTTCAATACCAAGGTCCAGCGCCCGCACTTGAGAGCCCATAATGCCTTGCGCCACGCCTTCCACCACATAGGACAGGCCGAGCGTTGCCATAAACAGCGTCATCGGGCTGCGGTTGGTTAAAGGGCGCAGCAAGAGTTTTTCGATGGCAATGGCAGTTAGGATCAAAAGGGCAATGGTGACGGCAATGGCACCAAAGGCAGGCACACCCTGATCGGTCAGCGTCACATAGGTCAGCGCGGCAAACAGCAAAAGCGAGCCTTGCGCGTAATTGAACACGCCAGAGGCCTTGTAAATCAGCACAAAACCAATGGCGACCAAGGAATACATCGTGCCTGCCAGCAGCCCGCCAATCAGGGTTTCAATAAACATGTTCATGCCGCAATCTCCTTGTGGTCGGAGCCGAGATAGGCGGCAATCACATCCGGGTTGTCGCGGATGGTTTCGGGCAAGCCATCGGCCAGTTTGCGACCGTAATCGAGCACCACAACGTGGTGGGCGAGCTTGAGCACGATGCCAATGTCATGCTCAATCAACACGATGGTGAGTTTCATCTCTGTGTTCAGCCGGGCAATGACGGCGGCGATTTCCTGCTTTTCCTCGGCATTCATTCCGGCCAGTGGCTCGTCCAGCAACAGCAGGCGGGGCTTGCCAACAACGGCTCTGGCGATCTCCACTTTCTTTTGAACGCCATAGGGCAGAGTGCCAACAATGGCTGCCGCATGTTTTTCCAGATCGAAAAGATGCAGCACGGCCTGCGCCCGCTCGCGAAAATCTCTCTCCTGCTTTAACGCACGGGGAAGCCGGAAAGCCTCCTCAAGCAGCGTGACTTTGGAATGCCGCGATAACCCCGCAATCACATTGTCGAGCACGCTCATGCCGGAAAACAGCGCATTGTTTTGAAACCCGCGACCAATGCCGCGACGTGCCGCCTCCAGCGGCTGCATGCGCCGGAAATGCTCGCCCTCAAACACGATTTCACCGGAATCCGGCACATAGACGCCATTGAGGATATTCAAAAGCGAGCTTTTGCCCGCACCATTGGGACCAATCAAGGCGCAGATTTCCTGACGCTCGACCTGAAAGCTCAAATCAGAAATCGCCTTCACCCCCTTGAAGGAGAGCGATACGTGTTTAACTTCCAGCGCTGGACCTGTGGGCGTGCTCATCGGGTCATGCTCCGTCTTTCTTTTGTGAAGCGGACAAACAAAGTCCTTCGCCACAGCTCGATCGGCGTGGCGTTTTGCATATTGGCCAAGAGATATTTCGGTAGAGCGGGCGGCTTAACCTGTCATCAGGCAGCCTCGCCGGAAGCCTTGTTTGCCTCCTCACGCTTGACGCGCTCAATGTCGCGGAACTGATGGGCGGGGTGGGTTCGTGGCAAGTATGGCCCCTCGCCAAACAGTTTTTCGCGCAAAGTCCCCTCGCGGTACTGGGTGGCATAAACGCCGCGCTTTTGCAGCTCCGGCACCACATAGCCAATCACATCGGCAAAACTGTCGTGCGCCAGCGCATAGGCGAGGTTGAAACCATCGATATCGGTTTCTTCGACCCATTCCTGCAACAGATCGGCAATCGTGGTGGGTGATCCCACAAACAACGGCCCAAGGCCGCCAATCCCGCCCCACTTCGCCAATTCTTCTATGGTCCAGACTTTATTGCCTTCGGACAGATGCTCGACAGCGGAGATAATCGCGTTGGTCTTGACCTTTTTCACGGTGTCAGACGGCTGGTAGTGACCAAAATCAATCCCGGTCCAGCCCGACATCAACACCAGCGCACCATCATAGGAGGCATATTTTGCATAGTCTTCGTATTTCGCCCGCGCCTTTTCATCTGTCTCATCAACGATGATGGTGGCCATGGCATAGATCAGCACCTTCTTCGGATCACGGCCCTGTTCCGCTGCACGCTTGCGAATATCCGCGACATAAGCGCGAGTGGCATCCTTCAACGGCGTTGAGATAAACACGCATTCGGCGTGGCCTGCGGCAAATTGCTTGCCCGCACCCGAGGCCCCCGCCTGAAACAGCACCGGTGTGCGCTGCGGCGAGGGTTCACTCAAATGATAGCCCGGAACCTCGAAATATTTGCCCTTATGGCCGATCTCGTGAATTTTGGCAGGGTCAGCAAAGATGCCGCGCTCCTTATCGCGGATCACCGCCCCTTCTTCCCAGCTGCCCTCGAACAGTTTGTAGAGAACCTCGACATACTCTGTCGCCACATCATAGCGATTGTCATGGGAGCGCAAGCCACCCTGACCAACATTTTTGGCACCGCTTTCCAGATAGGACGTGACGATATTCCAGCCCACACGCCCTTTGGTATGGTGGTCCGCCGTAGAGAGCCTGCGTGCAAAGGTATAGGGATGCTCGAAACTGGTGGAAGCGGTGATGCCAATGCCAAGATGCTTTGTTGCCTGCGCAATGGGATTGGCCAATTGCAGCGGGTCGTTGACGGGTATCTGCACGCCCTGAAGCAGCGCATTATCCAGATTACCCTTATAGACATCATAGTAACCGATAACGTCAGCGATGAAGATGGATTCAAAAAAGCCAGTCTCCAGAATTTTGGCAAGATCCGTCCAATATTCCAGATCCTTATATTGCCAGGACCGATCGCGCGGATGCCGCCATAGACCCGGCGATTGGTGGCCAACGCAATTCATCTCAAAGGCATTGAAGCGTATCGTCTTTGTCATGAGAGTTTCCAGCCGTGTCTAATGCTGGTGCAGCGTAAGATCAGGCTGACGGACAAGACAGAAAATCTATTATCTTTATAGATTTTATAGAGGTATAATTTTGCCTGATCATGATCACTCTTCGTCAGTAAATTTCGAGTTTGACAGCTTTCGCTATGGTTGTTTAATGTCGAGTGATAAAACTAGGGGGCATTGCCAACTTAATTGTCATTGGTTGGAAGGCTGTGATGCCTTGGCTTTTTCAAGCCCCCATTTCTGCAGTATAATCGGCCCAAAGTCAGAAGAAATCTGCGCTTGCGTGGCGATATGAGAGTTGAGAGGTTGTACCGGCGGGGAGGAAAGATGGCGTTTATCTGATCGTGGGGCTTGTCGCAAATTTTTTCGGTTAACGGTATGTTGACCATCGGAAGAGAAATTCCGCTCCAATTGTTGCGGAGCGTACCGATGGTCTGAATGCCATTACCGAGAAGCTGAAACGCCAATCGAAAGACGATTTCAAGGGACGACATTTTGAGGCGTGGCTGATCGTGCAGGCGGTTGCATGGTATTTGCGTTATCCGCTCAGCTATCGCGATTTGGAGGAAATGTTCCGGGAACGCAGTTTCGAGGTTGACCATAGCACGATCAACCGCTGGGTTCTGGCCTACGCACCGATGATCGAGAAGCGGTTACGTCAGTTTCGTCGGCCACATTGCGGCTCGGTTCGCGTCGATGAGACCTACGTCAAGATCCGCGGCAAGTGGCGATACGTGTATCGCGCAATCGGCAAGCACGGAAATCCCGTCGACTTCCTGCTGACGGCAAAGCGCGATCTTGATGCCGCCAATACGTTTCCGTCGGCGATCAAAACATCGGTCGATAGCGGGCTGTTGCATCCAGATCCTGTGCACTATGCCACCAAGCATCTCCAACAAGGCATCGAAAGCGACCACTTCCGGCTGAAGAAGAACATGCCGAAGATCGGCGGGTTTCAGTCATTCAACACTGCGCGGCGAACCATCGCGGGTTTCGAGGCGATGCTGTGGTTGAGGAAAGGCTTCGGCTATTCCGGCGGCTGGACCGTCAACGACCAGAACGATCTGCTTGCGCGCCTCTTCGGACTACAAAAGGTTAACAAAGTATAAATGCACACCGTTTAGGGGATAATCCAGGCCCACGAAAATCTTTGCGACAAGCCCATTCGGCGGCTTTCCACGGCGCGCAAATCACTTGAACATCGCTGACCAGGCGACTAAGCTCTTTGGGTTTCGTCGAAAATCATGATTGCTCACAATGAAATACAATATTGAATTTTATGCAACCACATCAATCACAATGGTTGGCATCAATTAGTCATCTTACCCGCCGATTTTCCTCGGTAGTTTAGTCGTAAATCCATTCTGTTTCATATTAAGCTTGCTCAGTCAGGCTGAAGCCGTGTCCTGCATTCCCGGGAGAAGTGCAATGAATTTCACATCTGGCAGTCTGCCCGTCGCAACGCGCGACGTTTCTCAAGCGAAAGCAGACCTTGATCAGTTCGGCTATGCGATCCTGGCCGATTTGGTGACGGGTTCTGGGCTGGAAGCTCTTCGCCAGCGACTGGTCGAACAGGCGGATGCGGAATGCGCCGCCGGAGTAGCACTTTTGCATGATGTGGATGACAAGCCACTATCGCAGGAAGTGGCACGAACAATAGATCAACATCTGGTGCCCAGACAGATCCTGATGATGCTGTACAACAAGGGGAAGGTGTTTCGCGAAATCGCTCATAACCCCAGCCTTCTCACTTGCGTGCGGCACATATTTGGGGGGCGGGAATTCAACCTGTCCGGGCTTGCGGCCCAGATTACCAACCATGGCAGACCCGCACAGAAATTGCACACCGATCAGGACCAGTTGCCGCTCGATCCATCGAAGGCTTACGTCGCCAACATCTTGGTGATGGTCAGCGATTTTACAGAAGCAAACGGTGCCACGCGGGTGATTCCGGGCTCGCACCTTTGGCCGCGCCCGCCCTGGTCGCGCAGCCCCAATACCGCCCCGGATTACCCCTTCCGCACCATGGGCATTCCAGCCCCGCCGATGACTACAATTGCGGTAGAAGGTCCGGCAGGCAGCGCCCTTATTCTCGACGGTCGCGTATGGCACGGCGCGGGAGCGCATGCCGCACCCGGAGTTACCCGATATGCTGTGGCGTCATCCTATGTACTGCCTTTTATCAGGCAATACGAGAATTTTCCGGCGAATATCCTGCCCGAAATATTCGAGGCCTTGTCCAGCGACGAGCGACATCTCCTGGGGTATGCGGGATACAAGGGATCGCTGGGCTATGTCGAGCCAAAGGCTTCCCGGATCGGTGAGAGCGCACCAGCAGGCTAAAGCGCGTCCGCCAACTGCTTCTGGTGGTTTTGAATGCGTAAGTTCAAAAAACAAGATCTTAGCTCGCTTTAGCTCTTATTTTGTCGCATGTACGTTATCGTTTCATTGAGGGCAATGAAACGCGACATGCTTTAGACCCGCACGTCCAGACATCATCCATTTGGCGCAATCGACGCCAAGTTCTGCCATGGCATGCTGTTCAAACTTTGCATTAGCCTCCGGCGTCAGTATATCGATCCATCGCCCGTTTTGCCCCTTGTTAAAAAACAACTTGCCATCGTCTTTCCACAGGCCTGCTCCATGCGGAACATAGCGACGGGCATGGTCCCTCATATGTCCGAGGCTACAGTTGTGCAAAATGCGCGGTAGCCGATCAAGCGACAATGGGACCTCTAAAAAGGCAGCGATCCGAAGGATTTGTTCGGCCATATCCGTGATCAGGTCGGCATAATGCACAAACAGGACATTCGGGACAATCCGCGCCAACCACCACGACCGTAGATTTTCCCAGAACGGCCAGAACGGAAAACCATCTTTATCAAGCCAGGCATCGAAAAACTCGGTGATGGACGACTGCGGCGGTGTCGCCACGCGCAGCCGTCCAGAAGGCCCCGCTTCCTTGTCTAGCAGCAGTTGCGCATCTTGGCGGGCCGCATTTTGATGATCGAAAAGGCTCCAGACGATATCTCGGCCGTCCCGCCCGACGTAGATATATTTCGCCTTCTCCGAAAAGATCAGCGCATCCATGGGCAAATGTGTTTTGAGAAACCGGCGATGGGTTTGCGCCTCGATCAGGTCCAGTTTAACCTTTTTGTCGGGATAGACTGAATCGATCCAAGGCGAAATAGCCGCCACGTCCACCTCGTCATCCTGATCAAAAATGAGTTGCGCAATAATCTGTTGAACCAGTGTCGTTCCTGCTTTGGCATAGCTTGCGACAACGATATCTCCATCACGATATTTTATGTCGTTCCAGATGCTGGCATCAAAATAGCGGTTGGCAAACTCCCGCTTCTTCAAAAGGTGATCGTTCGCATCCATGACGTCCTCCGAAACCACGTCTTAACGAAATGTCGTTTGATGTAAGCCGTCCAGGTAATCGCGCGTATTGTCTTCAAGCTCTTCTGGCTTTTGTTCAGGCATCGACCGCCTCCTGAACAGGTTCCAGCGGGATTTCTTAGGCCGCGCATGGAGCCAGGGATAAGCCACATCGGGGCGTGCAACGCCCAGAAACGCGCAAAGCGGCTCCCATCCGTCACCGGCCTCCAACACAAGCAAGCGATCGGCGGGAACGTCATCGATAACGGACTGATTCCACCGACGGAAATAGTTGGTCATGAACGTCCGATCGCTGATATTGTCGCCGAAATCCCTGCGCAAAAAGTCGCTGAGGGCAAGGCCATCATCGCCCAACAACATCCCTTTTCGCTTGGCTGGAAAGATTGTTTCACTGACGGATTCGAACCAGCCATCCGGGTCTCGTCTGGTTAAAATGACTTTCGCTTGCGGGTAATGCTCCATCAATTCGCGCCAGAACAGGCAACTTGGGTAATCGACAGTGGCGCGATATCCTTCGAAGATACGGTCCCAATCGGCCGTTCCACCAATAGCATCGTTCCAAAGTGGCAGTGAGGTCCGAACCGTCGCGGCGATTTCCATGGCGTGATAGCAGGGCGCTATCCCCAAATGCTCGAGAGCGAGCTTAAGGGATAAAGTCCCTGTTCGACCTAATCCGGCACCAATAACACAAAGGCTCATAACATTTCCCTCATTCTATCAATGGCGCCATCTATGCCAGTCAGGATCTGCGGTATTCTGAAATCGCTGTTCGGCTGGCGGAAACGAACGATTCACGCTGCCAATTGCTCCAGCGAGCATGAAGAAAGAGGCCAGCAGACCGCGCGAGCAAATCCAGTTCATTCGGCCAGACGCACCGGATCTTGTGTCGGAAGACCTTGGGATGTTGACCGATGACCATGATGCGCTGCTCAAGCACTTGAGAGATCGGATCGCCCTTCACCCCCATGAGCATGACGGACGCCATCCCGTCCTCGTCCGATGGCAGGTCCCCCATGCGGTTAAGCCGGAAGTCGCTGCTAAAAATCGCCTCGTTTGGAATGATCGTTTGGACAACCAGCGAACCGCCCTCTGCAAGATGCTTTTCTGCATTGGCGAAGAAGCGCAGCTGTTCCTCTTGGGTGAGGAGATAGTCGAACGACGCCACACAATAAATGAGACCGAATTCTCCCTCGATGGGCACATCCGCCATGTCGCCGAGAACCAGGGAAAGTTTTTCCGCTCCCGGCTTTCGCTTTAGCCGTTCGAGCATCGCTTCGGAAAGGTCAACGCCGGAGACATCAAGGCCGCGTTGAGACAGTGGCAAGGCTATGCGTCCTGTCCCAACGCCAAGTTCAAGCGCAGGGCGGCCATCGGCGATGTCCGCCAGAACATTCACGCAGGGAGCCATGACGCTTTCGGGCCAGGATTCCTGCCAGCTATCGTAAAATTCTGCATAGCTGTCATAGTTGTTAACCGAGCTTGCCGTCATATGAAGTTCCTATCTAGTCCGGCTTCCGGAGCGCGGGGTGTTAAAGTCAGAGTGACCCCCAAAGGGCGTAAAACGAGTGCTGGATAGGGTCGCACTTTGGTATGTGGCATCCGTTTCAAGGTGAAGCGCCTCAAAATACAGACCAATATGGCTGTCATGTGGATCATGCTGAAATGCTCGCCAATGCAGCGTCGGCTGCCCCCGCCAAAGGGGAAAAAAGCGTAGCGCGGCAAGCGCTTTTCCAGCGTGCCGTCCAGCCAACGGTCGGGCCGATAGTGCTCGGGCAAGTCGAAATAGCGGCCACTGCGGTGATTGACCCAGGGACTGATCATCAAGGCGCTCCCCTTTGGAAGAAGGAAGTCGCCGAGCACCGTATCCTCAAAGACAGTCCGCCCCGTCAGCCAGGCCGGTGGGAACAGTCGCAGGGCCTCCTTGAGCGCAGCCCTTGTTTCGGGCAATCCGTCAAGACTGATCGGGCCGTCGCCGCTCATAGCCAATGCATCTATTTCTGCGGTCACACGTTGCAGAACGTCCGGGTGCGCTGTCAACAAGTGCAAGGTCCAGGCAAGTCCGGCAGACATCGGCTCCAGCCCCGAGAGGATCATGGTGCAAAACTCGTCGCGCAGCCAGTTGTCATCCTCATCAGACCCCTCATCGAAGGATCGTTCGAACCCGTCGTGCGATGCAACGCTCTTGTCTCTGCCCTCGCGCTGCTGTCGCGCACGGGCAAGGGCAGCGCCAGCCAGTTCCTTCGCGGCATCGCGGGCGCTGGCAAGTCGTGCCTCCGTCCTGTCGAATGGACCGAGTGGAAAGCGTATACCGTCGCGCGTCTTCGCTATGATCAAATCTGATAGGATCACGAACGCGGATTGTTCCTTCTCGCCAAGCGTGGTCTTGAGAAAAAATTGACAGCCGATGTCAAAACACAGCCGTTGCAGGGATTTTCTGATGTCGGAAGATGGAGGCTCGACCTGCCACTGATCGAGATGGCCCTGGGTAATTTCGATTGTTGCATCCACGCCCTTTGCAACGGCGTCGAGATTAAAGCCGGGTTGCAACACCTTTCGCTTGTGGCGCCAATCGTCACCCGAGCTATTCATGATCGAAGAAGCAAAATTGACCATGCCCCTATCGTCATCAGGAAGGGACTTTCGAAAGACTTGATGCTTGTCATGAAGAACCAATTCAATCAGTTCAGGGGCAGTGACAACATAGAAGCCCTTATCGATGCCGATCAAAGGGCTGTTAATTTGACAGCACGAAGACAGCAATGACAGAGGATCCTTGCGGAATCTGAAGCTATTGTTGAAAAGGCATCGCTGCCGAATATTTGGAATTTTTTGTTGATAATTCTCAACTGAGATCATCTAAAATAGCAACCGCCAAAACTGGAAAGCCTATTTCACTAACATCAATTTAAACAAGGAATCGGCGTCCTCGGGAATTTAAAATTAAACTCCCGAGGACCAATAGGTAATCAGTATGTATAGATATAACGGGGCTTACGACGATTAAGCTTAGATGCGCCAATAAAGACGGCAAGAAATTTCTTCATATCTTACTCCTTTATTATTTGTCGACGCTAATACAGCGCCGGTAAATAGCAATATATTATATTATAGGAGAAGTCAATTTAATTGCATTTATATGATTCACAACTTGATATTTTGCAATTTTTTTTAAGATAAATATAATTTACATAATAATAAATAATTGAAATTCCATTTCCAACTATCCTTTGAATGGGCCGCTGGGAATGGGCTTTTCGCAAATTTTTCGGCTTAACGCGGTGTTGACCATCATCAGAGATGACAGTGTCGCCTTAAGTTTTGTACGATAGAGCAGTGGGCATGAACATTTCTTCGTCTACCTTCGCCTCCTATCGTTACAAACGTCACCGCTTTCCAGCCGAGATTATCGCTCACGCGGTTTGGCTGTACTTCCGGTTTCCATTGAGCCTGCGGCATGTCGAGGATTTGCTGGCCGAACGCGGTATTGACGTTTCGTTCCAGACAGTATCGGAATGGGCCGCCAAATTTGGCTCCGAGTTTGCTGCGTTGCTTCGCCGGCGCTCAAAGGGCGGCTTTGCCGATAAATGGCACCTCGATGAGATGGTGGTAACCTTCAAAGGCCGGAAATACTGGCTCTGGCGCGCCGTCGATGCTGAAGGCTATATGCTTGAAGCCCTTTTGCAAAGCCGTCGCAACAAAAAGGCAGCTCTGAAATTGATGCGCAAATTGCTCAAAGGCCAGGGCCTCACACCCCGTGTGATGGTGACCGACAAACTCCGGTCCTACGATGCCGCTAAACGCGATATCATGCCCGGCGTTGAACATCGTTCGCATAAGGGGCTGAACAATCGGGCCGAAAATTCCCATCTACCCATAAGGCGGAGAGAACGGATCATGATGCGGTTCAAGTCTGCCGCGCAATGCCAACGTTTCGTTTCAACCCACGGACCGATTCCAATCTCTTTCTGGTTCACCGCAACATCAAATTGCCGCCGATCACCGAACGCTTCGCACCGAGGCTATGGCCGTCTGGCGTGAAATCACGCTGCCACACGCCACATAAAGTCGACCGCCGCTGCCATCTGACGTCCTGTTCAAGTTAAGGCGACGCTGCCTGCTCGCTGTCCCGTCGCAGATTTTCAGCGACGTCGGGTACGTTCCTCTGCCTCGTCCTCGAAGCTGGGTGGCTTGGTTTTCACCCACGCCACGAATTTCTGGATCGCGGGGTCCTCGAGAATAGCGGCGATCGTGGAAAACTTCTTCGCCAGCTGCGCGTCGGTGAAAACCCTGTGGATGTGGCTATGGCATATGCGATGCAGGGGCAACTTGAGCTTGCCGCCTTTGCTCTTGGGAACCAGATGGTGGTCCTCCATTTGGTCGTCCGGTATCACGCGCTCGCACAGCGGGCAGATGACCGGCTCCGCCTGCATATCGTCCGAAGCGAAATTGTCTCTGATTTTGCGTGCCATCTGTCTCTCCGTCGGCGGTCGGACCTCGTCCGTTCGGCTTCGGTAGATCATCCTCTACCTGTCGACAACAAAAAAAGGCCGCAGCGAAATCGCACCCGACCTTCCTTATCTTCGTCCATTTGTCAGGTCAGGACATCCGTGGAGTGGTTGTCCTGACGTCGCTCGCACGAGAGCGAGTAGGCCGCTTCATCTCGAATGCGGGCTACTGCGTGGGGGTACCCCTGAAACTTGTTAGGCCACCTTCCGCCGTCGGTTCTGCCCTAGGCCACTGTCCTTTGCCAAACGCGAACGCGCTTCCGCGTATGCAGGAGCGACCATGGGGTAGTCGCTCGACAGATCCCATTTTTCTCGATACTGGTCAGGGGAAAGCGAATGATGGGTCATAAGATGACGCTTCAAGGACTTGAAGACATTCCCGCATTCCAGACACGTCATCTGATCTTCCTGGAGAGACTTGCGGACCGAAACAGCCGGCTTCTGCTTCTCGACAATGACTTCAGCTGCGGCAGGTATCGACGTCGACGTCAATGTTGCGTGGACATCGGCTATCAGCAAACGTAGTTCACTCACGGGGATGACATGGTTGCTGACGTAGGCTGATACGATATCGGACGTCAGTTCAACCAGCAGGCTTTCACTGTGGGTCTTCGGTAATTTGTCCATGAATATAATCTTCTTCTAATGCCGCATTCAGCGGTCAGGCAAGCCAAAAAATATTTCTGCTGTTTCCCATATAAATCCCAGGCGGGCAACAGCCTCCCGTATCCCCGGGCGTTGGCGTCTTTGAGGCCGTTGCGAAATCTTTTTGATGGCGAGATTGTCACGCAGGCAAGCTTATTACGGCAGATTTTCCTATGCGATTGACTCTAAGGTGCCGCTCGCTGCTGACACCTACAACATCAAATGCCGTGAAGAAGCTCATGAGGACGTTCGTTGGTGGCGTCGCCTCGCTCCGAAACTGAAAGAGAAGGCCGGACGACCGTTCCTCCGGCCTTTTTCGATATCTGGCGAACAATGGCTGCGGTCTTGCCACCGCAGCAACGGGCAGATTGAGGTCGGGCCTCGTCCTGGTTGCGGTGACGATAGGGGCCGGGCAATTAGCACAAGAGTACTAATTGCCTTTCCTTGCTTGCGGTTTATCCCCTGTGAGCATTGTCAGTTTCGCACCAACGAAAGGACCTTAACATGTCTGGATTCCGAACAGGCCTCGCGACCCTCGCTCTCATCACGGTCCTGGGCTTACCGAAATTCGCCGCGGCCGAAGCGCCGTCGCAGGATATTGAAGGCGGCAAGGACAATCCGATTGTGTCGCGTTTTTCTGGTGCGGTGATTATTGGTTACCAACAGCAGGACTACGCAGCGCTGACCTTGCCACTGGGACCGTATGACGCCAGCCAGAAAAGCCACTTTGCCAAGAGCAAGACCGTTGAAGGCCGCCTGACCAGCATCGCATACGCCATCCCCGAAGGAAAAACGGCGCTAGAAGTCTATCGCAATTACGAACAGACATTGAGGGCAGCTGGTTTTCAGCCGGCCTACCAGTGTGAAGGCAGCGCCTGCGGTGGCTATGACTTTGCCGCAGCACTTGCCGACCCGATCAATCACGCCATGGGTGACAACCTTTTCAATCTCAGGATTGATCTGATCAACGCCACCGATGGAAACGTGCGGGCGATGACGGCTCATCTGGAGCGCCCCCAAGGGCCCGTCGACGTTTCCTTGCTGGTAAGCCAGGATAGCGGTAGACAGCCCGGTTTGCTGCTACAAATCCTGGAAGGCCGCGCTATGGAGACGGGTGAGGTCACTGCGGACGCCCAGGCAATGAGTGATAGTCTGGCCAAAACCGGCCACATCGCGCTCTATGGCATCCAGTTCGAAACTGATAGCGCAGCCTTGAAGGCGGAATCGGACAAAACGCTGGCACAGATGGCCGAGTTTCTGACGCAGGACGTGAGCCGAAAGGTCTATATCGTTGGCCATACCGACAGTTCAGGGGCTTTGGAGCGCAATATGAACCTTTCGCAGGCGCGTGCGGCGGCTGTCGTGAAAGCTTTGACAGCCAAATTCGGTATCGACTCTGATCGGCTTCAGCCCAAGGGCATCGGTCCCTATGCGCCGGCGGCCAGCAATGCAAACGACGCGGGTCGGGCCAAGAACCGCCGGGTTGAAATGGTCGAGAGATAGATGAATGATGTTGAGGATTTTAAAGGGGTCGTGGGAGCCTTCTCACTCTCGATCGATGATCTCGTTGAGATTCTGTACCCGTTTGTTTCTTATCGTCGGTTGTCATAGCGTGACGACCGTTGTCTTCGATCCAGATCCTGATCCTAAGTGGTCGCTTTACTCGCGAAAATCATTTCAATTATGAAGCGCCGGACCTTACTTACCACGTGAGCAATCATGACCCAGAAGCCAAGCATTCTGATAGCGAACGAGGCGAAGGGCTGTGAGTCCTTGCTGAACGACAAACTATGAAGCCGCGTCGGAGGTTGACCCCTATGACCGGTCTCGTAATACCCTGCTTTAACAAAATGGAGATCGGCTGGGGTCAAGCTCGGCGGCGATGAAGATCTCGCACGCGCGGAAATTTTGCAGATAAAGTCAGGCGCTTACCGCGTCCTCGAACGGGGTCAACCTTCCGCTCTGCTTCACAAATCCGCCCTGCGAGCGCGGCTGTCGTCCGGTTACTCAGACTTCTCATTCGAGATCGGCGTGGATCCAGCCATCGGAATTGATCGTGATCTTGAGGACGCCGATCTCGTGGCCAAAATCGCCGGCAAAATCGAGTCTGACGAAAGCAGTATGATCGTCCTGTTTTCCAACCGACAGAAGCCGGCTCTGTGTGTGGTAGCCGACGAAAAACTGATTGAGATACTGTTTGATGCCCTCCGGACCAATGAAGGCGTCGCCGACCGAAACGTCATCGATAATGGCATCTGGGGCGACCAGGGACATCACACCCTCAATGTCGAAAGCGTTTGCAGTCTTGATAAAATTCGCAGCAAGTTCCTGCATGATGTGGTCTTTACATATCGATGATCGCGGTGTCTGCGATCGTTTCCGCGAACCCGTAGCCAAATAGCACTGCGGGTGTCTGGAACCGGCTCTGTTGCAAAAATTTGTGGTGTCTCTGGATCGAAGAAAAATATTCCATAATTCAATCTGAAGCGGTTTTGAAAAGCCAAATAAGATGGTGCATGACTGGATGATTGTCGTTCGAGCGAGAGGTTTTCCGTCCATACGCAGACGTCGTTTGAAATTTCATTCTACGACAAAGAGTTTTTGCAACAGAGCCCTTCGTGGTCTGTTGGAGGTTGCAACGGATCGGCCGCCATAACGTTGAACCAAGTAGGTCCCGATGGCGGTTGTCATCTGGTCGACGAACAGCGCGCTTGCGTCCTCCGGTTTTTCAAGCGCCGGAATCGGGCGCGCGCAAGATTGGCAAGCACGATGTCTTTCGACGCAGTTTCGGCCGCGAGCGAGGTGATGCCTGAAAGTTCCGCACCCTCGGCAATACGGATGAGATCCGCAGGCGAGATTTCAAATAAGAGGAACTCAAAGGAGCCGCCGAAATCTGCCTTGTAGGCCTCGGCGAGCTCACGAATGTAAATTGATTTTCCCGCAAAGTCGTTAATATTTACACGATGTTGATGATGGATGCGTCGCGTATGACCACCGATCGATGAGACACCAACAACAAGACCTCGATTGCTTGACGATGTCTTGACCTGATCGAGCCTCACGACACTTGTTCCCTTGCGAAAGACCACAATATCGGAACCTGCCAGCGTTTGATTGATCGACAACTGTTTTAGTGGACATCCGAAGGTATCGGTTGCCGTTGTGCCGTGCGATTTCATGTGACTATCGGAAATGGGAACCAAGACGCGCAGCTTTGGCTTTTTGAAGACCAATCTCGCGGTTGAACCGTCCCGGACTTACCGGAGCCCCCAACTCGTGAGAAACATGCCAAAGATCGGTGGCTTCAAATCCTTCAACACGGCGTGGAGAACCATCTTGGGTTTCGAGGCGATGCTGTGGTTGAGGAAAGGCTTTGGCTTTTCCGGAGGCTGAACCATCAATGATCAGAACGATTTGCTTGCGCGCCTCTTCGGACTGCCAAAAGTTAATAAAGCATGAAAATGAAGATGCTAAGGGGATAATCGCGCGCTCCGAAAATGTTTGCGACAGGCCCTGGAAAACCATAGGGCGTCCTTCGTGACCAAGACAGGCTGAAGATCATTGCCCGCTCTAGCCAGGTTAGCGCTCGCTGCAGAACGAGAAACCGATGCTCTGTCCACCTGATAGTTCTATAAACAGGCGTTATCCCACCGGCAGAGAGAATGGGGGACGGTTCTGATCCCATGCAGATGTAGGAAAATTTGACAAACTTTGCCAAAATCGAATATGATTCCTTCAAATGGAGGTTTCCCATGGCAACAATGAACGTATCTCTTCCAGACCCGATGAAGGATTGGGTGGAGGCGCAGGCCAGGACTGGGCGATATTCGAACGCTAGCGACTACGTGCGCGACCTGATCCGACGCGACCAGACACGAAACGACAAGATTGCCGCCATGCAAGGTTTCGTCGAGGCCGGGCTCCAAAGTGGCGTTGGCATTCGATCAAAGGATGAACTCTTTGCTGAGGCGATGGATCGTGCCAGCAAGTCATGAGTTTTAAACTTTCTGTCGAGGCAGAAGAAGACATCATTACGATCGCCGAGCAGGGTGCCCGTATGTTCGGAGTAGACCAGGCAAAACGCTACCATGATGAACTTTTCGCACTATTTGATCTGATCGCTGCTAATCCACGCATCGCACGCGAACGGAATGAGATCGAACCGGCCGTCAGAATTCATCCCTTCAAAGCACATCTTATCGTCTATCGGGTTGAAGACGATGAGAAAATTTTCGTAGTGCGAATTCGCCACGGGCATGAAGATTGGGTAAGTATTTCAATGTAGCGCCACGGATGGAGCTGTGGGGTTTGGTGTGCCGCAGGTTCAGGCGAAAGTGGCTAGTTGTTTGATCCCAGGCTTTAATGGTGCATTATTTTCCCTCGAATGGAAGGAAGCACTATGGGCCAGGCTCTATACGGTCGCGCCACAACGATAGGTCAAGCGGATTAGAAAACAGTCCAGTGGACTGTTTTCCCGCGCAGACGGTCCGTCGAGCAATACAAAATAGTCAAGAGAGCCTGAGAGCGCTCTCAAAGCGGTATGGGATCAACCCGAAGACCGTTGCCAAGTGGAAGAAGCGCACATCGGTTGCCGATTTGGCGACCGGGCCGAAGGAACCGCATTCGACAGTCTTGATCCTCGAGGAGGAGGCCGTGATTGTCGCCTTCCGCAGGCACACGCTTCTACCTTTGGATGATTGCCTTTATGCCCTTCAGCCAACAATCCCGCATCTGACGCGCTCGTCCTTACATCGATGCCTACAGCGCCATGACATTTCACGACTGCCGGAAGTCGAGGGCGACAAGGAGCCAAAAAAGAAGTTCAAGAGTTACCCCATTGGCTACTTTCACATCGATATCGCTGAAGTCCAGACCGCTGAGGGCAAGCTCTATCTGTTTGTGGCCATTGATAGAACGTCCAAGTTTGCCTTCGTCGAGCTTTACGCCAAAGCCGGAAAGATGAATGCAGCCCAATTCCTGCGCAATCTGGTCAAGGCTGTACCCTATGCCATCCATACGGTTCTGACGGACAACGGCATTCAGTTCACCAATCGGGCCTGCGATCTCTACGCCTTCCATCACATCTTCGACCGGGTCTGTGACGAGAACGGCATTGAGCATCGTCTGACCAAGGTGAAGCCCCCCTTGGACCAATGGGCAGGTCGAGCGACTGGAAAGCACGATCAAGGAAGCGACCGTCAAGCGTGTCCACTACAACGACGCCTACAATTTCGGGCGAAGGCGCAAGACCCTAAAGAGCCTCACGCCCTATGAGTTCATCTGCAAACGGTGGACTTTGGAGCCGGAAGATTCATCATAAATCCAATCCAATCACATGCCGGGACTGAACATGCAACACGTCCCAGCGTTTAGCCCACCACTTCCAGGCCCCATTCATCTTTCACAGACCATGAAACGCTGACCCGATCACCGATGGAATGGCTAAAGGCAAAATAGTCGTTATCGCTGACCATTACGGAGATCGGTTGTCTGTCGGCCGTCATCAAAGAAAGGCGGCCTATTGCGCCCTGATATTCGCCTCCGACCACCTCCGCGATGGTATGTCTGTCATCCTCGGCCCCTGCGATCCGGCATTTGTCAGCCCGCACACAAAATTGCCGACCGCCAAGGTTTAAAACATTATGTCCGCCAATGAAGCGGGCGACAAAAGCGTTGAGGGGCCGGGCAAAGACCTCGCGGGCAGGGCCTGCCTGCATGATTGCACCGCCATTCATCACCACGATCATGTCCGACAGAGCCATGGCCTCCTCCTGACTGTGGGTGACATGCACGAAGGTAATGCCCAGCTCGCGTTGAATACGTTTCAATTCCGAGCGCATGGTAATACGTAAAAATGGATCAAGCGCGGATAGCGGCTCATCCAGCAGCAAAACCTTTGGCCGGGTGATCAGCGAACGGGCAAGTGCTACGCGCTGCTGCTGGCCACCGGACAATTGCGCCGGGAGCCGTTCTGCCAGTACTTCCATCTGCACCAGCGCCAGATAGTCCATCGCCTGGCGGCGTCGCTCAGACCTGGCCACACCTTTGAGCTTGAGCGAAAATGCGACGTTATCTACCACGCTTAGATGGGGAAACAGCGCGTAATTCTGAAACATCATCGAGGTGCCGCGCTGAACGGCGGGTGCCAGTGTCACGTTGCGGTCCTGCACCAGAATATCACCATCGCTGACAATTTCATGTCCGGCGATCATCCGCAAGGTTGTGGTCTTTCCGCAGCCACTTGGTCCCAGCAAACAGCAATAACTGGCGGACGGAATACGCAGCGAAATGGTGTCAACGGCAGTGCTGGAGCCATAGCGTTTGGTCACGGCCACCAGCTCAACATCATTATGGTGGGCAGAGGATGAAGGGGCGGTTTTCTGGATCACATTCTTCGCAACGCTATCCGTCGGAACTGTTGTCAGCTGTGTTTCATGTCTCATTATTACATCCTCATGGAATGGGTCGCATCAATGCGGTTGCAATCTCGACTGTTGCCGCTTGGCCAGCGTCGTCGCCAGAAGCAGCATGCCGATGACGAGAATGAAGGACACCGCGGTCGTCAGCGTGCCAATGGCAAACAGCACCGGTGATGTGGCCGCCGTCAGCAATCCGGTGATTTCCATCGGCATGGTATTGCCCGAGCCGACATTGAGTGACGTGCGGGCCAATTCTTCATAGGAGGAGGTAAAACCGGCCATGAAGATCCCAACGACGCCTGGCAGAATGATTGGCAAGATTACCTGGCTGAAGCGCTGCCAGCTGGTGGCACCAAGATCCGTGGCGGCCTCTTCATAGGACCGGTTGAAACGCCCCATCACGATAAACATGATTAACAGGCCAAAAGGCAGTGACCAGGTGAGCTGCGCGCCAATACCCGACGAATACCACTGGATCTTGTAGCCCAGCAGATGGAAGGCCAGCGCGATGCCAAAACCAACAAAAATCCCCGGCAGCACCATGGCCGCTATTGCAGAGTAAAATACCAGATTGGCCCCAGGGAACTTTCGCCGATAGGCCATGCCTGCCGCCACCGATATCGTCATGGTCAGCACCGCTACAATAGCGGCGAGGCGCATGGAACGAAAGAAGGCATCATGCAGATCGCCAACCCCTTCGCCGCCCGTGCCGCCCAGCAGCACCTGAAACCAATGGGTTGAAACCCCGACCATGGGAAAGCTCATGCCGCCGCTTGGTCCCTGAAAGGACAGGATGAACACACACAGCATCGGCCCATAGAGAAAGGCCAGATAGACAGCGAAAATGCCCAACAGCAGATAGAAGGAAGCAGGTCTTGGTTGTCCACGCTCGCGCATCATTCACTCCTGATTGGCCAGTTCTTTTCGGATATCAACGAGGCGCAGCAGAGAGGCGACGAAGCCCAGCACAATGACCAGCATCACAACCGATTTTGCCGCAGCGGGCGGGTATTGGAAGGCGTTCAGCTCGGTGGCGATGGCCCCCACCGCCGTGTTGATCTGGCCGCCGCCCATCTGTTTGACGATGAAGAAATCGCCCATCACCGCCGTCACAATAAAAATCGAGCCTATGGCGATGCCGGGTTTGATCAGTGGGATAATCACCAGACGGATGATCTGTCCCTCACTTGCCCCCTGATCGCGGGCGGCATGCAGAAGGTTTTTATCAATCTTTGCCATGGAATTGGCGATCGGTCCCAACATGGCCAGCGTCAGCACATTGACGTAGACGACGATGACGGAAAATTCCGAATAGAGCAGCCAAGAGAGCGGCTGCTCTATGATATGCAGATGCAGCAAGACCTGATTGACCAGCCCTTCGCGCCCCAGCAGCGGCACCCAGGACACCATGCGGATTGGCCCTGATGTCCAGAACGGTATGGCGCAGGCCGCAATGCACAGCGCCCGCACGATTGGGCTGCGGACATGAAACATCAGATAATAGGCGATGGTAAAGCCGAGAAACAGCGTGATCGCCCAGACAATCGCCAGGAATTTGAACGTCTGGAGATACAGCCTGAGCGTCAGTTCAGAGGTGAAAATATCAAGATAATTTTCCCAGATGAACTCCGGGATCACCTCGGCAAAACCGTAATCCATGAAGCTGACAGCAATAATCATCGCCAATGGCAGGATCACGAAACACACCAGAACCAGCGCCATAGGCGCGATTTGCAAAAGCGATACCCGCTTTGCCGAGGAGAGTGACATCGTAAATGTCCTTGGTTGGAATGAAATTTTACGCGGCGATGAAATCCTGCCAGCGGCGCACCAGATAGCGATCCTCATCCATTAGCGTGTTCCAGATGCCGATATTGCCCATGCGATCCCAGAGTGAGCCGCCGTCGCGCACCGCACCCGGCTTTTCCATCACCTTGCCAAAGGGGTTGAGAATAGGTTCAGACGCGGGCTTGCCCTCATACCAATAGCCATATTCATTGGCGCTCATCAGCGGCTTCACATTTTCAGGTACGGTATTGTAAAAGCCTTGGCGGGAAATGAAGGCGCCGGCCCAGCCGGAATTGTACCAGTTCATATACTCGATGGCGCATTCGCGCTTCAGCCCGGTCAGATGCTGCATCTGGAACATCATGATGTACCAGCCGCGATGGCCCTCTTTCAGCGGTTGGAACGTGCAGGCAATACCGCGCGTACGCACCTCCGTCACAGCAGGCGACCACATGGATTGCAGCACCACTTCGCCGGAGGCCATCAGCTGCACGGATTGATCGAAATTCAGCCAGAAGGAGCGGAATTGCCCGGCTTTTTTGTATTCAATCAGTTTCTTGATGGTTTTGTCGATTTCGCTGCGGGTCATATTGCCCTTGTCAACATAGGAGACCTCGCCCAGGGCGGACAGCGCCATGGCGGCATCCGGCAAGCCGACATTGACCCCCTCCTGAAGCGCCACATGGCCCTTGAAGGCAGGGTCCAGCAGGCGTGCCCAACTGTCGATTTTGGTGGAGCCGATCAGATCGGGCCGCACACCCAGCGTATCGGCATTATAATAGAGCGGAATGCCCACCAGCCATTCTGTCGGCGTCATTGAATAGGCGCTGGCGGTCTTATTGGCATAATATTGCGCCTTGATCGGTGCAAATCCTTCCAGCGAGGCCATTTTACCATTGGGGTATTTACCTGTCTGAAACAGGGAAATGGTCTTATCCCACCATTTATATTCCTTGGTGGTGACAGGCTGAACAATATTGCGGCCGAGCAGATAGCGTACAGACGTATTGGCAAGGTCGGCGACATCCATCGATTCCGGCTGGGTCAGCATCCGGTTCATCTGGGTGGCGACGTCTGCCGTCTGCATTTCAATGGTAAAGCCGAGATCCTTGCTGGCCTGTTCCTGAATATTCTTGATGGTGGAATAGGACTGGCCAACATGGACCAGCTTGATGTCCTTGATATTCTGCGCCCAGATTGTTGGAAATCCAGATATGGCCCCGGACCCGGCGGCCATGCCGCCCACCGCTGCCGCGCCTTTGATCAATCCGCGCCGTGTTATCCCCTTGCGCTTTTGGTTGCTCATCTGATGCTCCATATGCCGGCTTTTGCCGTGCTTCTGTTCCCGTTTTTATGATCAGTACGAACTATACTTGGTGCCTCGCGCCTCATGAAAATCTCACTCAGCGGGTGTCATATCCGGCTCGACAAGCACCTGCCGATAGCGGCCATCCAGATAGACCAATGGTGCATCGGTACTGTCCCAAAGCTCTGTTGCGACGATGTCAGCGATGAAGATCGTATGTGTGGCGTAGGAGAGTGCGTGGCGCACCTCGCAATCAAAGCTGGCCAGTGAATCGACAAGGGCGGGTGCGCCGGTCTTTAGTATCTGCCATTCACCACGCAAAAACCGCTTGTCCCGGTCAATGGCGCTGGAAAAGCTGGCGGCAATCGGCTGGGCGCTTTCCGACAGGATGTTGACACAGTAGATTCCGGAGCGCTCGATATGCCCATGCGCTGAGGCATTTTTGTTGACGCAGATCAGCAGCGACGGTGGATCACCGCTGACGGAACTGACCGCCGTTGCCACCAATCCGTGGCGCACACCGTCAGAGAGCGTGGTGATCAGTGACACGCCAGAAGCCAGACGGCGCATGCCAAGCTTGAACCGGGCAATATCCATGGTTTTCCATCTCCGTTTCATGCTGTTTTGATGGTTCTTGCCAAAACACACGTTAAAAATGCGCATCAGCCTTCGGTGGAAACTATGTTGCCCGAGAGTGCAGACGCCAAATGACCATTTCTCAGCCGCGTCGTGAGAAAATCTGCCGTGTCATAGAACAAGAGTAACGGTAACCTGCGCGCCACGATCGCACCCACCAAGAAGGACATGGGAATGACATTGCCTTATCAATTGGATGCCTGCACGCTCACGACCCTTACCCACGGTGGGCAACTTTCGGTCACCGACATCGCAACGTCGATCATCCGCCGCATTGAAGAGCGCGACAGTGCCGTTCGTGCCTATGCTCATTTCGATCCCACCCAGGTTCTGGCTGCCGCGCAGATGCTGGATGCGGCACCCCATAAAGGGCCGCTGCATGGCGTACCCATTGCCATCAAGGACGTTATCAACACCAAGGATATGCCGACGCAGCACAATTCAGCCCGCTATCATGGACACCAGCCGGGAATGGATGCCGCCTGCGTCGATACCCTGCGCCAAGCCGGAGCGTTGTTGATCGGGAAGACAGTCACGACCGAATTTGCCACAACAAACCGGGGAAGCGTGACACGCAATCCGCACGATCTTGCGTGCACGCCGGGCGGGTCCTCCAGTGGATCGGCTGCAGCGGTTGCCGATTTTCAGGCCACATTGGCGCTTGGCACCCAGACGGGAGGCTCCACCATACGACCCGCCTCTTTTTGCGGGATTTACGGGTTCAAACCAACCTGGAATGCAATCAGCCGGGAAGGGTTGAAAATGTATTCCGCCACCTGCGATACCCTTGGCCTTTACGGCCGCTCGGCTGATGATCTTGCCCTTCTGGCTGATGTTTTTGCGCTTGATGCAACGGAAACGGCGCTTGCCGATGACCTTGCCGGAAAGCGGATTGGCGTGTGCCTCTCACCGGCCTGGCCAAAAGCAGAGCTTGCCACGCAACAGGCGATGAACACGGCAATCGATGCCCTGAAACAGGCAGGGGCCGTGGTTTCGGATATTGCCTTGCCCGCGATGTTCGATGGCATTCTGGCCGCCCACCATATCATTTTGCGCCGTGAGGGGCGCTCGGCCTTCCTCAACGAGGCGAATGCGACACCCGACCTTCACGACGAACTGAAAGCCATTGTTGAAAATCGCCAGGCCATCACCCCATCTCAGGCCCGCGATGCCTACCGGCTGGCCGATCAATGCCGTGCCGCCTTCGACGACATTGCTGCGTCCTATGATGTGATCCTCACGCCGAGTTCCACGGGCGAAGCGCCAAGGGGGATTGAGACAACCGGAGATGCGATATTCAATTCGATATGGACGTTGATGCAGGTGCCTGTCGTCAATGTTCCCGGCCTATACGGGCCAAATGGCAGGCCCGTCGGAGTGTCCCTGACAGCGCAGCGCTATCAGGATCGCAAGGTGATCGCCTACGCTGATTTGTTGGGTGCAGCCCTGCAAAACCGACAGAGCATGGCGGCAGAATAGCTGTCTTCCACAAAAAAGCGCCGTGCCGCATAAGCAAGGCACGGCGCTTACTGCATAATTCTTTAAACCGGAATCGGTTTAAAGAGAAAATTATGCAGCAGATATAAAGCGCTACAGCGAACCTTTGTGCGCTATATAAGGCGCACGGCGCTGTAGAGTTTGTCAGGGAAAAGTGGAAACCGGTTTTCCCTAAAAGACACACGAAAACACAAAACTAGGTTCTGTCTGGTTCAACCTGAACCTGACAGAACCTAAGCATCTGTTCACCTCACGCTGCATCCAGATTGCGTTTGAGGTTGGGATTGCGGGAACGCATCAAGGGCTGGATATATTGGCCAAACTGCTCCATGCCGATGACGAAGTCATCAAAGGTCAGCATGATGCCTTTCAGGCCTGGAGTGCTCAAAGCAATTTCATCCAGCATTGCCGCGACTTTTTCATAGGAGCCGATCAGCTTCAGCATGCCGGTTGGCTGCGGATTTTTGATCTGGCGCACCAGGGCGGCGGCCGTTGAGCCTTCCTTGGCCACCGTATCCTGCCCGGCCTGACTGGCCTGCCATTCCAGCGCTTCGATGTCGGTACCCTGCTTGTAAAGCTCCCACTTTGCAAAGGCTAACTCGTCAGTACGGTCGGCAATCACCATCAAAAGCAGAAAGGCGCCGGTGTCGCGTCCGCTTTGCTTTGCCGCGGCTTCCACCTTGGCCACCATGGTGCGGGCACCATCGGTCTGGTTCATATCCCCGCCAGCGCCAATGAAGTTGTAGTCGCCATATTCCGCCACAAACCGCATGCCGCGTTCCGACTGGCCCGCACCAACCACTGGAATATGGGCGGATGGACGTGGCGACAGCTTGCAGTCGTCCATCTGGAAGAACTCGCCCTTGAAGTTGGAGACGCCCTTGGTCCACAAATCGCGCATCACCTGCACATATTCCGAGGCATAGTCATAGCGGCGGGCAAAATGCTCGGGTGTCAGCTCAAGGCCCATCTGCTGGTATTCTTTAGGCTGCCAGCCGGTGACCATATTGATGCCAAAGCGGCCCGGCGCAATCGAATCGATCGTCGCCGCCATGCGTGCCACCACTGCGGGCGGCATGGTCAACATGGCCACAGATGCAAACAGCTGAATTTTCTTGGTAACGGCGGCCAAGCCGGCCATCAGGGTGAAGGATTCCAGATTATGGACCCAATATTCACTCGGGCCATTATAGCCACGAAGCTTGATCATCGACAGGGCAAAATCGAGGCCGTAATGTTCTGCCTGCTGCACCACCGCCTTGTTGAGCTCAAAACTCGGCATGGTTGCGGGCGAAGTGGTGGAAATAAGCCAGCCGCGGCTGCCGATGGGAATGAAGACTCCGATCTTCGTCATAAGCGCGTTCCTCTCTTCTGTTGTTATGAAGCAAGAGTTGAACGGCTTGCGTGCAATGCCAAGCGACGAATTCGAAGCTGCACCTTGAGAAAAACTCATGCCCGCAAGAGATGACCCTAAAAACAGGTAGGCGTGAAAATGATAGGCTGAACATTTCTCATCACCACCATCAGGAAATCGCAATCGCCAATAGCGTCGCTTGCCTCTACCGTCGCGCAGAGTTGTAAGGAAAAGAGGACAGGCGCATGGCTGTGTGGGATCGATTTCTGACTGACGATGACAAGCTTGTGGTGGCGCGGCGTGCGCGGCGCCCATTGAATGGACCGGGCCGTCGCAATGCCCTGCTGATCATTGATATGCAGGTCACGGCCTGCGGTCTCGACAAGCCGATTTATGAGCAGCTTGATCTTTACTCGGGTGCCTGCGGTCCTCACGCCTGGAAAGCCATACCGGTGCAACAACGCTTGCTGGCGGCGGCACGCGCCGCGCAGATGCCCGTGATTTACTCCAAGCATGTATTCTACGACATCAGTGGCCTTCCCGAAGCGCGGTCCGACAATAACTTCAGCGCCCGCAATGCAAAATCCGATATTCCGCCAGAGGTTGCCATGCAGTCTGGCGATCTTCTGGTGGAAAAACAGACCCCAAGCTGTTTTGCCTTCACCAACCTACATTTGATGTTGAGCAATCTGAATGTCGACGGTCTGTTCCTGGCAGGCAATAGCACCAGCGGCTGCGTGCGGGCCACCGCTGTGGATGGTACGGCTCTTGGTTATAAAATTCAGGTCATCGAAGAGGCGGTGTTTGATCGCATCGAAATGTCCCATGCGGCCGCCTTGTTCGATATGCAGTTTAAAATCTGTGATGTGATCAGCGAAGACGAGGCGTTGAGCCAGTTTAGCAGTCATGGTGCACGCAAAATCCAGGCTGCCTGATCTCCATGTTCAACAGTGAGCATTTCAACTTTTCACGGAAACGCGGAAATGCTCTTTCTTTCGTTTATGTCTCTCCAGAGGAAAACTGGTTCCCGCTTCTTCTGGAAATGCTTTTGCTGGAAAGAATGCCATCATGACCTTCCGCGCCGCCGCCGTGCAGCTTGGCCCCGCAAGTGCCACGATCAAAGCCACGCTTGCCCGCATTCTAACCTTGCTGGATAAGGCGGCAGAGCAAAAAATCACGCTGGCGGTGTTGCCGGAACTGGCGCTCACGCCTTATTTTGCTGCCACGATTCATGACCGCGCTGCTCAATATGCCGACAAGGAGGAGAATGATGCAGCAATTTCGGCAATAACAACCAAGGCCCGCGATTGCGCAATGACGGTGATCCTGCCGTTTGCCGAGCAGAACGGCAATCGCATCTACAATTCCATGGCCTTCATCAATAGCCGAGGCGAGCATGTTGGCACCTTTCGCAAAATGCATATTCCAGGCTTCGTGGAGCAGAAGGAAAGTGGCGAAGTCACCATTCTGGAAAAGCGCTACTTCGTACCTGGAGACAAGGGCTTTGCTGTGCATGACTGTGAACCCTGGAAGCTGGGTGGATTGATTTGCTATGATCGGCGATTTCCCGAAGCCTATCGCTCGCTGTTTTTGCAGGGCGTAGATGTGATCTGTATTGGTTACAACACGCCCGTCATGCCCGCCAGCACGCTGTCCGCAAGCCGCCATGCCTCGGAACTTGCCATGTGTGGCGGGGCCTATTCAAACGGCACCTATGTGGTCGCGGCGGGTAAAGCGGGCATGGAAGGCGGTTTACGCTACATCGGCGGCAGCGTGGTGATAGGCCCGGACGGACGTCTTCTCAGCAAGGCCAAAACCATGGGAGACGAATTGGTGGTGGCTGACATCGATCTGCAAAGACAGCAGCTCATTCGGGATAGATGGGACTTCCATGCCAACCGCCGACCGGATAGCTACCTGATGAGCGCAGCGGTCTGACGGCGCCAATGGCTTTCACGACACTCCGTTTGATGCTGGCAAACCGTTTTCCAGCCTTGCAGATCCGCAATTTCCGCATCTTCTATCTCGGTCTGCTCTTGTCTCTTGCCGGTCCATGGATGCAGACTACCGCGCAGGCCTGGCTGGTGTTGAAACTCAGCGATTCCTCGCTCGCGCTGGCCACGGTCACATCCCTGCAATTCCTACCGATCATGCTATTGGCATTGGTGGGCGGCGTGGTTGCCGACCGGTTTCCAAGACGCCGGCTGATGGCCATTACCCAGAGCCTTGCGGCAGTGCAGGCCCTGGTGCTGGGTGTGCTGGTGATGACAGATACGATCGCGCTCTGGCATATCTATCTTTTGGCTCTCAGCCTGGGCGTGATCAATGCACTCGATAATCCGTTAAGGCAGGCATTTGTCAGCGAACTGGTTGATGTGCCAAGGCTTGGCAATGCCATTGCGCTTGTGTCAATGATGCAAAATCTTGGCCGCATCATTGGCCCGGCCATTGGCGGTGTGGTGATTGCGGCTTTCGGGGTAGGGCCAGCGTTCCTGATCAATGCGGTGACTTGCAGCACGATCCTCTTTGCGCTGGCATCTATCCGCGCCGCAGATCTGCAACCCATCCGGTTCAGCGGCCGTTACACTATGATATCTCAGATCGCGGAAGGGTTGAGCTATGCCCGTAAAACCCCGAGCATTCTGTTTCTGCTGATCGCAACAGCCTTTATTGGCATGTTCGGACAGAACTTCACGACCATTGTCCCCTTGGCAGCCAATTATCTAGTACATGCGGGTGCTGCCGAATTCGGCCTGTTAAACTCCAGCCTTGGTATGGGGTCATTTTTCTCCGCGTTTATGCTGACGGGGCGTAGAAAGCCAACCGTTGGGCTGATCCTGGTTGCCGGTCTCAGCTTTGGTCTGGTGCTGATTGCCATTGCCTTTTGTGGCTCCCTCATTGTCAGCTGCCTGTTGTTTTTGCTGGTGGGTGCCGCAGCAGTCACCTTTTCCACATCAGTCGCCGGTTCATTGCAGATCCAATCGCCGCCCGAGATGCGCGGGCGCTTTGCATCGATGGTCCATCTGCTGATTACCGGCTCATCGCCGATTGGGGCGATGATGACAGGGGTGCTCGCCGAACATTTTGGCGTACCCGCTGCCATATCCACCAATGGTGTGCTGTGCTGCATCGGTACGGCTTTTGCGTTTTTCTATTTCCACAGGATGCGGCGGAATTTTCCTTTCGATCTCACCCGTCCCGCACCAGATAGCGCTGCACAGCCTATCGCGACGGCACAACCTGCCGAGTAAGTTGCATTATGCCTATATTTTGAACAATATTGATTTTGATCAATTTTTAGACTTGCCGTTCTTCTGCGCTCATGGTCTTCTTTGATTGGGAGGACAATCAATAGGGGACGTTGGCATGAGAAGACGTGTACCTCTCAACTCCGTGCGGGCCTTTGAAGCAGCAGCAAGACGCATGAGCCTTGTGCAGGCCAGTGACGAATTGTGTGTGACGCCGACGGCGGTCAGTCATCAGATCCGGCAACTTGAAGATTTCCTACAAACCAAACTGTTTCTGCGCCGCAGCAGCCGTCTGGAGCTAACGCCGGAATCGCGTGCTTGCCTTGCCAAACTTACCGAAGCACTGGACATTATAGACGATGCAATTGCCGCACTTCACAAACCGATGGACATGCCGGAGCGTCTGGTGGTTGGCGCATCAGCCTCCGTTGGCTCTTTGTGGCTCATGCCAAGATTGCGGAATTTTTACCGTACAGCGCCAGAAATTGATATTTCGCTGACCACCTTCATTGAGCGTTCAGCGATTGAAACGGACACCTCCGATGTCTGGATCTGCAACTGGCACACCAATCTGGATCGGCGCGTGGAACTCCTATTGGAAGAGGATATTATCCCCGTTTGCTCGCCTCAGATGGCTGAGGAGTTTGGTGAGTTGAGCTTTGACTCCTTGCGAGAGTTACCACTTGTGCATGTGGACCGCGCCAAGGCGAGCATTAATGGTCAATATCCCGATTGGGACCGTTACTTGCGTGAATATGGCATCAGCCGCAACGATATCGCCAAGGGGCCGCGCTTCAATCAGGCTGGCCCGGCGATTGAGGCTGCCAAAGCGGGAATGGGGGCGCTGCTTGGGCGCTCGATTCTGATTGAGCGTGCCTTGGAAACTGGAGAACTGATCCGGTTGGGCGACCCTTATCCAATTCGCAATCCTTATTATCTCATTTCACCCCTGCAGCCGGCCTCAAACGCCGTCAAGATGTTCAAGGACTGGATTTTTGCTCAGGCCAAGACCAGAACTAGCACCTATGTTGAGTTGCCCCATAAAAACCGGAGAGGATCAGATTTCCGTTTGACCGTTTAATCCCAACGATCCTGGTGTTTGATCCCGGCATCTAGTTGTGCATTATTTTGGCGTTGGTGCACGGACCAAATTCCAACAGTTCTCGCCTATGTGGCTGCGATCGAAAACAGCTTGATTGATCATCAATGCCACAGAAACATAACGCCGCTCGCCGTCATCGCATCGGCAAGATGAAGTTCAAGGTAACGAACTGGGCCGAGTATGATGCGTGTCTGCGACAACGTGGCAGTCTAACCCTTTGGGTGACGTCGGAGGTTGTTGACGGTTGGGCGGCGCAACGACGCAAGACAAGAGGTGGCCAGCAGCGCTATTCCGATCTGGCGATTGAGACTGCCCTGACCCTGGGCCTCGTATTCGGCTTACGCCTGCGCCAGGCGGAGCGCTTTCTGATGTCAGTGCTGCGGCTGATGGGACTGGATCTCGCCGTTCCGGACCATACGACGCTAAGCCGTCGGGCAAAAAATTGGCAATCGCCGGACAAACGGCAATGTCATTGACACCCAGGAAAAGGGCCCGTCCATGTCCTCGTCGATAGCACCGGTTTGGAGATCTATGGCGCTGGCCAACGGCTGGAAGAGAAGCATGGTGCCGAGTCCCGTCGGCGATGGCGGAAATTGCATCTGGCGCTGGATGCCGACAGCGGCGAAATCATCGCTCACGTCATGACAGACCAGGATGCTGGCGATGCCACGCAGGTGGAGGCGCTGCTCGACCAAATCGACGACCCCATCGGCCAATTTACGGCCGATGGCGCCTATGACGGCAACCCAACCTATGAGGCCGTTACCAAACGTAGCGCGGGCGCTGCGGTGGTCATTCCGCCACGCGCCAATGCGGTGGAACAGCCAGACGCCGATCTCTTCTCTCAACGAGACCATCATATCGCGGCGATCAACGCCGATGGGCGGATGAAATGGCAGGCCGCTACCGACTACGGCAAGAGATCTTTGGTCGAGACCGCGATCGGTCGCTATAAGTCGATCATCGGACATCGATTGAGGGCACGCTCATTCGCCACGCAACAGACGGAAGTCGCTATCAACTGCTCCAGCCTCAATCGAATGCTGGCATGCGCGCGCCCGAAATCCGTCCGGTGCGAGACAGATACCGCATAAACACAGCATCAAAGACTGAAATCCGCTCAGTCATCGATCGATGCAACAACGCCGATAGATGTGGCCTGACGAAAGCAGGCAGGTAGGATTGAGCGATCATGGTCGATTTCAAAGGCAGTCACTACCCGAAAGAAGTGATTTTATACGCCTTATTTTTCTATGTCCGATATGCAGTTTCCTACCGCGACCTGGAAGAGATTATGGCCGAACGCGGGGTCAATCTCGACCACGCGACACTGAATAGATGGGTCGTGAAATACGCGCCGCTGATTGCCCTGCAAGCGAAGCGCCGGAAATCCAAACCCAGCGGCTCCTGGCGAATGGGTGAGACGTACATCGAGGTCAAAGGCCAGTGGATGTACTTTTATCGCGCCGTTGACAAGCATGGCAAAACCCTTGATTTCATGCTATCCGAGCATCGCGATGAGGCCGCCGCTACCGATTTCTTCGCCCGCACCATCGAGAACAATGGTTGGCCCGAAAAGGTTGTCATCGACAAAAGCGGGGCGAACTTGGCAGGGCTGCAAAACATGAATATTCTGCTGCTATTGCATGGCTGGTTCTGGCTGATCGAAGTTCTGCAAGTCAAATATCTCAACAACATGATTGAGCAGGATCACCGCTTTATTAAGAAACTGACCAGGCCAATGAAGGGCTTCAAACGCTTTCAGTCCGCATCAGCGACACTGGACGGCATCGAAGTCGCACATATGATCCGCAAGAAACAGTTTTCCACCAGCGTCCAATCGCCATTTCAACAGTTCTCGGCACTCGCCACATAACTGTGTCCAGCTATAGCCACTTCCGTAATCGGCCAGAAAATTTGCGACAAAACCCGCAGGACTTCAAGGGCGATTGTCAGCTCGTGGGTGGGCGTGGGAACATCCCGACATCCCGCTGCACACCAATGCATCGGAAAATGCCCTACGGGCGTTTGTTACCAAATGGCAAAGGATTTCGTTTCGGTGGTGTCCTGCAGGAACGCGGCCGTCATGCCACGCACTGCCCGCAGATCCTCAACCATACGCAGGCTAAGCGGAAACCGGAATACAGCCAAACGGCATGGGCAATCAATTCCGCGGGAAATCGATGCCGACGATAGAGAGGATCACGGCGAGATCTCGTCATCCTGCCAGATCCCACATTTGATCGATGTCTGGTTAACGTTACGATGCCGCATCAAGGCTTTAAGTTTACAGTACACGGTGAATTGCGTATGGCCTACATCAGGTAATGCTCTTCAACAGATTGAGAATAACGACGCCCACGGACAGTAGATTGAACGCTGCCAGCCCTCCTCCCGTCATTTTTGGTACCCTTAGGGAGCTCACGTTGAATACTGCAATGGTGGCGATGCACCACGGCAATACTTGCGCGGCAAAAGGCATCGGCAAAAGCCCAATAAGAAGACTCGTCAAGAACGATGTGTAGATTACCGGAACGCCGCGATAGCTGCCGTCAGGATTGCCGCCAAACACAGAGAAATATGTTAGCCGTGTCGCGGCACATAGCGCCAGAAGCACGGAAAGTAATAGGCTGATCGCGCTCCAGTCGCTCAACGCCCCCATGAGCGCCGCAGGCAGGATCGCTCCATGCATCAGATCCGCAATCGAGTCGAGTTGCATACCCGCACGCGACATATGAGCCGCGCGGCGCAGCCCGGAACGACGCGCGACCCAGCCATCTGTCATGTCGGCGAACAGGGCCAGAGCCAAACATGCAGCTCCGAGATGCACCTCGCCCACCACTGACGCATGAAGCCCGGCAACGGCAAACCCCAGTCCCGCCAACGTTACGGCATTGGCCGGGTCTCGCATCAGAGCGGTGATATGGCCCGGCTCATCCGAAACCCGGAGGCTTTCCCCTCGTTTATCGTCCCCCAAATTCACGCAGAAACCCCCAACGTGACTCCCAAAAAGAGATAAATCGCGGCGCTGAGCCCGGGGAACAAACGGCTGGAAAACATGCCTGAGAAGCGACGCTGAGCTCTGATGAGCAAGAACGCGTACATATAATGCACGGAGATGACGATAATCGCGATTGTCAGATACATGATTGCGAATTGCGGCACGATTGGCCATTCCGGCGAGATAAATTGGGGCAGGAACGCCGATAGAAAAATCACCGTCTTGGGATTACTGGCCGAAACCGCGAAAGCCTCAAGAAAGCGTTTGCGCGCCGAGGGCAGCGCATGCACCTGATTCAGCTGCGTCGGTGCTTTTACCGCTTTCAGCCGACCCCGGATAAAAACATCATAAACGATACGCGCGCCGAGATAGATCAGATAAAGTGCGCCCGCAATCTTCATCCAGTGGTAGGCTGCGCTCTCTACAGTTAGCAACGAGCCGATGCCGACACCAATCGCGACGATAATCAAAAGCTGGCATGAAAGGTTGCCGGCCATTGTCACGAAAACGTGGCGATAGCCATATTTTGCCGTATGGTTCAGAACCATCAGGACGTTAGGACCGGGCGAAAAGGTGATTCCGAGATAGGCAAGCGCGAAAAGTAGCCAGAGTGCGGGATCCATCAGTAAGATCTTTCTAAAGCAGGAGTGTTGAGGGGGGTGGAGGCTTCAAAGAAGTGAATATCTTCGGGAGAGTCGAGTTCGCCCCACGGATCGAGGTTGGGTACGCATCGAATCAGCGTTCCGCGCCCCAGAAGAGCCGAGAACGTGCTCGTCACATCGATCGAACGGCGACGATCTGCACTAAGGCTTGCGCAAAAATCCTGCATCTCGGCGAGACCGGTCGGCGTAAGCTTGAATAGGCCCATGTATTGGCCCTGCACCGTCGTGATATCTTGCACCCTCCCGCCAATCGCGATCAGGCGTCCCTCCGTACCAATGCGGAAGTTCTCTATATCCGAAAGTGGGTCCTTGAAGCGTCGCTCCCAAAGGGTACGGCCATTATGATCATAGGCCAGTACAAGGTCGCCCTGGGCGGAAATGAGATTCCGCACAATGCCACTTTCAAAGAAGATGTCGCCATAGCTGACGATGCACGGTTCCGCCGCCAGACGATCCGCCGCGCAAAACAGCGATTGCACCATGTTCGTACTGTCCCAATCACGGTTCAAGACGACTTCGGCATCAATCTCATGCGTCTCGATGAACGCCTCGATTGCCTCGGAACGGTATCCCGCCACAAACGTGAATTTTTCCACACCGCCTGCCTTCAGGCGCTCAACTGAAAGCTCCAGAAGCGGCCTGCCCCGGAAAGGAACGAGGCATTTCGGTCGCATGTCCGTAAGATTACGAAGTCGTGAACCTCGACCGGCTACAAGCATGATGGCGCGCATTAATAGCATCCTATGGTTGAAAATCTAGCCCTGAACAAGGCAATATCGGCTTGATCCGGCACCACATTGCGCTCGGGGTGCCACATGATCCCTGATACAGGCAGGCTGTCATGCGCCAACCATTCCGGCGAACCATCCTCCGCCTCTGCCAAAACGTGGCATTGGCTCGGCACCTCATCAATCCCGTAGTCATGATAGGAATTCACGCAGCGCTCCCCCCAGTTGCCCGCAATCCTATGCCTGGTCACGGTATGGCCTGCACGCTCCACAAGAGTCCCGCCAAACGCGTGGCAGAGTTTTTGCAAACCCCGGCACACCCCGAGAACCGGGAGCCCCTTCTCTTTCGCGCGGGCCAGAACGATATCTTCAACTCTGTCCCGGGCCCGAACATGCTCCAGTGAGCGCGCGACATTACCGCCACCGCTCAGGATCACACCGCTCAGGATACCGCTGTCGAGAATGAGTTCTGCTTGCCCGAGATGGTTGGGCAGACAAACTGGCACAAACTCGCAGGCCTCCAGGAAAGTCCACCACCCGGTTTCAAGGCAGTCCCGGTGCTCGTTCCGCTCAGGCAACACGGCGTCACGCATGGTGATTGCCACAAAGCGGCTCATATGATTGGCTCAACCCGACGGGCGCGGCAATCACACCGCAACACCGAAAAGGTCTTCCATTTGTCATAATGCCGCCCGGCCCCAACCACCGCCGGAATCCCGAATTCACGAGCACGGATCGCCATATGAGAATTCTCGCCTCCATATCGCGTGATGAAACCCGCAATACCTCGAGTAAACACCCAATCGTATCCCGGATCAGCGGTTTCGATGAACACGATCTTGCCCCTCAGGTCATTGTCGAGAGACAGCGCGACCGGGGCCTGAACCGTTTCATAGGTCACGAAATTTGGTGCCGAAGCTTCCACCTCAAAACCGAAAATATCGTCAGGTGAGGTCAGCAAATCAGGCAATCGCACCGGCAGGCTCTGCTGCCACGAGACCCGGTTCGACGCCGAGATTTCGCGGATCCGCCGGTCTATGTCGGATGTGAAGTCGAGCATGTTCTCGATATCCGAGAGCGTTAGAAACGACATCTCTTCCCTGTTGCAACCGTACTGCACCCCGACATTCGAAATGATTTCAAGCGCATCTGAAACCTGTTTTGTGTAGAGAAACTTTACATATTCCCGCGCATGAATGGCACTCGCTGCAAAAGTGCGGAAGCGCGCCCAGTTAAAGTTGTATCCAAGCGCGGCGAAATGCGCATCAATCCGCGCGATGTCACTCGCCGAAAGCTCTACAAAGCTTCCTGTGTCTCGCACGTCGGGTTGCGCTTGGGTGGCATCAAGAAATGAAAAATACTTCTCCGGTTCTTGATCGTATCGCGGCACGGTGATGTCGAAGGTTCCCGGGCGAATATGCCCGTATCGCGCCATGAAGACGTCGCGCTCCAGTCTCTGGAAATCGCGAACCAGTTCCGAACCAATCGCCTGCGCGCTACGGGAGATATCCTCAATCACGGCTTCGTGGATATAACCGGTACGTGCAAGGACCCTCAGAATAGAAGTCGCAATAAATGCCGACCGCGCAGCGCCGGAAAACAACGGTGCTGCGTTGTGCCGCACCCATGACAGAAGCCGTGTGGCGTCCATCAGGTTTGCAGACTTAAGATCGCTCTTTTGCTCATACATCGCTTCCAGACGCACCACGTCGGCCATGATGCTGTCATAGGCACCGCCTTCGGCCACGACGCCGTTAGTGAGTTTCAGGAGATCTTCCAAATACCCAGCCCACTCCGCGTCGGAAAGCGAGCCCTCCAGTGGGGCTGCGTCAAGTCCGGCGTGAACACCGTTGGCATGATCTCGAATTCAATCTTGTCGTGAAATTGCGGTGCTGCTGCCAGCGCGCGAGACGCATCTGCAACGATGTTGCTACGTATGAGCGCAGGTACCGATTTGGGCACAAATGAACTAAGGCTAGCACTCACATTAATGAAGGGTGTTCCGCCGATGAGGCGCATCAGCCCGTCGCCGCTCATGTCGGTGTACCCAAGCGGCGCACGCCCCTTGGTCCAGGCCACATCTGTAATCAGATATCGATACAGAGAGTACGTCAGGGGACGCGGCTTGATGCCGATTAACTCTGCTGGATTCCAATCCGGCATAACACCAAACAGGGCATTCGCTAGCCCGTTGCGCGCATTGAATTTGACGATATCTTTATAGCAACGTCGCACGTTCTCGATCAGATATGGGAAACCAAAGCCGACAACCTTATGCCTTGGTGATTTCATCACGATTGGGCGCACCTGGAAGATGATGACGGTCCCTGTCGCGGTAATCGCGAATTCGATATCGACAGGCTTGCCGCCCGTGATCTCAGCCAGTTCGCGAAGAGCGGGTGCCAAAGGTTGCAAGCAAGGCGGCAGATGGCTTTCGTAGCCCGTCACGCAGATCGCCATGCCCGAGTTTGATGTTCCGGCCGTAACGGCTTCGGTGTCGGCTCCGTGGGCATAGTCGACGATCGTGTAGGGCGCACCACTTTGGGCGTCCGCAGTCATGGCGACGCCGCTCAAGACAACCTCACGCGCCATGGGTTGAACAAGCACCTGCTCACCCGGTGTTGGTTTGCCATAGGACATGAATACGTCATCAATGGCGCGATCCAAATCCGCCAGGCTTTTGATGTTGAGAAGAGAAAGGAATTCCCCGGCGTGCGAGGCGACTTCGGAATCTTCGACGGCGCAGCTTGAGCGCACAATTAATGTCTGTGCCATCTCCAGGTCTGACCAAACCTTGCGTGCCGTGCGATCCCTATCTTCCTGCCAGTCCGAATATTGCACGACCGCTATCGGTAGAATCGTAAAATTCTTTGATATTTTATTGATTTTAAATAGTGTTTCACTTTTCGTCCCAAACGCGAAGGGGCCTGCGTCTTGCTTTTGCTGCCCAAAGCAACCTTTAGGAGACACGCGGTCGAAATGCTTTGAACTTCTGGCTTCGAAATTCATCTATGCAACTCTAAATAAATGCTTTGTCATAAAAATGTCACATAATATGGATCGAATCATCCTGCAAGTTGTAAACATAAAAAAATAGCCAAAAGGTGGAGTTGGTGCATGGATGAATGTTAAACGCGGTATCATAGATGCTGGGCCCGCCCGATAGCTGGTCTCCAGCACGATGCCCTTCAAACACAATGCCTCTCGCCGCTATCATATCAACTAGGTGAAGTTCAAGTTGACGAACTGGCCTGAGTACGAGGCAGGCCTTCGTCGGTGCGGAAGTCTGACGCTCTGAATGACGCCGGATGCCTTATCGTGCTGGGAGGCACCGAAGCGCAGGACGCGTGGTGGCCAGCCGCACTATTCAGATCTGGCGATCGAGACCGCTCTGACGCTGGGGTTGGTGTTCGGCCTGCGTCTGCGTCATACGGAGGACTTGGTTACCTCTGTGCTGAAGTTGATCAGCCTTGATCTCGCCGTTCCCGATCACACGATCCTGAGCCGTCGTGGCAGCAAGCCGCGCGCGCCGGATAAGAAGTACGATGATCGCATCCCTCAAAAGAGCCTGTCCGCCTCGTGATCGATAGCACAGGTTTGTAGGTCTACGGCGCGGGGCAGTGGCTGGAGGAAAAGCACGGTGCCAAATTCCGCAGGGGTTGGCGCAAACTGCACCTGGCGCTGGATGCCAACACTGGCGACATCATCGCACACGTCATGAACAATCAAGAGGTCGGCGACGGTTCGCAGGTGGGGCCGCTACTCGAGCAGATCGATATGCCGATCTGGCAGTTCACGGCTGATGGAGCCTATGACGGTGAGACGAACTACGACACCGTCCCAAGCCACAGCGCCGATGCTGCTGTGGTTATCCCGCTGCCCGCCAATGCGGTGGAACGCCAGCACGACGATCCCCCCAGTCAACGAGACCGTCCGCAATCGCATGCTGGCCTGCGCGCACTCGAAATCCGTCGGTGTAGAAAAGCTACCGCATAGCCGCATCATCGAAGACCGAAATCCAGTCACACTACGACCGATGCACCAGCGCCCGTGGCAACTCTTGCTTGTATTCTGATTTTGAGCAAAATCTATTCAATCTACGCAAGCACACCTTTTCGAGCTTTATGTTGCTTGACAACTTTAAAGATTGCATCTTATCAGGGCGTCGATTTATTTTAACAACCTATTATCGGGAGCTATCCTGCCAATGATTGAGCAAAAGAGACGGTTTACGGATAATCAGACATACCAATGGACGACCATTGTTCTATCGGCGGTTCGCTCGACAATGGACGAGCTCAATTTCAATGAAATCGTTCCTGCCATTTTGTCTAGTGAGCTTGAGCCAGGTGCTTTTCATTCCTATGCAGTTATTGGTGATCGTTTCCGCCCAGAGGTAAAAAATCTCATTTCAAGCGAATGTCGAGCATCAAGTATCGGTAACGGGCAAAGAGGCTTATTACCTGCCAGTTAGTCATAACTTTGAAAAGCAACAAGCGACTGAATATCTGGATATGGTATATTGCCTCGCACCGTGTATGCGTCTTCTGCAAGACGGTGAAGCGCAATCGCGAAAGCACTTAAATACTTTTTTCAGATCGAAGTCGAATTAAAAACTGAGTCGATGGAAGTTGTGTTCGGAATTGCCGAAAAGCTTCTGGTAGGTGTTGCAAGCCGTCTTCTTAATAAAGCAAAGTCCCTTATCGATCTGAATACAGCAGACGCTGAAAAACACATACAAGCAATGATGCTCGGCAATTATCCCCGGATAACCTTTGCTGAAGCGCTCAAGATGGTCGATGCTGACCCAACCCGCCAGACAGACCTCACCTTTGAGGAAGATCAAGCGCTTAGCAGGCTATTTGACCGTCCATTCTGGATTCACAACTACCCGAAGGGTGTACGCGATGCTGTCTACCACGAGAATGCTGAGGGCAACTATGATACCTACGATCTGATGTTGCCGTTCGGTTACGGCGAGATCTCTACGGGCGGCGTTCGTCCTAAAACTGGTGATGCAATACTGGCGCAGTCAGTCGGCAATCTTGGTGAACCAGAAGGCACTCTCACTCACGGTCACGCTGAGTGGAAACGTACCCGCAAAATTCAAACGGCTGGATTTGGTATCGGCTTTGAGCGGTTGCTTCGCTTCATTTCGGGGTCCCGCACTGTCCTAGGCTTTGTACAGCCGCACGATCATGGACCAAACCGTAAAATCTCCGGCGTCAAGTAAACAGGCTCGAAACATATATGTTTGATCGCTACACACTTGATTCAAAAGAATATCATCAAATTGATACTCTGGTTTCATCTATCAAGCATAGAGCTCTACGCGCGTGGCTTTCTGAACTCGCTGGCGATGATGGATATTGGGTAAATGATAGTTGCGGCATGCCTTGTTGGGTTGCGCCGATGCACCAGCATGCGCGGCTTTGGAATGCTCTTTCCAATTCAAATGCTAGTGCGATGGAAGCGATCAAGGAGTTGTGGACGGCAAATCCCATTTTGATTGGTGGAAGTAACCGCGTTGATACGACAATCCTTCAATTTGGCAAAGGGCGGCTGTTTGCTAAAGAAGGTGCTGATGGGCTGCTTTTCCTTCATGCCACGGGCAAAAAAGGCGAACCACCGGTCACAATCCTCGTGAAGATGTCGCAAGCAGCTCGCGACGAGCACCTTTACTTCGCCGTCATCATAGCCATCAAGCAATACGTTCCTTCCAGGGCCACTTTGATGCACGATTTTGCGAGTCACCTGCAATTCATCATTGCATCAAACGTTCTCTCTTTTGAATCCACTTTAGAACCTCGGAAAAGCTAACTCTATGACAAACCTTTGGATATACGTAGGTGCGTGCCTCGCCATCATCGCCATTCCAGGACCAGCGCTTATCTACATTCTGTCCCGAACCGTCGAAGGTGGCTTCCGCGCAGGCTTCTTATCAGCATCAGGTATCGCTGTCGGCGCATTGGCGAATGCGCTTGCGTCCGCTGTGGGGCTTTCATTGATATTCAAGACAATTCCTGCGTCGTTGACCGTCGTGAAATATTTGGGCGCAGCCTATTTGTTATTTCTTGCATATAAGGCCGTCTCCCCTGGTGCATCATCGGCAACACAAATTGACTCCGACCAGACAAAATTCTTTCGCCAAGGCGTCATCGTGTCATTGCTGAATCCCAAGGTCACACTTTTCTTTGCGGCGTTCCTCCCGACGTTTATTGATCCAAGCCAAGGTTATTTCGTGCAAACCAGCTTTCTTGCGGTTACTTTCGTTATAATCGCGTTTTTGTTTGATATTTCGTTGGTTCTGACTTCAGGATATACACGACAATACTTCTTAAGGCAATCTGGCGCAAACAACGTGCTGTTTAAGTATGCCTCGGCAATTTGCCTAGTATTCGTGGCAAGTTTTGCTATTCGCTAATTGAAGCCGAAAATACATAGCCGGGCTTGTCGCAAATTTTCGGGCTTAACCGCATGTTGACCATAGGTATGGAATTTGCCGCTCCGAAAGTTGCGGAGCGAGCCATGATTCTGAATACCATTGCCGAGAAGCTGAAGCGCCAGTCGAAAGATGATTTCAAAGGCAGGCATTTCGAGGCTTGGCTTATTGTACAGGCAGTTGCCTGGTACTTGCGTTACCCGCTTACCCAAGCCGCATTCAGGGGGCGTTCTCCGCGTTGGCCATTTTCGCAGCCTGAAGGAGAGCGTACGCCGCTGGAATCGCTAGACGACCGTGAAGGATCGGATCAAGACCTGCTTTTGGGGGCGGATGACTTCGACAGAGCCGGTAAAGATTCGCCGATTGAGCCATGCATAATCCCCATCGGGGGCATCGACGAAGATGCGGCAGCGTGAATAGCCGATAGACCCGTCCAGCTTCGGTTCCAGCAGCGCATAATTGCGAATTTCGATGGAAACATGGTCGTCCGTCAGCATGTGGTAAATCGCTTCCAGCTCCAGCATGCCGTCGGCCCGCTCTCGCTGTAAATCAAAACCACCGGGCTGAATGGTGCCGCAGAAGCGGCGGGGGCTGTCTGTCTCTGGCGCGATCACGCCCTCAAAATCTCCGCCGACAATGGGCACGATATTGCGGACTCCCAGAGGTCCGGGGCCGCGCACCTGCGTGGGTTCAAGAAGCACGCTGGCCTCCCAGACCGGCAAAAGACGCAGCTGATCGAAAGCAAAAGAAGTGTCCATAGGGATCGGCCTTTTGGTTGCAGAGATTGGAGCCCGGGTGATCATTCGTTGTGGATCATCGCCAGCATCTTTTAGGCCGTAGACTCATAACGATCTGATCCAAATTCTTGCTGCTGCCAATTTGACAGCGGCGAGAAAGTTCAATGGGTCTTTGTCGTAACGGGTTGCGATGCCTCTGAACTGTTTGAGTTTGCTGAAGAAACGCTCAACGAGATTGCGCTGTCGGTAAACCCATTGGCTGAAAGGGAAGCTTCCCTTCCGATTGCTCTTGGCAGGAATATTGGCCCATGCCTGCCTTTGCTTTGCAAATGCTCTGATCGCGTTGGTATCGTAGGCCTTGTCCGCCAGCAGGATCGCACCCTTGGAGATTGTCTGTAACAATGGTTCTGCCATGCGACCATCATGGGCTTGACCGGCTGTGAGTGCGAGACGGATCGGTCGGCCATCGGCGTCGACAACGGCGTGGATTTTGGTGGTCAAGCCGCCACGGGAACGTCCCATGCAGCCATCGTGTTGATCCCCCTTTTTCCCGTGGCCGCATGTTGATGAACACGGACACAGGAGCTGTCGATCATAACGATATCGCCGTCGAAAGCCTTGGAAATCTCGCCCAGAACATGATCCCAGACACCCGCCTTTCGCCATCGCACGAACCGGTTGTAGCAGGTTGTATATGGACCATATCGATCAGGAACGTCTGCCCAGGGTGAACCTGTCCGAAACCGCCACAAGATGCCGTTGATCACCCGCCGATCGTCAACCCGTGGCACCCCACGCGGCTTGTTGGGCAACAAGGGCTGGATGACAGTCCATTCGAAATCGGTGAGATCAAACCGGCGACGGGTCATGAGAGGCCTCCAAATCAAGGCCTCAGTGAATCAAAATCAGGCCGATTTGCAAACCCGGTTTATGAGTGTGCGGCCTAGAAGAATGAACTGTTATGATTTGCGCGGCAGGAGCGGCATTTCTGATCTGCCAAAGGCCTCATCGCACAGCTTTGCGAATGTCAGCGTGGTGCGGTCCTCCAGATAAGGGCCAATGATCTGCACGCCAGCAGGCATGCCGTTGACCGGATGGGGCAACGGGCGGACCGTGGCTGGCAGATGCAAAAGTGTGGCAATGCCGGGCCAACGCAAATTGTCGAGATAAGGCTGGCTTATGTTGCCAATCTGAATTGTTCTTTTCATCTGCGGCACAGGGCCATGGCCATCGTCGCAATCGTGGGGGAAGGCCGTGCCCATTGAAACCGGGCAAAGAAGAACGTCGAGCGTCTCAAACTGCTTGGCCCAGACCGATTGAAAGCGGGCCTGCATTTGCGCCTGTTCCACAAATTTGCGATGGCTTTCAACAACAGCGCCTGCGAGAAGTGGGCCAAATTCGCCTGTTGCCGGGTCGTTGCCAGCCTGTGTGTAGCGCGCGATTTCATCGTCATCCAGTTCACTGCCAATCGTGGCAAACAGCATCTTGATATAGGTATCGAACAGCCTATCAGCGCCACTGGGACCGCCGGGTATTTCGACGACTTTCGCGCCCTGTTTGCGCAAACTTTCGGCAAAATCCAGAATTGCCGATGCATAGACGGGATCGACAGGATTGTCATCGACCCAGACGCCAAAGCGAAAATCCGCCAATGCGCTGTGTCGCGCAGGTTTTAAAATGCGATTGCAATCGGATGACAAAATCTCGAACGCCACAGAAAGATCCTGTGCCGAGCGCGCCATCGGGCCTGCGACCAGCAAGGGGTTTTTCGCCAGATGACCGGGCGGTGGTGGCATATGCCCGCGCATGGATACAGTATCCCATGAGGATTTGTGGCCATATACGCCGCAATAATGGCTTGGAATGCGAATGGAGCCGCCAATGTCGGACCCAAGTTCAAGCGCGGTAAAGCCTGCCGCCAATGCGGCTGCCGCGCCGCCTGAGGAGCCTCCAACGGTTTTGGAGAGATCATGGGGATTGCGGGTCAATCCAAACAGCGGATTATAGGTTTGATGGTCGGCAGCCGCGAGCGGCGTATTGGTCTTGCCATAAAACACGGCACCAGCACGCCTAAGATTTGCAACAGCATCCGCATCGGTCTGCGGTCGGTAGGATGCCATGTCCGGAATGCCCGCCGTGGTCGGCAAACCCACCACGTCGAAGCAATCCTTGATGGTCATCGGCAGGCCTGCCAAAATTGGCAGGCTTTTTCCTGCAATGCGATCCGCATCGACCTGCTGCGCAACCGTGCGGGCGAGGTCTGGATTGAGCGCACAAACGGCGTTTATCTCACCATCCAGAGCGGCCTGTCGGGCAAGATAGGCATCCAGAAGCTCCACAGCGCCGATCTGTTTAGCGGCAAGGGCAAGACTGGCCTCCGATGCCGTCCATTTTGTGGGATCGTTCGACGCATTCATGCGGATTTCCTTTCAATGCTCATTCGTCTGAAGAGAGAGTGCAGCGCAGGCCAAAGGCCACGCGGTGCATAAACAAGGGTGACAATCACAATCAGCCCCATGACAATCCAATAGATGCTGCCGGAGAAGCCGAAACTGGTGAGAAACTCGCGCAAGCCGATGAAAATCACCGTGCCAATCACAGGCCCTGTGAGAGTTCCAATTCCGCCGACCACGGCAATGAACATCATTCCGATCACCCAGTTGATCTGAAAGGCATCCGTGGGTGTCAGATAAAGAACATTGGCGTAGTAAAGGCTGCCCGCCCAGGCACAGCCCGCCGCCGAGATGGCAAACAGGGCCAGATGGAGTTTTTGCACATTCACGCCAGCGGCCTGTGCCGCATCCTCGTTATCGCGCACCGCCAGAATGGCAAGGCCTGTCGGTCTGGCCAGCACCCAGCGCATGGCCAGCGTGAAGCCCACGCAGCTAAACAGCGCAATGGCAAAGACATATTGCTCAAGCGGCAGGTCAAGATTGCCCCCGTCGGGGCGCAGTGTCATGCCCCCCGTTCCGCCCAGCGCACTAAATTTGCTGAACAGGATGACAAGAATTTCGGCCACAACCCAGATCGCCACCGAGAAATAGGCGTTGCGCAGCCGAAAGAGCAGCAGGCCTAAAGGCAGGGCCATCAGCCCTACAGCAAGGGCGGCCACCGGCAAGGCAGCGCCCACTGGCAAAACGCCAAAATTGGCCAAGGCGAAAAACAGATAGGCTCCAAGCCCGACAAACGCCTGATGACCCATCGAGACCATGCCGCCATATCCGGCAAGGAGGTTCCACATCTGCGCCATGAACAGCAAAAGCAGGGCCTCAGAGAGCAGATAGAGCAATCCGGGATCGATATATCCGCTGGCGAAAAAAGCGACCGAACCGATAACGGCAACCAGAGCCATGCTCTGAACAAGCAGTTTCATGAGAGTTTCCCCCGGAAAGCACGCAGACCAAGACCTGCAAGAAACGTCAGGTGGACATAAAGCAGGCCCGCGTTGCCATCGAAACGGGCGGTAACAACCTGTGCAGTTCCAAGCACAAGACCGGCGATCAGCGCTCCACGAATAGACCCGACCCCGCCGAGCACCACCACCTCGAAGGCCACGATCAAACGTTCAACCCCGGAATAGGGCGAGATTGACGCCCGCATCGCCAGCAACATCCCCGCCAACGCGGCCAGCGCGGCGGCAAGGGCCGCGACTTTGATGTGGAGTGTTCGCACCCGAACCCCCATCAACCTTGCAATGTCGGGCCGATCCGATGTGGCGCGCACCGCGCGTCCAAAGGCCGTCATGTTGACCAGAACATGCAGTACCGCAAAGGCCGCCAGAGCGAAGGCAAAGGTCATCAAGGGCAAAACGCCCACGGAAACCGTACCGATCTGGAGGCGGGCATGGCTGAGACCGCCCACATCAAGTCCCCGCAGGTCCGCGCCGAAAAGCTCGACCATCACATTGCGTGCAACAATGCCCAGTCCGAAGGTGACAAGCATAGTCACCATGGGATCGCGCGTTGTCATGGCCCGCTCGACAACAAGCGCCTGAAGGCCCGCCCCCACCAGTGCTGTGCCAGCCATCGCCAGCACCAGAATGAGCGGAAAAGGCATATTGGGCACCATGGACAAGCAAAAGGCTGCGATAAAACCACCACAGGTAATCAACTCGCCATGAACGAGATTAACCACCTTCAGCACGCCAAAGTTCAAGGCAAGGCCAGCACCCACGAGGCCATAGAGACCACCCAGCGTCAAACCCTGTATTAACAATTCCAGCATATCCGACAGGGTCATTGGGCCGCTCCGAAATAGGCATCTCTCAGCGTATGGGCGGTCACACCCGCTGCCGGGCTAATATGGCTCACGCGGCCTTTCAGCATGCAGACCACCCGGTCTGCGCGTGAACACACGCGCGCAATGTCCTGATCGACAATCAACAAGGACACGCCGGAGGCGCGAATGGATGCGAGAGCCGCATACACATCCTCAGTCACTTTGGGAGACAGGCCGAGGGAGATTTCATCGCAGAGCAAAAGGCGCGGATTGGATGCGAGGGCACGGCCGATGGCCACCATCTGCTGTTGCCCTCCCGAAAGATGACCCGGATTTTGCCGCCGTCGCTCATGCAGGATCGGGAAGAGTGCGTAGATCTCATCCAGACTCCAGCGGCCTTGGCGGCCGGTTTGTCCGATCTTGAGATTTTCCTCTATGGTCAGAGAGTTGAACAACAGGCGGCCTTCAGGAACAAGGGCAATGCCCCGTGCCGTGGTGCTTTCCACCTGCCCCGGCTTGATCACTGTGCCATCCAGCGAAATTCCGCCCTCCCAACGATCAACAAGGCCGCACAGCGCCTTGAGAAGGGTTGATTTTCCGGCACCATTGGCCCCGACAAGTGCAAGGGTTTCTCCCTCATCCATGGCAAAACTGACCCCCGCCAGCGCAGGAATGTCGCCATAGCGCACAACCAGATCGTCAAACGTCAAAAGTGGTGCCATCGGGAACCCCCATGTAGATCTGATGCAATTTCGGATCCTGCCAGACGGTGTGGAATGGACCATCGAGCAGCTTGGCCCCGGCATCCATCAGGATGAGGCGCTCGCAGACATCTCGAAGGGCATAGGGAATATGCTCAACCCAAACCGTCGCACGACCCGGCTTTAACCGCTCGACCAGCTTCACGATTTCGAGAATTTCTGGCTCCGTCAGTCCGGCTGCCACTTCATCGAGTAACAACACGCGCGGACGTGCGGCCACGGCCTTTGCCAGTTCCAGCCGTTTTCGATCCAGAAGGCCAAGGGTGCGGGTTTCGCGCCGCGCTTTATCGCCAAGCCCACACTGGCTCAGAACATCCGCTGTCCAGTCTGCCGCTTCCTTTTCACGGATTCCAGCCCCATACAGCGCCGCAACCCGAACATTGTCGAACACCAGCAGGCGATCAAACGTCTGGGGAATCTGGCTTGCCTTGGCAATCCCGCTGCGAACCCTTTTGAATTGCGCAAACGGGGTTACGTTGGCACCATCCAGCGTGAGTGTTCCGGAATCCGGCCTGAGACTGCCCGAAAGCAGGCCCAGCAGAGTGCTTTTTCCCGCACCATTCGGCCCAATGAGGCCGACACATTCTCCGCTCAACAAATCAAATGTCACCTGACGAGTGACATGGAGGGCTTGAAAGCTCTTGTTCAGATTGTCGATGCGCAGAATGACATTGTCCTGAGCCTCAGACGACCTATGCATTTTGAAGGCGCCGGAGGTGTGCTGTGACTGGAATTTCCGGGGCCAGAGCATTGTAAACAATATCCAGATCAAACGGAAATTTCGCTGCCGCATCAAAGCGCCATTGCCCGGCCGCCATCGGCATATCGGCAATACTTTTCTTGGTCGTGGTTTTGAAGTTCACCCGGCCCGCCATGGTTTCAATGTCCAGATTGGCAATGGAGGTGCGCACAGCATTGGCATCACGCGGATCGGTCGATTGTTTCAAGGCCGCAAAACCCACCTCCCACAGCGCATGGATATAGCCAAGTGGCTGCAACCACTGTTTGCCCGATTCATTTTGCCATTGATTGGCAAGATCACGGGCACCAATGCCGGTCAGCGAGGATTTATAGGGATAGCTCGGCGTCCAGAAGACATCCGTTGTCATGCCGTCGCCGGATTTGCCCAGCGCTTCCATCGTGCTTGAAAAGGCAAAAGCCGCAGCAAACGTACAGACTTTGGGCGTCAATCCCGCCTGCCGGACCTGATTCCAGAAGGTGACGAAATGTTGCTGGAACATATACCCTGCCAGCACGTCGCAGTTTCCATCCTTGAAGCGGGCAATCTGGTTGGAAAAATCGGTTGTTCCAAGCTGAAAGGCCCCGGCGGCAACTTCGGTCATGCCCGCCTGTTTCATCTGGGCGGGCAGGCCGTGGGCAGGGTCCATCAGGGCACGGCCCACGGCATGATCGAGATAGATCGTGCCGACACGGCCATTGGTTCCGGCCGCGTTCCACATGCCCACATAGTTTTGCAAGATGGATGCAGAGGACGGAAAGAAGTGAAAGGTGTAGGGAAAACCTTTTTCGGGTGTGCTTCCCCGTGCCGCATACAGCCCCTCCCACGGCATCATGGTGGAAATCACCGGCACGCGCCGCGTATCGGCCAATTCACCGATTGCCAAGGCACCATCACCATCCGCCACAAGCACAAGATTGCAACGCTCGCGCAAAACCAGTTCGCTGGCAACGCTTGCGGAACGATTGACGTCTGACTGATTGTCACGAATGACAAATTCGACCTCATAGGTCTTGCCGCCGACATCAAGGCCTTTGGCCACCAGCGCCTTCATCTGGTTGATGGTCCACAGATCGGCAACGCTGAATTCTGCCCGCAGGCCAGACAGACAACCGATATAGCCAATCTTGATTTTACCCGATGAGGCCCGCACGACATGGGGGCTCATGAGCGTACCAAGGGCGAGAGCGCCCGCGCCTTTGACAATCGTGCGACGGCTGATGGTGCGCGACAGCCGGTCCGCGCTTGTTAAGCTTTTCATTGTCGTTCCCACTCGGTTGAGTTTATTTTTTATGGATTATTATGTTTCCACTGTAAACATAATGAGCAGCAAACAAAGCCCGAGTCAAGCAGGCCTTTGCCTTGCATGCGTTGGCTGCGTAAAAAGGGTTGGTGTGTTGTGTGAACGCGCGTAGTAGAGAAAACGGCGAGCGACATCAAAAAACGATCGCCCCAAGAGGGACCATGAAGCATATCGAGGATAACGCGGGCAGCGAGCGAAAACCTTTGGCAGGAGCTGCAAAGTCTGTTCCCGCCGTCGCGGCGGACAAGCCTTATCATCGCAAAAATCTGCGTGAGGATTTGCTTAGATCAGCACTTGAACTGACTGTGGAACGGGACGGCCCAGCCTTCAGCCTCAGGGAGCTTGCCATGCGCGAAAAGGTAAGCCACACCGCTGTCTATCGCCACTTTTCCGATAAGGCGTCTCTCTTCGCCGAACTGTCGAGTGAGGGTTTTCGCCAGTTGGCCCTTTATCAAAATCGCACGATTGAGGCCCCTGACCTGCCTCCATTGGCGAGGCTGGAACAAATGGGGGCAACCTATGTGCGTTTTGCCATGGAAAACGTTGGCTTCTTCCGCGTGATGTTTGATGTAAATCTGGCGGGTGAATGGGAAGAAGCCCGCAAGGGTGAACGGACAGCCTTTGGAAACCTCGTAGGACTGGTGCGCCAATGCCAGTCTGAGGGAGACATCATTGATGCTGACCCACGCGCCATTGCGACCTATCTTGTTCTGTCACCGCATGGACTTGCCCATTTCAACAATATTGGCCATCTGACACATCTGTTGCAAACAAGCATGACGCTTGATCAACTCGCAACACAAGTCTTTCGGCTCACCCTCGCGCCATTCCTCACCAAGCCCTATTCGGAGCAAGATGTACGTGCGCTGGTCAATAGCATCTTTTGAACAACTGCACTGATAGCGGAACCGACCCCTATTGCTGGGCACAGCCAGCGCCGCAACACTGGCCGCAAGCGTCGATGTCCGGTGCCTGCGTTTGCGAAACGACGTGGACCTTCGGTTCAAGTGCGCCATTTTCAGGGTGAGGTTATCCTTTGGGCGGTACGCTGGTACTGTCATTAAGGTTCGCGGACGATGGACTTATCTCTACCGGGCTGTCGACAAACTCGGCAACACGATTGATTTTTATCTTTCCCCGACCCGCAATGCCAAAGCGGCGAAGCGCTTTCTCGACAAAGCCTTAAATGACCTGAAGGATTGGGAGACACCGACCGTCATCAACGCCGACAAGGCACCGACCTACCGTATCGCGCTTTCGCAACTGAAGACTAAAGGCAAATACCCCGCAGAGTTCATGCACCGGCAGGTCAAATATCTGAACACCGTCATTGAGGCTGATCACGGCAAGCTGAAGCAGTTGATCAGATCGGTGAGAGGGTTCAAAACGCTGAAAACCGCCTACGCCACGATCAAGGGTTTTGAGGTCATGCGCGCTGTGCGCAAAGGTCAGGCAGCCATTTTCAACCTGACGGGCGACATTTGTGGAGAAGCAAGGATCGATGAGCGTACTTTCGGTATCGGGCCAAACGCTCTCACGGAAGCCTCGGCACTGCTCGCCCAGAACCGAGAAAGTCAGGCCGCTTGACGAAGTAGGTTAGGGAATTTCGTTTCGATTTGAAATCTTTGCAACAGAGCCCATTTTCCAGTTTTGGCGACGGAACGAAATTTCAGATGCGAGTAAGAATTGATGGAAGCTCAATAATTTCTGTCACACCCAACAGCCCCATATCCCTATGCAATTCATCTGAAAGAATGCTGGTGGCTTTCGCGACACCCGCTTTTGAACCTACCGCCACGGCGTAGACGAACGGCCTGCCTACGAACACAAATTTTGCACCAAGCGCGAGGGCTTTTACCATATCTGTCCCCCGACGAATACCACCATCGATCATGACGACCGTGTCTGATCCTACTCTATCCACTATCGCAGGCAGAGCTTTCATCGGGGCTATAGCGCCATCAAGTTGTCTGCCGCCATGGTTGGACACGATGATACCATCTGCCCCACGCTCTGCGGCCATGGCTGCATCTTCGGGATGAAGTATCCCCTTCACGACCAGGTTCCCCGTCCATCTTTGCCTGATACGGCTGAAATGGCCCCAGCTCAGATGATCCTTCTTGCCGAAGTCTCGCATGACGTTCGACGCAATGATCGGCGCGCCGCGTGTCGCATACGAATTCTCGAAATGGGGGATGCCGTGAGTGAGTATCGTTCGTGCGAAAGTCCCAATCGTCCATGCCGGATGGGTCATTCCCTGCCAGGTAAGACGAAGGCTTGGCCGAAGAGGTGTCGAGAAGCCAGCGCGGATATTGTTTTCGCGATTGGCCAGTACGGCGGTATCCACCGTCAGAACAAGAGTTTTGTAGCCTGCCGAAGCCACGCGATCTATCAATCCATCGATCCGGTCCGGCTCGCCCGGTAGATAGGCTTGAAACCATGATCGAGGTGCAGCTTCGATAATCTCCTCCAACCGTATCAGGGATGAGCCGCTCATGATCATGGCAATCCCGGCATCCTGCGCAGCCTTGGCAAGAACGAGATCGCCGCGATAGGCCATCAGGGCGCTTATACCCATCGGCGCGATCCCAAACGGTGCGCTCCATTCCTCGCCGAACAAGATTGTCTTTGTGGTTCTGGTCGAAACGTTTCTGAGAACCCGTGGCGTGAGGCTTATGTCCCTGAACGCCTCGGCATTCATGCGCAACGAGGCATTGGTCTCGCTTGCCCCGGCAATGTATCCAAAGAGCGGCCCCGGCAAATGACGTTTCGCCAGAACCTCGAAATCATCAAGAGATAGGACATCGCGCAAGCGATGCCCCGCCGAAGCAAAAAGAGCGGAAACCATGATTTTCAGCCTTCACCGATGACCACCGAGGGGGCCTTTTGATTTGCCTCGAAGACAGTGAAAAAGGGCACCTCTCGGCGCCCTTTTATGTCAGTCTTCGCTCGCTTCGAACGCGGCTTTTCTGTTCTTGCGAATGGTGGGAAGGATCAGCGTCAGCAGCATCGCGACCGTGATGACCAGGAGGACGGCGCTGATCGGTCGCTCGAAGAAAACCAGCCAGTCACCCTGCGACAAGAGCATTGCACGGCGCAGGTTTGTTTCCAGAAGCGGGCCCAGAACGAAGCCAAGAAGCAGAGGACCCGGCTCGCATTTTGCCTTCCGCAGGACGTATCCAAGGATACCGAAGAGGATGACCAGTGCCACGTCGAAGCCACGATTGCTGACGCTGTAAACACCCACGCAGCAGAACAGCAAAATAGCCGGATACATCAGGCGGTACGGAATCTGCAGCAGCTTCACCCACAGTCCGATCAGCGGCAGATTGATGACGAGCAGCATGGCGTTGCCGAGCCACATCGATGCGACCAGACCCCAGAACAGTTCCGGCTGGTTCTGGATGACCGATGGGCCGGGGGTGATGCCGTGGATCGTCATCGCGCCCAGCATCATGGCCATGATCGAATTGGAGGGGATACCCAGCGTCAGAAGCGGAATGAACGATGCCTGCGCACCGGCATTGTTCGCAGCCTCCGGTCCGGCAACACCTGCAATCGCACCGTGACCGAATTTCTCCGGCGTCTTCGAAATGCGCTTTTCGACGGAATAGGCGCTGAAGGCGCTCAACGTCGCGCCGCCACCCGGGAGAACGCCGAGGATCGTTCCAACGCCGGTGCCGCGCAGAACTGCGGCCCAGCTGTCCTTGAATTCCTCCCGCGTCGGCCACAGCCGACCGATCTTGCTTTGCAGAACGCCGCGGATTTCCTTGGATTCGAGATTGGTGGCAATTTCCGCGATCCCGAACAGACCGACCGCTATCACGACGAAATCGATGCCATCATAAAGGTCGGTCGAGCCGAACGTCATGCGGGCCGAGCCGCTGTTGACGTCAATGCCAACCATGCCGAGCACGAGACCGAGGCAGACCATGCCGATGGCTTTCACGACAGAACCATGGGCGAGAATGGTGGCCGCGAGCAGACCGAAGATACATAGCGCTACATACTCGGCCGGTCCGAAGGACAGTGCGAAGGCAGACAGCGTCGGTCCGGCAACTGCCAGCGCGATCGTTGCGACCGTGCCCGCGAAGAAGGAGCCAAGCGCTGCAATGGCCAAGGCGGCACCCGCCCTGCCCTTTCGTGCCATTTGGTACCCGTCGATCGCGGTTACCACCGCCGAGGCTTCACCGGGAAGATTGACCAGAATGGCCGTTGTCGAGCCACCATATTGCGCGCCGTAGAAAATGCCGGCCAGCATGATCAAAGCCCCAAGCGGCGGCAGGAAGAACGTCACCGGCAGAAGAATCGCCACGGTTGCGGTCGGGCCGATACCCGGCAAGACGCCGATCAGGGTTCCCAGAAGCGCGCCGATGAAACAAAACATTAAGTTGGTTGGTGTCAGGGCCTCGGAGAATCCGAGCATAAGGACGTCGAGAAAAGCCATCGAAATAATCCGATCAAATCAGGAAAGGTCGTCAGAAGGGCCAAATCGGCATCTGGACGCCAAGTCCGTAAACGAAGAGAAGCGCGCCGAGCGTCGTCAGCACTGCGGTCGAGATGAAAATCTCCTTCCAGCGCGATTCCGGATCGGCAAGGCTTCCCACAACCAGAAGCCAGATGGTTGCAGCGACAAAGCCGAAGCGTTCGGCTGCAAACGCAAATCCTGCGATGGCGGCGACCAGAATAAGCAACGGCTTGGGGTTAACCGCATCCAGTGACTCATGCGGCTTGGAAAGTGCCTTGATAAGGACGATCACGCCGATGAGCGCGATGATGGCGCAGAGGGACTTCGGAAGGAAACCGGGGCCCATCATTGCCGGAGTGCCGTATGTCAGGTCGCGCCCGGCCCAAAGGCCAAGCGCTCCCAGAAATATCAGTACGCCACCCGCAAGAATATCGGGAAAGTCCCGACCGTTTGCTACAGGCTTAACGCTCATTGCTGCACCCAAGGAGTAGTGTCCCAGATCTTCTGGAAGCGAGCGAGACGCGTTGGCATTTCCTTTTCCCAGTCAGGACCGCTGAGATAAGCCAGTGGCAGCGCCATCTGCTTGGCCTGCTTCTGGAACTCAGGGTTATCCAGCGTTGCCTTGACGGCGGCAGCGAAACGGTCGGCGATTTCAGCCGGCACTTCGCGGGGAGCAGCGATGCCGCGCTCGGATGTCATCTCGACATTGAAACCGGATTCGATGGCTGTCGGCACGTCTGGAAGCTCAGGCGAGCGCTCCTTGCCGAAGGTATTGATCATCCGCAGGCCGGACGTATCGTTTCCGCCGAACTCGCTAACGTTGAGACCGCCGCCGGTCACCTGTGCGCCAAGGATCGCGGTGCGGGTTTCGCCAGCACCGTTGAACGGAATATGCGTGATCTTGGTGCCGGCTTCAGCGCCGAGAATGATGATGGCAAGGTGATCATCCGTGCCGATGCCGGATGAGCCGAACGAAACCGCACCGGGCTTTGCCTTCGCTGCTTCGATGAATTGCGCGATGGTTTTGATTTCTGACGCCGCAGGAACGACGATAGCCGCCGGGTCGTCTACGATACGGGCAATCGGCTTGATGGTCTTTGGATCATAGCCGAGCTTTCTCTGCACCTGCATGGACAAGAAACCGGGCGTGTTGATGTAGGAGAAGGTGTAGCCATCCGGCTTGGCCTTTGCCAACGCCGTATAGGCGATTTCGCCCGATGCGCCGGGGCGATTTTCGATGACGATGTCTGCGCCCAGTTCCTTTTCAAGATAGGGCTGCATGGCACGCGCCATGACGTCTGTGCTGCCGCCCGGCGCGAAAGCAACGATCATCTGAATGGGTCGATCCTTCGGCCACTCGGCATGGGCCGAGCCAATCGTTGCAAGCAAACTGCTGGCCGCCAAGATCGCTGTTCTCATCATATTCATCGATATGCTCCTCCCAAGGAACGCTATGCGGGCCCGGCACCCGCTCTGGAACTAGCCGGGGTCTCCTCCAAGCGCAGCGCTGAGCTTGCGCGCGGCAACGCGGAGAATTTCGAGATTTTTCGACACGGCCTCTTCGTTGAAACGCGATGGCGGGCCGGTCAAAGCCAAAGAGCCAAAGAGGGCTTGTCCGTCGCGGTAGACCGGGACGGCGACGCTCGCGACCTGTGGGTCGCGCTCGCCGATGGTGACATGAAACCCCTTCGCGCGAATATCGTCATAGAGCTTTCCGCTGGAACCGGTGAAAGCCAGAATGACACGCCCGGGCGCCCCGCGATCGAGCGGCATCGCATCGCCAACACGCGCCGAGTGGCGGATCGATTGTGTGGAATCGTGCCTATGAAGGCAGACGCGGACAACGCCTTCTTTCACGTAAACCGCAGCGCTCTCGCCGCTCTCATCGCTGATCTGGGCAAGCAAAGGCTCAACGATCGCAGATGACTTGAACGTGGATTGATACAGCCCGCCGAGACGCACGAGCTTCGGCCCTAGCCGCCAGCTGGCATCATCATTGCGAACGAGCATGGAGGATTTCGCAAGCGAGCGCGCGATGCGCAACACCGTGGATTTGTCGAGTTCCGTGCGACGCGCAAGCTCTCCGAGCGTCAACGAATAGTCGACATCGGTAAAAGCTTCCAGCATCGAAACAGCGCGTTCAACAGCTGCGACACCTGAAGAATTGCCTGGCATTGGATCAAACCTCCCTCAAAAAGATGTTGTACTAGGTACAACATCTTTTCATCTAGTACAATAACCGATAATAAGGATTCGTCAACCGTCGCTTACCTGTCAGGCGACGCACCGGAGTTCGGGAGGGTTTAGTGAACAAAATCAATGCAGCGGAAGCTGCTGCAAACCTATCAACGGCGATTGCGAGAGGTCTCAAAGTTCTTGTGACTGGGGCGGAATTGGCACCTGAAGCAACAGAACTTCTTAAACGACATGCAATCGAGATCGTTTATGCGGATGGCTACAGCGGCTCGGAAAATCTCGCTGAGATCGCCAAAACACACGCGGTTGATGCGATCCTCGTCAGACAAGGCCAGATAAACGATCAGGTCATCGCGTCTTCCTCCCGTCTTCGAGTGATCGCAAAACACGGCAGCGGCGTGGACAATATCGATCTCGACGCCGCCACTTCCCACAACATCCCGGTTCTGCGCGCCCTCGCCGCTAACGCACAGTCGGTCGCAGAACTTGCGATCACCCTGTCCGTGACGCTGATGAAAGACATCGGCAGCCTGAGCGACACCGTGAAGGGCGGCGCTTGGCCGAAGACGAAATATGTCGGACGCGACCTCGCGGGCGCCTGCTTCGGCATCATCGGTTTTGGCGAGATCGGGCGCAGGACGGCGAAACTTGCGCAAGGCCTCGGTATGGAAACCATCGCATACGACCCGTTTGCGGAGGACGCAGATGGCACGCGCGTGAGCCGCGACCTGTCGGACATCCTCGCGCAAAGCGATATCGTCAGCCTGCATTGCCCGCTGACACCGCAGACCCATCACCTCATCAATGCCGAGCGGCTGAAGGTGATGAAATCCACGGCCTTCATCGTCAACACGTCGCGCGGCGCCGTCATCGATGAGGCGGCTCTTCTGGATGCACTGAAGGACGGCAGCATCGCAGGTGCGGCACTCGACAGTTTCGAGCAGGAACCACCGGCTGCCGATCACCCGTTCTGGGCGCTGCCAAACCTGATCGCCACCCCTCACGTGGGCGGGGCAAGCCGATCAGCGCTGAGGAACATGGCGCTACAGAGCGCGCAGCACATCGTCGATGTCCTCACCGGCGCGCCCTTTGATCGTCGGGCACTCGCCAACCAGAACCTCGCCCAGAACTAAACCACCAAATTTGAAAACGGAGGAATCGAAATGTTGGGTTTCAGAGTATGCAAGCGTAAGCAAAATGTCTGCGCGGAATGGGTGGAGAAATTCAGAACTCTGCCTGTCGCCAATGTGAGCGATGTCATGTCCCGTATGACAGCGGGCGGCGCGCCGCTGCGCCCGTTCTATACGGGCCCGAGAATGGTGGGCGCCGCCGTGACGGTCAAAGCGCGCCCCGGCGACAACCTGATGGTCCACAAGGCACTCGACATTGCCGAGCCCGGTGACATCGTCGTCGTTGATGCTGGTGGTGACCTCAGCAATGCGATCATCGGCGAATTGATGGTTGCGCATGCAGCGCAGCGCGGTCTCGGCGGCATCGTTATTTTCGGCGCCATCCGCGACAGCGAAGAACTGCTGGCCGGATCATTCCCCGTCTTTGCAGCAGGTGTCACCCACCGCGGCCCCTACAAGGATGGCCCGGGCGAAGTGAACGTGCCTATCGCCATCAACGGCATGGTCATCGAGCCGGGCGACCTCATCTGCGGCGACGCTGATGGCCTTCTGTCGGTCCCGCTGTCCTCGGTCGAGACTGTATTCGAAGCCGCATCGAAGAAGCACGCGGCAGAAATAAAGCAGATGGAAAACATTAAGCTCGGGAAGAACGACCGCGCCTGGGTCGACGCGTCTCTCACGCGGCTCGGCTGTGTTATCGAAGCCTAAGCAACATGAGGCGTGGATTCGTCCACGCCTCGTTCAGCCCGAGTTGTCTCGCCTTGATGGGAACCGAACCAATGACCCCGATAGAAAAATATATTCTAAAACAAAAGCCTGCAGTCTGTTGGTTACGCTAAGGCATTGCCCCTCCATATGTTGGGACCAAACACCTAGTGCATGGTGGATCCTTGAAGAGCTAGACGTCAATTGTGCTCCTCTGGTGGAGGTCGTCCCCCAGCCGAAATCGCCTTGAAGCATAGCCGTTCATCTGAAAATGATATTCAACTACAGCGGGTTATTCGACAGTCTATCAAAAGTTGATTACCTGGGGCTTGAAATCTCCTAGGCTGCACCCATCTCCCCAGATATTGCACTGCACTAGAAGCGATCCAAGAGAGATCGCACACATGATGGACATCCAAGGAAATTTTTTCCCAAAAAGGAGTTCCTCAATGTCAACTACTATGCAAGTCATCGAACTCAACGGCCCTAATCGGCTCTCGATCTCACAGCGCCAAGTGCCAGAGACCCCTGTAGATGGCGTTCTGCTTAAGACATCGGCCGTCTCGATTTGTTCTACTGACATCTCGCATTATCATGGCAATCTCCTTGCCGAGGACTACCCGGTGATCCTTGGCCACGAATATAGCGGTATCGTCGTTGATGTCGGTCCCGAATGCCCGTCCTCCCTCCAAGGACAACGCCTTGCTTATTTCGGCCAAACAGATTTCGGCGGGATGGCAGAATACCGGGCTTTGCGTCCCCTTTTCGCCGGAGATCTGCGATCATCACCTTTCAAGACAGGCCGCTTTTTCAAAGATGATGAACGGGCGGCGGCGATTACGCTTCCAGACGAGATCTCGGACAGTGATGCGCCCCTGATCGAGCCGATTACAGCGGTCTTGAGATCGATCCTTACCCATCCACCCGCCGTTGGAAACCGAGTGTTAGTTCTTGGCGGTGGACCGTGCGGTGCGATCGCCGGCGCTATATTGCAGACCCTCTATGCAACGAAGTCGGTTGCTGTTCTTGAACGCAATCAGGCACGCCAGGAAATTGCGCGAAGCCAGTATGCAAATTTCGTATTCGGTTCTGCAGAAGAGTTACGAGAGTCGGATGACGATGCATTTGATTATGTGTTTGACGCTCTACCGCCTTTGGTCAACATAGAAGCAGACTCATGCCCTCGTCGCGCGGCGATGCGGGCTGCCAAGCCGGGTTCCAAATATGTACTCTATGGTGCGTCCCAGACGCTCCAGCAATTCGATACATGGTTGCTGCTAGCGAAGGGCATTACGCTTGCCTCGGCCGCTTTCGACGTTGACCATTTTCCGATGTACAAGACGGCATTCGTCATGAAGACCGCAAAGGAACTGTTGCTCCGACGGATTATCGATCCGGGCTGGATGATGACGAACCATATGTCCTTTTGGCGTCCGCAGGAGGTCATTCAGTTCTTCGCCGAATATTACACAACTCCTCATCTCAAGACGGTAATTCACTTTGACCAATAATCGTTTACTGCTTGGAGTATCGGCCAGCATATCATTTTTCTTCTGGGGTATGCTGGGCGTCTCTATTGGCGCACTTCTCCCTAATGCCATGGAGACCTTTTCGCTATCGCCCTTCATGGCGGGCATGGTCTTCGTAATCTGGTCGATCGGATTCAGCGTCGGGTCCTTCGCCGCTGAACGCCTCCTCAGAGCCTACGGTACGATCATTGTTCTGACGCTCCTTTCAGCTCTGACCGCCGTCTTCTCGTTGCTACAGTTTACAGCCACAGTGCCAAGTCTTTTTTATGCAATTTATCTTGCACTGGGTCTGTGTGGCGGCGCGATCTTTACGGCGTCTCATACACTGTTTGGTGAACTCTTTGTCGATCGTCGGTCATCGGCGCTGGCGGTCCTCGACGTTGTTTTCAGTGTTGGCAACATGGCTGCACCGCTCTTAATCGTGGCGGTTCTTTCTTGGAAAATAAGTTGGCAGAGCTTCTATTTGCTCCTCACCTTTGGCTTCACGTTGATAACCGGGTTATTCGCTCTTCAACTCCTTGGTCGAAATGCAGAAGTGTTCCATGAACGTGCTGATAGTACCATGGATGCTCGCACCGGTCTCAACATCTTACCTCTCGCCAGTCTCGTTTCGCTCGCCATCGCTAGTTTTGCCCTCGGCGCGACCGAGTGGACACAAAATGTTTGGTTCGTAAGCTACGCGCTGGAAGAAGGATTGCCGCAGGACCTGGCACGGTTCGGCTTGTCGGCCTTTACCGCTGGCATGATCGCCTCCAGAGTCTTCGTCATCTGGTTCGATGGCGCTGTGCGATCCGTAGCCATTCAAAGAACGATGCTTTTGCTTGCCCTTGTCGGAGAAACGATTGTCATTATAGCAGCCACTGCGCCCTTGATGTTGCTTGGAAATGTTATCCTCGGCGCCGGCATCGGGGGTCTTTTTCCAATCTTCCTGGGGCGCGCTATGGATCATAATCCTTCATCCAGTGCTGCTCTGTCTATGCTGATGGTTGTCTCTCTGACTCTCGGGGGGCAGGTCGCGTCTTTTGCTCTGGGCGCTTTGTCCGATCGGTTCGGGGTAACGACCGCCTTTTCTGCGACCGTACCTATCATCTTAATTATGGCGATCACTTTCGAGGCCTACAGGCGCAGCGTGGCCAAGGCGTAGTTGGAATTGTTTACCAAAATCACCAAGAGTTGTCGGTTGGCAGTGAACCCTGAGGATGCGGGTGCTTCTAGCCGGTTTGGTATTTAACGTGAGAACCTGCCCGGGAAAATTCTCAGATTAACTGCCGTCGCGATGATGCAGTTGATCGGCAGGAGCCGCTTATGATGTCTGCGATGGCACTCCTGAAGCGCGCTTTATTCTCACCCATCATTTGGCCACATAGCATCTCGGGGCTGGAACAAGGTCTGTCCTCACAAACACGCTAAGGCCGAACGCAGGCATCGTAACGTTAACCCCGCGGCGATTGGCGTGTGCGATTTTTGCGACATGACCCAAACCGTTCGTGATCCCCTTTATCGCCGCCACCGGTTCCCAGCTGAAGTGATTGCTCATGTCGTCTGGCTTTATCTTCGTTTCCCGCTCAGCTTGCGGATGGTCGAAGACTTACTGGCGGCGCGCGGGATTATTGTCTCGCACCAGACAGTCCGCCTTTGGGCCGAGAAATTCGGTCGCCGCTTTGCCAATGAAATCCGGCGGCGTTCAGCCGGAAAGCTTGGCGACAAATGGTATCTCGATGAAGTCGTCATCTCCATAGGCGGCAAGAAGCACTGGCTGTGGCGAGCCGTCGATCAGGATGGCTTCGTTCTCGATGTGCTGGTGCAGAGCCGCCCTAATACCAAGGCCGCCAAACGTCTGATACGAAAGCTTCTGAAAGGACAGGGTCAAGCACCGAGAGTGATGATGATCGACAAACTCGGATCCTACGGCGCGGCCAAACGCGACATCATGCCCGGCGTCGAACACCGTTCACACAAGGGATTGAATAACCGGGCGGAGAATTCACATCAACCGACACGACGGCGAGAGCGCATCATGAAGGGCTTCAAATCAGCTCGACATCTCCAGCGTTTCGTCTCCATCCATGACCCGGTCGCAAATCTCTTCCACATTCCACGCCACGATATCCTGTCCCACCATCACCGTGAACTGAGAACCGCAGCCATGCAAATGTGGAGTGAATTCGCGCGCCTGCAGGCTGCGTGAGAGGAAGCGGCGAGTGCCAGCTTTGGCCGTAGTTCTTTAACTTTACGGTGCCCTTTCGGATGCAGCCGAGCAAGCCATCAGCGTATTCGCGGCAATCATCTGGGCACGCATTCCGGTCTCACTCTGCATGCTCTTTTGCCAGCGTCTTCACCAGTCCGATGACCTTTCGCCTGACATTGGCATCCTGGATTTTTGTGAAAGCAAGATTGAGGGCCAACCCCTCCTCTGAACGAATAAACCGCGTGATTTCCTTGCCGATGCCGGCCTCGGGCAATTGCGAAGGGGAAGAACTCTGAGGGCCATCCTCGAAAAAGAACGCGACAGGGACACTGAGAATTCTGGCGACGGCCTGAAGCCGGCTTGAGCCAATCCGATTTGTGCCAGTTTCGTATTTCTGGACCTGTTGAAAGGTTACACCGACCCCTTCGGCGAGCGCCTTCTGACTCATTCCCTTGAGCACACGCTGTAAACGGATACGGCAGCCGACATGAACATCTATTACATCCGATGCCTTAATATGTACTTTATAGGACATATAATCTCCAATAGGATTGCGCAGGTAAAACGTTGCCACGGCTTAGGAAAGTGACGTTAGTGCCTTCCTCCGTTGTTAATTTGTCCGCGGTTATGCAACGCGAAAAATCAATCATTTTGTGTAGTCTTAGGCTGTCAATCAGCGCGCAAAATAGTAACTCTTTGACTTTGGCTTTAAGAAAAGAACAGTTTTTAAAAACAATATTTCATTGCTTGTCTTCATATTCTCGCTGTGATGGGTGAACCGATAAAACTTGTGCGGTTGTCATTTAAGCGTCGCATAATACCAAGTCTCTGACATGCTGACGCATCCTCGACTTGAGAAATTGAAAATATCTCAAATGCATCAGAGGCTTGAGATATTTTCAAAGGGAATACGAAGAGTCACTTTCAATGACTCTTCGTATAAGGCGGAGGAAGCAGCAGAACTCATTGACCATGACGAAATTGACTCGGCTGAAATAATTCGCTGTCCGGCCCTGTTGCGCCTATCCGTCTCCGTGACGTCAAAGATAGGCGGTAACGCGCCCTATTGCCGATGAGCGTAGGGTTAGTCGCGGCTGCCCTATAGCTTTTCTCTGTTCTCGTACCGTAAACAAGAACGACATTGCGCTAATTATGAAAATAACGAAATTCATGATCTTTTCCTGTTTTCGGAGAGAATTCCGGCAAAGGACCCTGCGAGGATGAGGGCAGCACCCGATACGCTTGTCGCGCTGATCGGTTCGGCGAGCAAAAGATGTGCGAGGAGGAAGCCAAAAAAGGGCTCAGTCCCCATCAGAAATCCAACACGCGTTGGCGTTGTTCTCCTGACCGCAGCATTCTGTATGTAGAATGCCGCGATGGTGCAAAAGAGCGAAAGGAATGCGACTGCAAACCAAAATTGGGGATCGGCATCAACCGCAATGCTGCCGACACCAAATTGAGCGATCACGACAACCAAGGTCAGCGTTGTGACCGAAAAACCCTGGATTGCAGTGAGTGCCGCAGAGGAAATCTGGCGACCGAACATAAGCCGCTTTGTCGAGACAACCATAATGGCTCGTAATACTGCTGCACCCAAAACGAGCAAGTCACCTGCACCGAAGGCGTTTATACCACCGGTCAAGATACCGACGCCAACGCAGCAAACGATGGCACTCGCAATAACGGCAGGCGGCGGAAGTTTCCGTGACAACCCGTAGTCCAGAATTGGTGTAAAGATCACACAAAGGGAGATGATTAGCGCCGTATTCGTCGCACTCGTCAAAGCGACCCCATAGGTTTCTGCAAGGAAAATTGAAAACAGGATCGACCCAAGTAAAAATCCCCGTAGAATATCTCCCCGCGACATAGCCACAATCTCGCGACGCGCTACGATCATCATGATAATCGTCGTGATCAGGAAGCGATAAAGAATAAGGATCAAGACTGGAGCGTATAGTAGCGCTCCCTTTGCAACGGGATAGCTAGTCCCCCACACGACAGCGACCCCGAGGACTGCCAAGTCTGCCCACATGGAGACAGCAACAGGTCTTCTCGATAATGAGGCATTTCTAAACCCAACCACGATAGGGATTTCCTTTTTGACTGCATTTCCCGCAAGATGAGCGGGTTTTACGCAACCAAGCTAAGAGAGCCGGTCATGAATCGGATAGAATGAAAACGCGGGTTAATATTTTTTTTGGCAATCCAGAGCGTAGGCACCAGGTGTCATTCCGACCACCCCAACGAAGTGGCGCGTCATGTGGCTTTGGTCAGCAAATCCAGCTCGTGCGGCCGCCTCGGTTGCCGAAAAACCATCACGTAGCATAGTTTTGACGGCCTTCACTTTTTGAATAACGTGATAAGCGTGCGGGGGTAATCCGGTACACCGCTTGAATGCTTCAATGGTTTGCCGCCGCCTCAAACCAGCGACATCACAAAGTTCGTCCAGCGTGACATCATCTTCGATGCGATTGTGCAAGAACTCAACGGCATCTGCAATGCGACCGGACGGCTGCTTTGCGTCTTTTGCCTTCACGAAATCTGGCGACAAGGCACCAATTGTGACGCGCATAATCGAATCAAGCGCAACATCACGTGCCAATGCCAAGGGTGAGCTATGCAAGACTTCATGAAACTGCGCGAAGGAATGGGCGAGATCCGGCCGATCATGAAACGTTTGTTTGAAATCAGGTAGCAAAAACTTGTCTCCACCTGCAATGTCGCTAATGAATTTTCCAATTTCATTTTCACTGATGTAAATCATCCGCTGCTTCCAGCCCTCGGCAATTGCCGCATTGCCATAGTGGACATCACCTGGATGCATGGTGACCACAGTGCCTGACGGCATGTTATGATGAATGCCACGACACCAAACAGAATGAACACCTCCCTCAATGATCCCTATGACATATTCATCATGTGCATGCGGTTTAAAGGATTGCTGGATATATCGCGCCGTCATCGTTTCCAGACCAGCCTTTGCGAACGGGCGACGGATCGATACCCAGTCACGTGATCTTTCTTCCTGTGCGTTCAATCTTCGCTCCCCAATCGTTTCGGCCAATAGCCACACGCCAGCCTCGGGCGATCTGTTTCTGACACCCCTTTATTCACGATAGAAGAAAAACACTAAAACGAAAGATTGAACGAAAGTGCAGTCCAATGGCCAATAATTATTGCGATATAAAATATAAATATTTGAATTTATTTATATAATAGACAAGATTATTCCTATCATTAGCATAGTTTATATGGATGCATAAAAATCGAAAGAAACGTTCCAATGAGCATCGTATATATGAGCACGTAGGTGGACCAGATTTCGACTTTTTTCGAAAGGATTTTATCTCTAAATCGCGAAATTTCATGGCATTCTACCGTTCCGAAGCCTTGTAATATCTGATTGATAAACGCAATATTGGGGCATCCCGCAAGACCTGAAATGGCCGCATGGCCAGAAGTATGAAAGGCGCAACAAGACGAGTGCAACTGAATACGCTTCGTTACGGGAAAGCCACTAGGCCAACGGCATAGTCGCGTCGCCTTAACTTGAGCCGGACACAGGATTGGTCGTGTTCCAGCCTGGTCTTTCTCACAAACCCCAACGTAATTTCGCGCGCCGCTTTGATGGTGGCGTTTTGCAACTTGCGATGTTCAGCAGCGCTCTTCCGGTCACCCTTCAGTATGAAGTCGCATCAGCATAGCCCTTATTGTCAAGGATGAAGAGGTATCTATCCTTGGCATTTTCGCTCGCTGGGGAGACGTTACCGAGAACATTTTGGAAGATCGGCGCCGTCAAGCCTAATTGGGATCGCCTGCTAAGCCGTTGTATTGCGAACGAGCACCAATACCTGAAAGGTCAATCCGAATGCCTGCGCTGTTTGGGTCGTCTGTATCATTGCCAGCCGGTGCTGTCGTATGGTTGATTTCATTCTCATCCTCTCTACGGGTGGAACCTTTTCCGTCTTGCTCGAACTCATCAATCTTCCCGTCCACGGGATCCTCTGCCCGAAACACCGCCACCCCCTCGAAATACCCCGTCTGCCAAGCAATGATGGCATCATCGAGTACCTGTGGCAGCACATCTTTGTTGGTTGGATTGCCATACCATTTGGTGACGATCCGGTAGACCTTGGCAAACAGCGCCGTGCCCATGCGGATGTTCGTACATGCATCGACGAGGTCGGGCTTCAGTTGCCCGGCCTCCAGGATGCCGAGGCCAGCGGGATATTGAGTTATCCCAACGCGCACGGTGTTTCGACCGAGGTTGTTACGGATCAGCGTCAGGGCATCATCCGGTGTCGCTGGCTTAGGTACCAGAATGACTCGGCTCCCAGAGCGAACCTTAATAAAGAGTGGATCCTGGGACCCTGCCCGTTCGATGAACTGCTCGACGATTGCGGGTTTTAGAGCAGGATCGGCGCATTGCTGGATAAGGGCAGCATCGACCATCGGGAAATATCCTATGTGTTGAACGCCACGATGACGGGCACGCCGAACAGCCTGCCCCAGGCAGTCACGCTTGCCTTCTGGATGGCAACGATCGAGGTGCCGACAGTCCACCATCCATTGCCCGTGGCGACAATGACGGCGGGGGAGAGGATCATCGATTGCAGGACCGGCCAAAGGATAAGCTGCTCATAGCAGATCAAAGGCGCGATCTTCTGGCCGTCGATATCGACGGTCGGATTTCGTAAAAGGTCAGCGCGTGCACCTCCACCCTGCCCTGTCCAATCGAGCCACGGCTGCCACATGGAGACCGGGACCGGCATCCGCTCTCGATAGAGAACACGGGCGTCGCTGGCAGAGATAGCCACCATGACGTTGTCATAACCGGCCGCATCGATGACCGCTGCACCGGCGATCACGGTGACGCTGGATCCCTGCAAGCCATCCTGCCAGAGACGCGCCACGGTCGGCGTCCAAAAGCCGAGCGCACTCTCCGGCAAAACGACGAAACGAGCCTTCCCGTCCTCCATCGCACGCGCGGTTGCGATCAGACCGCGTTGATAGGTGAGCGAGCTGTCACGACCGAGCCTCTGCCCGAGCGCGAGATCAACCCCTTTCCATCTGTCGGGTGCCTTGGGCTGCGTCCAGTTCGTGGCGGACCAGGCGTGTAGTCCCACCAGGGCCGCAACCGCGATTTTCCACCTTCGACCGGTCATGACGACCAACAGGATCGCGGCAGCACCGAGACCAAACCATCCCCATCCTGGAAACAGGATGCCGGCCGCGGTCAATGGATGCGCCCAGCCAATGATCCCAAATGGCGGCAGAGCCATCTGCACCATGGCCACCACATAACGTACCGCCCGTAACCTTTCCGTTTGCCTTGCCCAGAGGACGGCATGCACGACAACGAAAGCAAGCGAGGCAACCGCCCAAAGTAGCAGGCCGGGCCAAAGATCAGCGGCGTAGAAATTGGCGACGCCCTGGGGCAAGCCGCGGGAAGCGGCGAGGAAGTAACCAGCTGAGACGGCAGCAGCGACCAAACGTGACGGCGATTGCGCCCAGAGTAGCGGGAACAGCATCACGACCGGCAAGGTCATGATGTTTCCACTCCAGCCGACCGTCCCAGCCACGATCGACAGCCCGACCAGGACCGGTCCGCGCCAGCTTTCAGGGATCAAACGTGAGGATCGGCTTGGCAAGCCCGAGGAGCCCGCTATCGGGGATCGGTCCAAAATATCGTGAGTCATAGGAGCTCTCAAAGGATGAGTGGAGAAACAGGTATCCTCGCGGCACAACACCACCGGAATACGGGACGATCACCCGCCGTTGCCCATCACTTTTTCGGAGGCGGGATGCGCCCAGCGGCACGCCATCGACTTCGATCGTTTCGCCAATGGCGACGTGCTGGCCAGGGAGTGCTGCAACAGTTTTGATGAGCGGTGCAAAGCCGCTGGCACACAGTCCGCGCCGGAGATAGCCGCGCTGCCATGCCTCTTCGAATGTGGCTGTAGCCGGCGGGCAGACGAACACGAGATCTCCGACATCGACGTCGCGGAAAAGCGCATCGATACGCCACAGCCCGAGTGGCTCGCTTGGCGTCAGGTTCAGTCGATAGCCGCCAATCCACCCGGTCGCGACAAGACTGGAGATGACCACGCCGACACCCGCCAGAGACAAGAGTAGCTGCCGCCGCGTTATTGCTTGAGCACCGAGGTCTGGCTCTGGGTGAGACGCAATTCCCCCGACTGCTTCAATGACTGCACGGTGCGTTCGTGGGCAGCAAGCCGTTGGGCTGTGCGCATGACCGGCCAAGCTTCCTTCAGGCGTTCTTTCTGCTCCGGCTGCATTCCTTCAGAGAGTGTGTCGAACAGCTTTCCGGAGGGTTCCCGCGCGGCATTGGTGAGCAGCGTGCGTTCCCCAAACCGCTGGGCGAGGGCCTGGTTGAACCCGTCGATCTCAGTCTTGGTTTCACGATTGCTGAGCGCATACGCCATGGCCGCTGGCAGGTCGTTACGGTCAATCGCATCGCGCACGCGCTCCAGCACCACATGTGCCGTCGGCGACAACGCTGGAATGTCGATCGATATGCGCTGGCGCAATACCTGCTCGTCAGCCCGCAGCCGCTGCACGGCAGTCTCGCGCATCCTCAGATAATGCTCAAGATCGCGCTTCAGCACGGGGACGTTCAGTTCTGCGACGCGACGGTCCTCGCGGTCGGCCTTACTGGCGAGAATACCGGTCTTACCCTTCAATGGTCCGATGAATGCCGGCTCCGCTTCAAGCGTTTGAAGCACTTGGCGGGCGCTATCTTTATCTGCCAGCACTGCATCGAAGTTCATCGCCCGGAAGGCAGTCTCGGGATCGGCATAGACGTAAACAAAGCGGGTCGAGACCTCTTCCCATTGTTTTTTGAGGGCTGGATCAGTGTCGAGCTTTTGCTCCACCGTATCGGCGACGGAACCGGAAAATGTCTTGATGCCTGCGATCATAGGTGCTGTCTCCTTCATCGCTTGGGTTTTCAGGGATTGTTGGAGGCCAAAGCGCTCACCGATTGCACGAAGCCTCTGAGCAAGATCGGCAAGTCTGTTTTTTTGGCGCAGTGTCCAGTCGAGTTGGTCGCGCAGCAGCGTACGCGCCACCTGGACGATGTTGAGACCACGGTTTTCTGCATACCGCAGTGCCTCGCGGTAGAGGTTTCCGCGCTCGTAATCGAGCGTGGTTTCCTTGGCGTTTCTGCGGGAAAGGACTTTCGATAGACCGCCATTGAAGGCAAAGGACCGCTTCCCGTAATAAAGCTGCAGATCCTCGCGGTGGCGGGTCATCGCCACATAGGTCAGATGCCGATCGAGCGACAGCGAAGCCAGCACCTTCACCCGGTCGACGGTCGCTCCCTGGCTTTTGTGGATCGTTGTCGCGTAGCCATGATCGAGATTGCTGTAGAAGCGCTGTTCGACCGTCACCTGGCGGCGCTGATCGCCTTCCCCCACGACAGCGACGATCCGGTTCGGCGCCGCTTCGATGACATGACCGATCATGCCATTCTTGACGCCGAGCGATCCTTCGTTCTTCAGAAAGACGATCTGATCACCTACGTCAAATTGGCGGATGCCGTCGGCAGTTCTAAAGGCATGGCCTTCGCCGATGATGCCGCTTTCGACCAGCTTGTCACGCGCCATGCCGTTTAACATGCCCACGTCACGGCGCAGGTGAGCGAGGATTAATGTGGACTTCGCAGGGTCATAATCACGGTACCAGTCCGCGATGAGGTGTTCGACAGCCTGAGCCTTCAGCTCGGAACCAAGCACCCTGCCCTCAGAGCGATAGGCGGCGAGCGCATCTCCGACGCGGCCCCGCGCCAGATCAAGCGAGGCTTTGCGCATCCAGTCCTCGCGCTGGCGATAGATCGAATCCAGTTCGGCATATCCGATGCGATCAACAATGGCACGGAAGGCAGCCCCCGCCTCGATCGGCTGAAGCTGCTCGGGATCACCGACCAGCGCGATCTTTGCCCCTGCCTTGACCACGGCATCGACAAAGCCCGCCATCTGTTTGGAGGCGACCATTCCGGCCTCGTCCATGACGAAGATGGTCCTGTCATCGAGCATGTCGCGGCCACGGCCCCAGCGCAATTCCCAGGACGCGAGCGTGCGGCTCTGAATGCCAGCTTCCTTCTCCAAGCCTTCGGCCGCTTTGCCCGCAAGCGCGCCGCCGACAACGCGATAGCCGGCCAGTTCCCATGCCTCACGCGCCGCCTTCATCATCGTGGTCTTGCCCGCGCCCGCACGGCCTACGACAGCCGCGATGCGAGCCGGGCCAGCGATACGTTCGATTGCAATCCGTTGCTCATCCGACAGTCGCACATGCCGCCGGAATGTCTCATCCAGTATGGTTGGGGAAACCGCACGTCCCTCCCGGTTTGACAGCCATATCGCCTGCGTCGCCATTCTCGCTTCCAGCCGGATCATCGCCCGTGTTGAGTAACGGGCCGGCACCTTGTCGCCGGTTGCAAAATCGATCGTGTCGCGCTGCAAGCGCAGAACATCAGGGCTCTGGATGATGCGCGCCATCAACTGCTGAAACATGCCGGGATCATCGATGTAACGATGCAGCACCTTGGAGATATCACCCTCGTCAAAGACGCTTTTCTCGTGGGTGATCAGGTCGAGCACGATCTCCGGGCGTCGCAGAATTCGACGGGTGTTCTCGCTTCGCCGCTTCTCATTCAGCTCAATCCGCTCGAGCCCCGGACGCACGCCTTGGCTTTCCGCCTTGCGCTCGATCGCCTTGGCGCCGACGCCGAGATGGATGGTCGGCTCCAGGTCTATGCCCTGCTTCTCGTAGGAGCGGCCATCGACACGGAGATCGATACCACTGAGCGCCAGGTGATGGTTCTGGCGTTCGAACCATCCATCGCGCAGCTTGTTGAAATCTTCGGTCGAACCGGCCCAGAGTTCGTAGACGATCTTACCAGATTTCGTGCGGACAGGCTGGCCATCCTCACCAATGACTGCAACCTTCTTTGCCCCAAACCCATCTTCGGAGAGCGGCCGCAATGTCGTCATCAGGTGGATGTGCGGATTTCCAGGATTGTCATGATAGACCCAGTCGGCAACCATGCCCTTGGCGAGAATGTGCTTTTCCACGAAGTCCCGTACCAGTGCGATGTTCTGCTCGGCCGTCAGCTCCAGCGGAAGTGCGATTGTCAGGTCTCGCGCGAGCTGGGCATCGGAGCGCTTCTCGAAGGCCTCGACCTTGTTCCAGAAGGCTTCGACCGCTCCCGATACAGAGCGATCGGCGATAAGGGAGCGGACCCAATTCGGGGCATCGGCTGGCAGAACAAATTCCTGATGCAGCAGGCCCTGTTTGCGTGTGTAATCGATCGTGCGCGCCTCTCGCTCATATTCCATTTTCGCGCAATGCCGGTAGGCCGCAGACAGCACGGCACTGCGGCCGTCGCCGCGGCTGATGATGCTGGCTGAGAAATGGGCGATGGCCACCGCGTAAACACTCCCGGTTCGAATCTCGTTCGTCGGGGGCGACGACCCCACGACGGCCCCGCCAGGGCGGAAAGCAACCACGTCGCATCAGCGACGTATAATTGCGCCCTTGGAACCGCTCCTTCGGAACGGCGGGATCATTCACGAAAGCATCGCCCTTGGCGATCTGCAGATCTGCAGATTCCATTTTTCGAGCATCCGGGGGAGACTTGGCGTCGCAAATGCAACGCCACGACGCCAAGGAGAGCAACCGGAATGAAGAAGCCGTCATCGAAGATCAGGGAAGAAATCGCCAAATTACAGGACCAACTGAGAGCGGCTGAAACACGCGAGGCCGAACGCATCGGCCGGATCGCACTGAAGGCCGGGATTGGGGAGATCGAGATTGACGAGGCAGAGCTTCAGGCGGCTTTCGAGGAGATTGCACGACGGTTTCGCGGAGGCAAAGGACCTGCGACCGGAAAAGAGAATGGGCATGGTGACAAGCCAGATCGCGACACCCGCCCGTCGTTCACGCCTGGCGCGGATGCGGGCGGGCCTGGTGAGGCTTGATCGGATGGCGAAGGCGATGACGACAGAAGCGCGCAAAAAGGACACGCGCGAAAAGATCGAGCTCGGTGCCCTGATCGTCAAAGCGGGCTTGCGCTATGAGAAGCGGGCGCTGCTGCTCGGTCTTCTGATCGATGCGAACAAAAGGATCAAAGGCAATGAGGCGGAGCGATCGCGCCTGACGTCCATCGGCGTGGAGGCTTTTGGCCATGACGGTGAATAGGCTTTTGCTGTTCGTTCTGCTGGCGGCAATCATGCTTGCCGCGTTGGTAATGACATCCGGAATGGAACATCGGCTGGCGGAGTTCGGCTCCTCGACCCAGGCGAAGCTGATGCTAGGACGAACTGGCCTTGCCCTGCCCTACATCGCCGTCGCCGCAATTGGTGCCATAGCATTGTTTGCAGCAAATGGATCAGCCAACATCAAGACGGCAGGTGTGAGCGTCCTAGCCGCAAACAGTACGGCGATCATTATCGCGACCATAGGCGAGACGATCCGTCTGACCGGCATCGCGGGCAACGTACCGGCAGGACAATCGGTTCTCACCTATGCCGATCCAGCGACAATGGTCGGTGCGGGCGTCGCATTCGTCAGTGCAATGTTTGCGCTGCGCGTCGCGATCAAGGGCAATGCCGCTTTTGCTCAAACCGGACCTAAGCGGATCGGCGGAAAGCGAGCGGTGCATGGCGAAGCCGACTGGATGAAGTTGCAGGAGGCGGCAAAGCTCTTTCCCGAACCCGGCGGCATCGTTATTGGCGAGCGATATAGAGTCGACAAGGACAGCGTGGCCACCATGCCTTTTCGGGCCGATGAGCCACAGAGCTGGGGTGCGGGCGGCAAGTCGCAGCTGCTCTGCTTCGATGGGTCGTTTGGCTCCTCGCACGGCATCGTTTTTGCGGGCTCCGGCGGTTTCAAGACGACGTCGGTGACGATCCCAACAGCGCTCAAATGGGGTGGCGGGCTGGTTGTGCTTGATCCATCAAGCGAGGTCGCACCGATGGTCGTCGATCACAGACGCAAGGCTGGGCAGAAGGTGATTGTGCTGGATCCCACCCGACAGGGAGTGGGCTTCAACGCGCTCGACTGGATCGGCCGTCACGGCAATACGAAGGAAGAAGATATTGTCGCCGTGGCCACCTGGATCATGACAGACAATGCGCGCACCGCGTCCGCCCGCGACGACTTCTTTCGGGCCTCGGCCATGCAGCTTCTGACGGCCCTCATCGCCGACGTTTGTCTTTCCGGCCACACCGACGCGAAGAACCAGACACTACGCCGTGTCCGGGCCAATCTCTCCGAACCGGAGCCCAAGCTGCGGGGACGTTTGACCGAGATTTATGAACAGTCGGAATCCGACTTCGTGAAAGAGAACGTCGCTGTCTTCGTCAACATGACGCCGGAGACGTTTTCCGGTGTCTATGCAAACGCCGTGAAGGAAACACATTGGCTATCCTACCCGAACTATGCTGGCCTCGTATCTGGTGACAGTTTTTCGACCGACGATCTAGCCAACGGTGGAACGGATATCTTCATTGCACTCGATCTGAAGGTGCTGGAAGCCCATCCAGGCCTGGCACGCGTCGTCATCGGCTCGCTGCTCAACGCCATTTACAATCGCAACGGTGATGTGAAGGGACGCACGCTCTTCCTGCTCGATGAGGTCGCCCGGCTCGGATACCTGCGTATCCTAGAAACCGCACGCGATGCCGGGCGCAAATACGGCATCACGCTGACGCTGATCTTCCAGTCGCTGGGCCAGATGCGCGAGGCTTATGGGGGTCGGGACGCGACGTCCAAATGGTTCGAGTCCGCATCCTGGATATCATTTGCGGCGATCAACGATCCTGATACCGCAGATTATATCTCGAAACGTTGTGGTGACACCACGGTTGAGGTCGACCAAACCAATCGCTCCTCCGGCATGAAGGGATCGTCACGGTCGCGATCAAAACAGCTCAGCCGCCGGCCACTGATCATGCCGCATGAGGTTCTGCGCATGCGCAGCGACGAGCAAATCGTCTTTACTGCTGGCAATGCACCGCTACGCTGCGGACGCGCCATCTGGTTTCGACGCGAAGACATGAAAGCCTGCGTCGGAGAGAATAGGTTCCATCACCCCCATACGACAACAACCTCCATTGCCGCACCCAAAGTGACGAAGTCGGATGAAGACTGACGTGGTACGCTCCTGTCAACAGGGCGATCCATACCTATACGTTTTGTTCAAATTGGGCGCGGCTACGTTTCTTTGCAACCAGTCGAGGCCGCTTCGACGTCGAGGTGTTTCGGCTCGGCTGTTGGCATCCAGCCTCGTGTATATCCGCAGCCTATTGCAACCGCCGCCAGCCGCAACTGTTCATGAAGATGGCGACAATCTTTGAGCAAAGTCCGGATGGCAGCCGTCGCGTCCCCATCGTGCCAAGCGATGAGGTGAGCCGCCTCATCATGAACCTGTGGTTCAATTGATTTTGTTTGCATAGCCCGCCCCGATGTTGAGAGTGAGTTGCTGGCCACCGTATTTCCTTACCATATATGTCGGAGGACGACGTATCATGGCCTCTGCCTTGCGTTGCATTTCCAAGCGTTGAGCCATGTGGACCTCACGGGCGGCTCGTATCTTGGATATTTCCTGCCTGGCGTTTTGAATTGCAATGTCGGCTGTGTTCATGATGGCCTCCGATCAATGTTCACTTTATGTTCTCATCATCGATAGAGAACGTCAAGCCTCAACACGACATATCGAAGATCCCCATTGCATGTTCGACGTGCATCTTATCAAGAGATTCCAGGACACCGCGCGTTTGGTGCCATCTTCAACGGATGATCTTACGACCGCAAAAGAGCACATTGGCCGTCATTGCGAATTTGCCCGCGGGATCGCGCTGCAACCCGAATGGGACAACACCACCTCGCCCATTTCGGTATTGTCCAACAGCGGCGGTTCATCACGGCTTTGAATCAATCAAGCCATATCGATTCTGAAAAGTCGTTGGACGCAACTCCAATAGGAAACAACAATGCAGTCATGGAAAAAGACGCGAAAGACCTGGTTCATCTTCACCGCATTGACACGACGCAGAACATGCGACGCTTCTACTTGCTTGCAATCCAGCCAACACTGTTTGGTGGCGTATCAGTCATTCGCAACTGGGGCCGGATCGGCTCAGGCGGCCAGACGATGATTGAAACCTTCGATCGCCAGGAAGACGCGGATTGGGCCGTTTCCCACCTCGAGCGCGCAAAGAAACGACGGGGTTATTCCGAGGTCAATCGCACTGAATAGCTGCCCCTTATTGTAGTGGCGCGCCATAAATGAGAATGAAATCACATTCGTTGCGACGAACGCACATGATTGATTTCGAGTATCATGCTCATTGATCCTCGAACCTACTCCGGCAGGGGTGAGCAGTTTTTGATGGCACTGATGGGTCAGGATGCTTGGGTTTTGGCCTGTTGCTCAACAAAAAGCGACTGTTTAAAGCGAATTGCTGCGCAAGCACAACCAGACAAAAATCTACAACCGAGACCTTGACCTTTTGGTAGGGTGATCTACGTTCCAAATTCGATGTCGTGATTGCGACACTTCATGAGTGAATATTAGAATAGCCATTGCGTGGCCAGCAATACGATCTGTTGATTTTGAAAACGACATTTGGGGGCTTCCATGGACGACGTTCTGTCACCCGCCGATTTCATCCAGGCCAGCCGTGTGCTAAAATTATCCTCGCCCCTGGGTGAAGACCAGTTGCTGCCTGAGCGGATGACGGTGGATGAAGGCGTCAATCGCCTGTTCGAAATCACTGTGTCAGTTCGGGCCAAACGCGAGGCAGTCAAGCCTGAAGAACTGATCGGCAAGCTGGTAGATGTCTCCCTGGAAATCCGGCAGGGTGAACTGGACGGTGATGGCGTGCGCCGGCCGTTCAATGGACTGGTGACCAATCTGTCCGAGGGACCGCCGGTGACCCGCGGGCTTCGCTCCTACACACTGACCATCCGCCCGCAATTGTGGCTGTTGTCGCGCCGCTCCGATTGCCGGATCTGGCAGAATATGACGGCCATCCAGGTGATGGAAACCCTGTTTTCCGAGCATGGCATTCCGGCCCCCGCATATGCTCCTCTGCATAGAACGCCGCCGTCGCGGGAATATTCAACGCAGTGGAACGAGACCGATCTTGACTATCTGCTGCGCCGATTCGAACAAGAAGGGTTATTCTACTGGTTTGAACACGAGACAGGCGTTCACCGCCTGAAGGTCAGCGACAGTAAGGTAGCCTGGGGCTCGCCATCGGCTGCGGCAGAAGGCGAACAGAATGTACGTCTTGCCCAGGGCTCGTCGGACCGCAACCACATCAACGAATGGATGCGGCAATTCTCCTATGTCCCTGGCCAGCGTGCCGGTGCGGACTGGAATTTTGAGACGCCCAGCACTGTACCGCTGAATGTCACGCCGTCACTAATCCAGATGCCGGGCGCCAAGCAGCGCGAGCTTTACGAATATCCGGCCCGCATCTCCGATGTCAAAGAAGCCGAAGTGGCCGAAACCTTTCGGATGCAGGCCGTGGAGGCTGATCATGAGAGGGTGACGGGCCAGTCCAATGTGCGCTTTCTGGAAGCCGGTCGCCGGTTCACGCCCTATGAGGAACCGCATCCGGAACACAAATACGAAGAGCATGTGATTACCCGAATTGTGCATCGGGTGGTGGACCGATCCTATGAGACGGCCAGCAATGAGATGGAATATGCCAACGCATTCGAGGCCATTCCCTCACGCGTTCCACTAACGCCGCACCGAGAGACCAAACGTCCGCGTATCGAGGGGACACAGGTGGCGATTGTCGCCGGACCATCGGGCGAGGAGATCCACACGGATCAATACGGGCGATTAAAATTATGGTTCCCCTGGGATAGAAAAGCACAGAAGGACGGCAGTGATACCTGCTGGGTGCGCGTCGCCCAGGCCTGGGGTGGTGGCACCTGGGGTGCGCAGGTTATTCCGCGGATTGGCATGGAAGTGATGGTGTCATTCGTGGATGGCGATCCGGACCGGCCATTGGTGATTGGCGTGGTGCCGAACCCGAAAAACCCGGTGCCTTATGAGCTGCCCGCCAACAAGACCCGGATGGTGCTGCGCTCCAACACCCACAAGGGCAGCGGCTTCAACGAGATGACCTTCGAGGACGAGAACGGCCAGGAGAATATGTTCTTCCATGCCCAGAAGGATCAGACCATTAAGGTGTTGAATAATCGCGTCAAACGGGTTGATGCTCATCAGGTCGAGAGTATCGGGCAGAATAAATCGATCGATGTCGGTCAGAATCATCAGGAAAAGATCGGCGGGTCTAAAAATGTCACCGTTGGTGGAGGTGCAAGCTCTTCTCTGTTCGCCTCTCTTGCCAGTATCGCGGCGGCCGGTGGCATAGACAGCAAGAACGGTTCGTCTGCTATCGGTCACGGTCTGTTGCAGGAATTCGCCGGGGCCATGGCTTCGGCGGGAGTAACGGCGGAGGTTGCGTCTTTATCGGCGAATGCGGATGTCACCAATGCCGGCAATTTCAGAACGGCGGCCGGCACGGAGCAGGCATCGACGGGATCGACCCTTGGCGGACTGTTGGGCAAAATTCTGCCGATCAGCGGCATCGTCAACACGGTGATCGAAAAATTTCGCTCCGACACCATTGGAATTGCCCGAACCGAACAGATCGGTCTCTACAAGAACACCACCGTCGGTCACACCATGACCATCAACGCTGGCGAGGAATTCATCATCAAATGTGGCGAATCCAAGCTGATGATGGACAAGGCTGGCAATGTGACGATCGTCGGCACGAAGTTCAATTTCGCCGCATCGGGACATGTCCAGATCAATGGCGAAGTCATCGATCTGAACTGAGGGCGCGTGCATGCTGGGAAAAAATCTCACGCGTCTTGCTGCCATCGGTTTCGAGCAAGCCCATCGCGATGGCGAGGATATGGGCGTGATCGCGGTGCGAGGACGGTATCAGGTCAACGCGGACGGCTCTCTTCAGCTCAGTGACCGGCAGGATATCGTGCTGGTGGATGAGTATGACGGCAATCCCCATACCTCGCCTCTGATCAAAGCTGCTGATCTCATTCCATTCAAACCGGCAAGTGACATCACGTTTCTCGGTGCAGCCTATGCGCCGGACGGGCGCGCCAAACAGGACTGGCTCGTTGCCATCAAGGTTGGACAGCTTTCTCATGCCATTCGGGTGACAGGAGCACGGTCCTGGGTCTGCACCGCAGGCAAATGGCGCTTGTCAGATCCACAGGAGGCGACCGAGGTTCCGATTGATTATCGATTGGCAGCCGGCGATGGCCACATCGAAGGACTGGGCTCGCCCAGCGTTCCCGGCAATCCGATAGGCGTATCGAGGCCGACGCCCGAACAGGCGTTGTCATCCGCATCAGTGCCAGCACCACGCATCGATGACGCCGAAGAAGACTATTCAGATCCGTTTTTTGCACGCAAGCCCCTAGGCTTCGGACCGGTGGCACCATTCTGGTATTTTCGCCAGAGATATGCCGGAACCTATGACGACACGTGGCAGGCGCATCGACATCCGCAGCTTCCTACGGATTTTGACTATCGGTTTTATCACTCGGCCCATCCGTCGATGATCTATCCAGGTTTTCTGGCGGGCGACGAGATGGTGGAGATGGCGAGACTGACGCCTGGCGGCGGGACGTTCAAGTTCGCGCTCCCTGCGCTGCGCCCTGTTGCAAGCTATCGGTGGCGCGATGGCCGCGAGGTTGTGGTGCAGCTCAACCTCGACGGCGTGCATATCGACTTTCGCAATGGCGCCCGGAACGTCGATTTGACCTGGCGCGCCTGGCTGCCGATCTGCCCGAATTTTCTATGTATCAACCTGTCAGACAGGCCGTTTGCGGATCAGGAAGCGGCCAGCCTGCCACGCGCCAGCCTGCATGGACTGACGGAGGTGCTGGCATGAGCTATCCATCGCAAGAGGCAAGCCGCGAGACGCGATTGGGTCTGATCATCTCGAAATATCCTGATGTTTGCCGCTCGCCGCATGCCTGCGTGCCATACAATATTATAGCCTACCAATCCGACGCAGCCGGCACGGCCGCGACAGTGCATATGACTGGGCAGCGCGCCCACAAGCAAAATTCGGTTGTCACGAAATGCTTCGGCGACGAGCCGGGCGTGGGTCTTGGCGTCAAATCGAATACTGTTGGCTCTGTGTGCCATCGCAAAACTCATTCGCGCAATGTCCGTATCGAAGGCCAATGGGCCACCCGCGACACCGACGAATGGTATATGAACAACAAGAATACCGTCGGTAAACTGGTTTGGTACACGGGGTCGAAGGATTTTAAGCCAACGCCTCCTTTAGAACAACCGTCCGCTAGCCGGAGCCAGGAAGGTCTGGTCATGAGCGATGCGACGCCCATGACCTTCGAACCTGGCAAGGAATACGCTTTCAACGATACGACCGGACAATTTACAAAACCCGCCCAAACCCAGCCGACCGATACGAAGCAGACAGCGTCGGATGGATCGCGATGGTGGACCATCATCAACGGGCTCAAAAACATCCGATCGATCAATCCGAGCGGTGCAGGCGCTATGGAGCTGATGGGGGCGGCTGACTATTATCTGAAGCAGAACGTTAATGAGCCGACGGACTGGTTGAGTCATGGCTTTCTAAAGACGCAACCAACTCACACGAATACTCCTATCGATAATGGTGTCCCAACCAACACGGCCCCAACCGAACCTGAAAAGAAGCAGGAACTTGAGGAAAAGCAAACGACGGCGCCGGCCAATGGGCGGACGGACGGAAACACCAAGATCACGGGGCAACAGAAGCGCAAAAGGGAGTGCCGGTGCGTCACGGGCGCCTATGATGATATCAAGAATGTCTGCGGTGTCGAATGTGGTTCTGATTATCAGGCGCACCATATCGTGCCGGATTACACACTGCGTTACGGTAATCGTGCAGAGGCCGAGAAAGGGCAGAAACGAATTCCTGGATTGCCAACGTTCGGACAGGGACCAGCGATCTGCTTAAAAGGTTATTCTGCCGATGCAGGCAGTGAGCATGGGTTGGCACATCTAGCGGATGTACAAGTTAATGCTTTGGGCTCCGGTTGGAGTACGCCGCAGGGAACAGCAGATATTTCGAGCATTACTGAAATTTCACGAAATGCTGCCGTCGCCGCGACTGGAGGGGAATGTGAAGACGAAATCAATACGGCACTAGATGCCCAGCCTTCTCTAGATTCCAATATTCTAGGAAGAACGACCATTATGCCACCTGCTGAAGGAACGGACCCTTATAATCTGCTGTCGACCGGTGCTCACGCGACAGTTCACTGAGAGGCAATATGCCAAAAAAACAGGTTAGCTTTACGCGTCTTTGCGCTGTCAACAAGGATATCGTCTACATCGGAACTACTCCCGATGATCAGGAAATGGCGACACCATTTACCGCCATTTGCCAATATGACGCGGGAGAGTGGTCTTACGAAACGTTCGACTTCCCATTGGCAAGCCTGACGTTGTACCGCGAGCCCGGCAGTTCGCAGCGGGTCCTATATGTGCTGGGCGAGGCTGGAACAGCGGTCAATTTCCACACGAAGACACGTGAAATAATTGTGGATCTGCTAAATGCTCCTCGGAGAAAGCACAGACTTGGCTATTTGCAATCGATCAGGCAGGTCGGCGATCATCTGTACGTTTGCGGCGACGGTGGCCAGACCTACCGACGCTCGTCGGACGGGCAATGGCAAGCCCTGGATTTGGGGTTCTTCGACGGACCCGACGCCATCATGGATCCGAAGTCAGAGCTGAGATTAATGAGTAGTTTGACCCGCATAAAAGAAAATCGAACAGAAGAAAATTACGCCAAGCTAAAGATACTAAGAGAAGAGAACCAATCCAAAACCCTTTGGAACCTTTCCGGCCTTTCTGAAGACAGCATCTACTTTGCCGGGGAAAAGAAAACCGTCTACTGGTTTGACGGAGAGAAAATCACCGAAATCCCGACCGAGGCGGATCGTGGCCTCCTCTCCATCCTGGTGGAAAATGAGGACCGCGTCTGGGTCGCTGGCCGTGATGGGAACTTCCTCGTCGGCAATCACAAGACAGGGTTCCGTGATCTCGACGCGCTGCGGGGTATCGATGGCTGGCCGAGCTTCAACGGCATGACCATGTTCAACGGGCGCCTCTATCTCTCCAGCTATGCCGATCCTCGCGGGCTGTTCGTGTTCGACGGCCACCATGTCGAACAAGTGCGCTCCGGTCTTACGCCCGACATCGACGATGTCTCCGCCGTCGAGGCGATCGACGGCGTGCTATGGGTCATGGGCCGCAAGGACTTGCTGCGCTATGACGGCACGCACTGGGAGCGCATCGATTTCCCTGGCAATGATCCGCTGAGGTGAGCCGATGAAAAAGGCCAGCTTCACGCGTCTTTGCGCGGTCAACAGGGACATCGTCTATCTCGGCACCACGCCCGATGACCAGGAAATGGCTACGCCGTTCACGGCCATCTGCCAGTACAATGCGGGGGAATGGTCTTATGAGACATTCGCTTTTGCACTGGCGAGCTTGACGCTGTATCGCGAGCCAGGCAGTCCTCACCGCGTCCTCTATGTGTTGGGTGAGACTGGCACAGTCGTCAATTTCCACACGAAGGACCGCGAGACAATCCTGGATCTTTCCAAGGCTCCTCGCACAAAACATAGGCTTGGTTATCTGGTCAAGATCAGGCAGATCGGCGATCACCTTTATGTTTGTGGTGACGGCGGCCAAACCTATCGACGCTCATCGAATGGACAATGGGAAGCCTTGGATGTGGAGTTCTATGATGGACCGGATGCGATCATGGATCCCACGTCGGAATTGAGCAAACTGGACGCTCTGTTGGATCAGAAAGCAAATAGAACCCTCGAAAACTTCGAGAAAATTAAAAAGCTAAGAAAAGAAAATTCGTCAAAAACGTTATGGGACCTTTCCGGCCTCTCCGAAGACAGCATCTACTTCACCGGAGAAAAAGAAACCGTTTATTGGTTTGACGGAGAGAAAATCGCTGAAATCCCAACCGAGGCGGATCGTGGCCTCCTTTCTATCCTCGTGGAAAGCGAGGATCGAGTCTGGGTTGCCGGCCGTGATGGAAATTTCCTGATAGGCAACCACAAGACGGGCTTTCGGGATCTCGACGCGCTTCGTGGCATCGATGGTTGGCCAAGCTTCAACGGTATGACTATGTTCAATGAACGTCTCTATCTCTCCAGCTATGTCGATCCTCGAGGGCTGTTCGTGTTCGACGGCCACCATGTCGAACAAGTGCGCTCCGGTCTTACACCCGACATCGACGATGTCTCCGCCGTCGAGGCAGTTGATGGTGTGCTGTGGGTCATGGGCCGCAAGGACTTGCTGCGCTATGACGGCACGCACTGGGAGCGCATCGATTTTCCCGGCAATGATCTGTTGAGGTGAGACGATGGCGGGTTTGGCGGACGCATTTTTCGAACGCATTAATTGCTATCACATGGCCGATTGGCTCCAAGAGACGATGCTGAAGCTTGGACGGCCTATGCCGAACCCTGCTTTGCAGCCCGGAGCATTTTCCAGGTCGGATCGATCCTGGGGTCTCATCCTGACCTTCGGCCGAGTTGGGACATCGCTGGATAACTGGCAAGACGAAATCATCTTGGTCAGCGCCGAAGGCGATAGCACCTCGCCAATGCCCTTTGGCCTGGATCCGATAAACGAGACGCCAGCCAGCGCCACCATGAAACTGTCCGATAATATAGCCGGACCAGGCGATGCAAGGGGCGATGCCGATGAGCGCCGGATTTCATTCTTCATGGAAGGGGGACGCCTTATCGAGTTGCGGTTTAATGAGGGCATGATTGGTTTTGATCGGATCATTATGGCCCGCCTTGGGGAGCCGCAAGAATGGCAGCCAGCCTGAGGCTGATTGGTCGAATGCGCGAAATCGGACGGCAATAACAATGATCAGACCACGACCTAAACTTGCTCCAGAGGAGCGCTTCCATGACGAAGCTATGTATGCGATTCACCGACTGGACATCGACAAGCACAGACAAGATGCCTGGATGGTCAATCTTTCTCGCGGCGGGAAATCGATCCACATGACCTTCAGCGACAGCACCTATGGTGGGAAGGATCAGGCGCTGGAAGTGGCGCAAGCCTACCGCGATGCCGTTCTCCGGGTCGTACCCCCATTGAGCAACAATGATATGCGCATGTTGGTGCGCAAAAATCGCTCAGAAGGCAGCAGCGTGCCGGGCGTCTATTATATCGGACCCACCGGGGCGCATAAAACCGGTATCTGGATGGCTCGTATTGAGATCGCCCTTGATGATAACACGCCGGTCCCTGCGGGAAAGCGCCGCCGCCGACAGTTTACGCGCACCTTCAACGTCAGCAAATTCGGCTATGAGGAAGCCCGCCGTATGGCGGAAGAAGAACGCATTCGCATGGTCATGGCTGTCGAAAATGGCGAAGATCCGGCTTTACGCAGCCCGCAAGCTTTGAAACTTCATGAGAAGCTTACCCGAGACGACAACGACGATTAGAGAAGGCGTTGTCTTCAGCACCACCAGAAAAACGGCCGCTTTTCTGGTGGTCGTGAATAGACCGATATTGGTGTGAGAAAATCACAAGAAAACCCGTTTGAACTTCATCTTACCGATGTGATGGCGGCGGGCGGCGTTATGTTTGTGCGGCACCCGGGATCAAGCGATCTGTTTTTGATCCGGGCCGTATAGACGCAGAACATTGGAATTTGATCCCCGTACCAACGCGCTACCACGTCTATGTCGAGCGTATCCGCCGGAATAGAACATGGCGCGGTTCTATGCGCTTGCTGTTCAGCCGACATTGTTCGGAGAGGTGTCGCTTGCGCGCGCCTGGGGCCGGATCGGAACGCGCGGACAGCAGATGTTGCTTCTGTTCGACAATGAGAACCAGGCCACCAACCTGTTCCTCGACGTGCTTCGCGAGAAGCGCAAACGAGGTTATCGGCCAAAACGACCTGTGGACATCCAGCGGATCTGACCCTCGTCCCCATCGTCGCCGATGACAACCCGGTCATAAGCTGACACGGATTTTATCTTTGACAGGAAGATACGAGGAATCGTATCCATCCGAGCAGAACCGCGGGATTTTGCTCGCCGCGCGTGATAATGTGGGTCCATGGAGATTGATGAGGACAAGATCGATGACGCGGTTTTGGCACTGCTATGGCTGACGCTGCATAACGAGGGTTGTGCGTGGAAAGGCTTCGACTGGGCAACGACGGATCGACTTCATAAGAAGGGCATGATCGGCGACCCGGTTAACACGTCAAAGTCGTTGATCCTGACCGATGAAGGCTTGGAGCGTTCGGAGGCGTTGTTCCGAGAGTTGTTCACCCGACCGGCGCTATAGCTATCCCTTTGCGCAACTTCCATTGCCAAGGCAGCAGTTCGTGCAGGCGGGTGACGGGGAGATCGGCGATGCGGGTGAACACATCGGCAAGCCATGCCTTTGGGTCGACATCATTAAGACGGCAGGTTGTGATGAGTGTGAGCATGACGGCAGTGCGCTCGGCCCCACGCTGGGACCCGGCGAAGGTCCAGTTGCGGCGTCCCAATGCAATACCTCTTAAAGCGCGCTCGGCGGCATTATTTGTGAGGCAAATTCGGCCGTCTTCCAGGAATAGCGCAAAGCCGTCCCAGCGCTTGAGCATATAGTCCATGGCTTTGACGAGGTCGGATGATCTGCTGAGCGTGGCGCGCTCGCGTTGCAGCCACGCATGCATGTCGTCGAACAGCGGCCTGCTTTTGTGCTGTCGCACCGCCAATCGCTCTTCAGCGCTCAGCCCATTGATCTGCCGCTCGATGTCAAACAGCGCGTCGAAGCGTTTGACGGCCTCAAGCGCGATCGGGGAGATCGGCCTGCCATTGCGCTTGCTGTCGCGCGCACTTTTTTCGAGATCGGCCAACTCAAAGAATTTTCGTCGTGCATGCGCATGGCAAAAAGCAAACGTGATCGGCACGTCTTTCTGTGCGGCAATCGATATCGGCTCGAACCCGTTGTAACAATCCGTCTGCAGAATGCCGCCATATCTGGCCAGATGTCTTTGCGGATGCTCGCCTCGGCGGTTGCTCGAGGCGTAATAAACCGCAGCCGGGGGTGCATCCCCCTTGAAGGGCAGATCATCACGCACATAGGTCCAAATGCGCCCAGTTGTGCATTTGCTTTTGCCCCAGATGGGAATGGTGGTGTCGTCACCGTGGAGGCGCTCAGCCGCAAAGACCTGGGCCTCGATGAGATCGAACAGTGGCATGAGAGCCGATGTTCCAAGCCCGACCTGATCGCCAAGCGTTGAGGTCGACAGATCGATCCCCTCGCATTTGAACCGGGTACTCTGCCGATTGAGCGGGCTATGCATGCCGAACTTGTCGAACAGGATCGTCGCCAGCAGTTGGGGTCCTATGAAGCCACGCGGGGTGGCATGGAAAGGGGCTGGCGACTGGCTGATGGCCTCACAGTCACGGCAGGTGAACTTCTCGCGCACCGTCTCGATGACCTTGAAGCGGCGCGGAATTTCTTCCAGCGTCTCGGTAACGTCCTCACCCAGTTTCGACAGGCGCGACCCGCCGCAACACGCGCAGGTGCTCGGAGGGGCAATGACCACGCGCTCGCGCTCGACATCGTCCGGCCAAGGCTTGCGAACTGGACGCTTGCGCACAAACGGACGCACGTTTGCCGTTTTGGCCGCCGCTGCCTGCGCTGCAACTTCATCTTCGCTCGCTGCCGTCACCAGCTCTTCGAGCTGCAATTCCAACTGATCAATCAGCCGCGCTGAGCGTTCACTGCTCTGGCCGTGTAGTTCGCGCTTGAGCTTGTCGATCCGCAATTCAAGACTGGCGATCCGCGCATCGCGATCAGATAGCATGGCTTGCGCATTGGCAGCCTCCGCGACTGCAATGTTCCGCTCGTTGACGACGACATCGTGATTGGCCAGTAGCGCCAAATAGGCGCTGGCAAGGTCTTCGGGAAGAGCGTCAGGTTTCAAAGCCATGACACTATTCGATCAGATTTTCCCTGCATTTTCAATTGAATATTGCTATCCAACCTTTGTTGGACGCCATGTTTGTTGCGGATTTCGCCAGTCAATCCCAGACAGCAGATAAGACAGTTGCGCAGGCGAGATCGCCACCGCGCCACCGTCCGCAGAAGGCCAGATGAACTTGCCCCGCTCAAGCCTTTTTGTGAACAGGCAACTGCCCTGGCCATCATGCCAGATCAACTTGATCAGGTCGCCGCGCCGACCCCTGAAGCAAAACAAATGTCCACTGAGCGGTTCATGCTTCAGCACCTCCTGCACCCGAAGCGCTAACGATGGAAATCCACACCGCATGTCCGTATAACCTGTCGCTATCCAGACACGCACATCCTGGCCAGACGGAAGCGCGATCATTGTTGCCGCCGCAAAACATCAAGCACGCGCTCCAGCGTGTCGGAGGCAAAATCATTGCAAACCCGAACCCGGTGCAGCGGTCCAACCTGAATTTCGATCGCTCCCGAAATCGAAGATGTCACTGACCCACGCTCAGGGCAAGACAGAGCTTCCGCCTGTTCTTGGCCTGCATGTTCCTGGACCGACGCTTGCTCACCATCAGCTGCTGCCCAAATCTGCACGGGCAGAAATTCCGGTGACGTTGCAACCTCCTGAGATGAGAGCCGCGAAACCTTCAGAGCCTTGCGCCACTGATAAATCTGAGATGGGTCCAGATCGTATCCCCGCGCCACCGATGCCACCGTCGCGCCAGCCTCAAGCGTTGCCAGAACAATCTCTTCTTTTAACGCCGCAGGCCAGTGTCGGGTGCCTGCCGCCTTACGCGGTAAATCGATCCTGTGAGAACTCACGTGACGCTCCTTGTCTCTCGCTGTTAATCGCGACAAACAGAATCTTCACCTTCACTCATAACCACAAGACGGCCTTCCTCGGATACGTACGAGGAATCCCATGACCACCACCAATGAAATCGCCGACAAGATCGCCGCCAACAACGGCCTGACAAAGGTTCAGGCCAAGGGCATCGTCGAATCCGTGTTCAAGGCCATCGCCGACGCCGCAGGCTCCGACGCGGAAACGTCAATCCCCGGTTTCGGCAAATTTAAGGTGAAAACATCACCTGAGCGCGAGGGTCGCAATCCCGCGACCGGAGAAAAAATGACTGTTGCAGCTTCGAAGAAGCTGACTTTCGCGCCTGCCAAGGCCCTCAAGGATGCACTGAACAAGTGATCCCTGACGTGGAGAGCCCCGCCGCGAGGCGGGGCATCCAGTCTCAGTCCCGGTTCGACCGGGACCAGATGAGGGAGAGGCCTTCCTCGCCTTCGACCTCGATCAGCGTTGCGTAGATCGGAGCCGGGAAGCTCGGGTCGTCGAGCTTGACGGAGAGGTAATCGCGACCTTCGTTCGAGGTCTTCTTCCAGGCGGCGCCGAATTCGACCGTAGCCCCGGCGAGGATGCGGTAGTCCGGTCCCTTTTCGGAAGTGCGCTCGACGGCGCGGATGGTTGCCTTGACGTTGAGGTTGAGGGTCTTGATGGTGCCGGAGAAGCCGTTGCCGGAAGCGGTGAAAGAGCCGATGGTTGCCATTGTCGTAATCCCTTTACGGTTGTTCGGGCCGCGTCCATCGCGGCCTCGATGGCAGTCGATAGGACCGGGGACGATCGGCCTGCATCCAACGGACCGAAACGGAGTGGAGGACGGCCAGGGAGAGGCTTTCTTGCCTCGCGAGGAATGGGCGCTTCAGCGCACAGGGGAAGAAAACGAGCCGGCCGTTGCGGATGCCGATCGAGCCGAGCCTCGCGAGGCGGTCTTTGGTCAGACATGCCCCATCGAGACCGCAGTGGACGTGCCGGCTGACAGATCAAGTGGTACGACTATGGCATTATCGGGAGGTGCCGAATGGGAACAGGTTGCATAGTGGCCACAACTCCCAATCGAATGGTCGTAGCGAACGCCCACATGTGACAGATTGCCGGAACGAGCACTATGCCTCCTCGCTTAGGCTCAGACGAGTTCGCCAAGGTGGTGTCTGACCCATTTGGCCTCCTCCGACGCTGTGCGACCGAAATGTCGCTTAAAGTCTCGGCTGAACTGGGCCGGGCTTGCATAACCGACTGACGTCGCGACCATCGCAATCGTCTTTTCCTGGCGGGCGATGATCAATCTTGCTTCGTGCAGCCGCATGGCCTTCACGTATTGCATCGGACTGGTGCAAGTCAGGTCCTTGAAATGCACATGGTAGGACGGCACGCTCATGCCCACCCTGCCTGCCAGGTCGGCGATGGAGATTTCAGTGCTGTAGTGCTCCCGCAGCCAGGCCAGGCTCCGGAAGATTTTCCCGTATGGCCCACTGTGCTGAAGCGCGGCAATCATTGCGCCGCCTTGCGGACCGACCAGCACCCGATAGTGCAGTTCGCGCAGAATGCCCGCACCCAGAACGGCACTTTCGACCGGACTGCGAAGCGCCCTCAACAGGCGTAACAGGACGTCCTCGATGTCAGCATCCATCTTGTTCGACATCAGACCGCGTGGCGGATGACCAGCAAGCTCGCTGCGCTTTTCGACCTGCAGGGCGATCTCAGCCGCCAACTGCATATCGAATTCGAGATAGACCGCAAGCAATGGCCGCTTCGGACTGGCGGTCGATTCCATCCGGAAAGGCACGGGGACAGAAACAGCCAGATAGTGGTCTTCATCGTAGCGGAAGATTTCTCCGTCCAGCATGCCCTGCTTGCTGCCCTGAAGGACGAACACCGCGCCTGGGTTATAGAGGACCGGGACATCGTGGAGCACGGCCTCAGTGCGCAGAATGCGAACGGGATCGAGTCCGGTCGGATTGTATCCGTGACGCGTGGCTAGACCGCCGGCCAATTCTACCAGCTGGTCTCGCATCGATTGGCGATGTCCGTCAATCATAGGATTTGGCAACAACTTCATCGGATCTGCAATCGTTCAGCCGGACGATTAATACTATCGGTCAAACGTCTCTGCAATCAAGGAAGTTCGCACATCATGTCGAGAAAGACCTTTTTCATCACCGGCGCAAATTCCGGTTTCGGCCTGGCCATCGCTACAGCTGCTGCCCAGATGGGCCATCAGGTGATCGGCACCGTCCGATCCGAGATAGCACGCTCGGCGCTTGCCGCAGCCGTACCCGCCATTCACCCCGTCCTTTGCGACGTCACCGCCTTCGACCAGATTCCGGATGTCGTCCGTGATACGGAAGACAAGCACGGGCCGGTCGATGTGCTCATCAACAATGCCGGTTACGGCCACGAGGGCGTCATCGAAGAATCGCCTCTCGAACAGATGCGCAGACAGTTCGACGTGAACGTCTTTGGCGCTGTAGCTGTCGCCAAGGCGTTTATTCCCAGGTTCCGCGAACGCCGCCAGGGTTTCATCGTCAATGTCACGTCGATGGGCGGCATGATCACCATGCCCGGTATCGGGTATTACTGTGGCAGCAAGTTTGCGCTGCAAGGCATATCAGAAGTGATGCGTTCAGAAATGGCGCCGTTCGGCGTGCATATGACGACGTTATGCCCCGGCTCTTTCCGCACAGACTGGGCCGGACGTTCGATGATCCGCACGGAACGGTCGATCGCGGATTACGATTCCCTTTTTGATCCGATACGCGAGGCCCGGCAGGCAGTCAGTGGCAAGCAGCTTGGTGATCCAGAGAAACTCGCTGCAGCCGTCTTGATCCTAGTCGAGACCGATAACCCGCCACCGCAGCTTCTTCTTGGCAGCGACGCTCTCAAGCATGTATCGGCGAGACTCAAGCGTCTTCAAGAAGAAATCGATGCGTGGACGTCCGTGACGGTATCGACGGACGGCTGACCGGAGAAAGAGGGCGCTCGGACCCTACGGCGCATTTACCCATTTATGATTTTCCTAAATGAGGCCTCAGGCGGGGCCGAAGCCCCGCGATCGTCCTATTCGAATGCTGCCATCTGGGCCGTTGCGGCCTTTTGGTCGACTGAGTTGGCGGGCTGCTCGACCGTACGCTCGTAGGGCTTCCAGGTTTCGCCGGTGATGTCCTCGTAAGCCGAGACGGCGCCTTCGGCTGCCATGCGAAGCACATGGGCCTGCAGTCCCATGTCGGCTGCGAACTCGCGCTTTCGCTGGGCGCGGCTGTCGAAGCCGACCGGGCCGTCGAGGTCCTCGTCTCTGGTATCGTTGGAGAGCTTCGTGGTGAGATCGCGGGCTTCGGTTACCGCGCGGCTGTAGAATTGCCCCGCGCCGTAGGCGGAGCCGACGAAGGAGCCAACGATGCGCTGCATGTGGATCTGCATGGCCTTTTCGGCGAGGCCGTCCTTCAGCGCATCGGCGCTTTCGATCAACTGGCCGCGGTGCAGGTCGCGGATCCCGTCGCTGTCGATGAGGGCAAGGCCGAAGCTTTCGGAGATGCGCAGCGCCTGGGTCGCGTCGGGGCAGGCGTGCCTGACCATTTCGAGGGTGGTGGCGCGCTGGGATTTTACCGGACGGTTCTTCTGGGTGGAGCGGTTGAGCGGTGCCATGATCGGATCCTTTACGAGCGATGTTTCAGCGAAGCCCGGGGTGCCGGTCGTCGTCCGGCTCAGCCCCTTGGGTGCGGGCAAAAGGACATGGGCACCAGCGGCCCGGCCCAAGGTCAGGGCATCGCCAGGAGGAGCGAGGATGGTTTGCGGATGGTGCTGCCCGCACTTGCGGGCTGCGACAGACGCGGACCTGCCTTGCGACGAGGCGAGGATCCTGCCGCAACGCGGCGCGCCAGCGGCCTTTGACCGGGACGCGCCCATGTCAGACCGCAGCAAAACCGAGGTGCTGTGCCGGCCGACAATCTGGTCCACGACAGCATGATGCAATCGCCATGGCGATCCGACCTTGGCACCGCCGCGTCATTCACAAGGGGCCCGACAAATCTCGACCACACCACACTCCAGTGCAAGCGAGTTGCCCCTTGCCTTGGCTTCCGCCTTCGATCGAAGCGTCACCGCGCCCTCGACTTGGACAGACTTTTCGCTCTCACCCGGCTCGGTTGATCTACGTGCCGTGATCGGAACGCGGCCATGCGGTGCTTGCATTTCCACCGCGCCTTCGTTCGCGTCGTCCGCTCTGCCCGCCGGGAGCGGCAATCCTGCTGCCGTGCCCAGATCCTGCGATAAAGCTCGATGAAATCGATCACCTGATTTTCCGGAAGGTCACTGTCGCTAGGCGCGACCGTCATCGCCGCGCCGCCCAGGTCACAAAGCTGGACGGGCCATCATATGGCTCGTGCTTGGCTGGATCGATGACGAAGCCATGTCGGCCGATCACGTAGTCGGAGCGTGGAACCATAAACCGTCGTTCGCCGACCTCGCCTCGGATCCCACCCAAAGTCGCGAGACACTCGACGAGACCTGGCTGGTGATCGGAATTCAGGGCTGCGATGACCACCCAGTCGTGGCGATGTCGCTTTTCGAAATCTTGGGCGTCCCGCACGTGAGACTGACTGCCGTTCAGTATGACACCCATGACGCGCTCGTAGGCATCAGGGAAATAGTCTCGAAGCGTCCGATCGGCCACCCGACGTTCATAGGCGGTGAATAGATGCGGGAAAGCATGGGCGACCTTCGCCCATTCACAATCCTCCTCATAAAATTCGCCGTCATTCCGGAAGAGAGCATGGACGGCCGAATTGGCTTTCTCGGCCAGATGGAAACCGCCGTGACTGGCGGTAGAATGCAGAATGATCCCGTCGGCGAATTGCCGCGAAACCTGCGCCCTGCCCCATGGTGTCGAGGCTCCCGCTGGTATCGTCGGCCGCTTCAATGTCCGTAGCTCGGCCTCATGCGCCGCTTTTTCTGCGGCCGTATCTTCAGCCATGTCATCATGGATCTCTGCCATGACAAACTCCTTCTGATTGCTGGAAACAAAAACGCCGCCGGCATCAGCCAGCGGCGTTGGTTCAGATCCTTGTGCCTTGTGCTATTCGGCGGCCTCGCGGAAACCCTCGCCGGCCTCTTCCTCGACGGCGGAATGGTCAACCAGGTCACCACCCGAAAGCTGATCTTCGAGCGCATCGAGATCGTCGCGGACATCCTCCGATCCGCTATCGACGCTGGCAAAACGTCCAGCCCAGGACCGCACGTCGTCCGTGGAAGGCGCGAGCAGCGCTGCCGGATGCACCAGCTTGTCCTCGGCAAAATGCTCGACCAGAGCCGCGCGGGTATCCTTCACCTTGATCCGACCGGGCACGCCCGCCGTTTCTGCGGTCGTCTCCAGCGCAGTGCGTGAAAGGCATGAAAGGAAGTCTTCGGTTGCCATATTTGGCAGGAATTGATCAGCCCCGATGGCGTCGCCGGCAATACGCGCGATCAGGCCGCTATCGGAGCGATTACGCCGAAGAGACAGGACTTCGACCAGGACCGAGCGCGCAGCCTGCAGCAGTGTCTCACGATCGAAGGACAGCTTGCCGTCCTCGCCAATCAGCCTAGCAGCATGCGGGCCGCATTTCGCATGACCATAGGGATTGTCCGATGCACCGCTGGCAACCGTGACATTCATGCCGGTGAAGGCGAGAATGAGCAAAGCCATCAACGTGTCGTCCTCGATCGGTGCACGCGCGAGCGCCTCGTGCAGAGCGTCCGTCCGCAAGTCGCCGATCATGTCGAGACCCTTCTGGGTCACATCGGGCCGCACTTTCGGCGTCTCAACCTCCTCGACGATGGTTTCGACACCATCGAGATCCTTGACCAGCTTGGGCTTCTTAGCCTCGGGCATGCGGTAGGCAACCGACTGAACCGAGCCGTCTCGCGCGTTGATGTACCATCCGGTCAGGTCACCCTTGCCCGGCTTGCCGTAGACCTGTTGCGCTTTGGCAGGCAGCTTGGCCTGGCCGTATTCATTGGCCTCGATGACCGAACCGCGCTTGGGCAGATTGTTGGCCAGCCACTCCTGCTGCGCCCCGAGAAACGCCTCGACGTCGGTGGTATAGCGGCTGTCCTCATCGGCGGGAGCAAACAGGTCCTCGACCCAGGTGATGCCGTAAGCCTGTGCCAGATCGTCGCCGAAGCTTGCATGTTTGGCGAGCATCCGGGTCGTGGTCAGTGCGCGGGCAACCTCCCACCACGAAACCTGCGGGTCCTGCTTCTTCGGCTTGTACTTCTTCCACACCTCGGCCTGCTCATCCTGTCCGGCGGCGGCGATTGTGCGCAGTTGCTGCTCGTTCGGCATGTCACCGCGCGCCATCTGGTCGAGCATCGCGGGCAGGATATTGGCCAGAAACCGCAGCTTGCGGATCTGCCGGCTCGGAAGTGCCAGCGCCATGGCGATCGACTCCTCGGTCCATCCGAGAGCTACCAGCCGCTCGATGGCGCACCATTGATCGACCGGATTCAGCGGTTCGCGGGCGATGTTTTCGGCAAAAGACTGCATGGCGCCGAGATCGTCGGAGGGATCTGCCAGCAGCAGCGGGATTTCCACGAGATCCGCGGCGATGGCTTGTGCTGCACGTCGATGGCCGAAGACGATGATGTAACTGTTGCCGCCCTCCGGATCGAGTTTGACGATCGGTGGCTGCACGACACCGATAGCCCTGATCGATGCGCACAATAGCGCGTCGGACTGTGGTGAGGATTTCGACTGGCGCGACCGGTCGGGATTGTCCTTCAGACTGCGCGGATCGGCTGTAATCAACTGCATGGGAATGACCTCTTGAGCTTCGGGCGGACGGACTGTCCTTGCCTCCTCATCTTCTTTTCGAAGACATCTCCCGAACCGCAGGACGGGCCGGCGGCTGCAATTGCGCCGGAGCAGACCTGGCTTGCGAGGCAAGCTGGCCCGGTCTCGGCGACCGGCGCGATTGAGGGAACCGGCAGCCGTTGGGTCGACCTGCGAAGGGGTTCTGATATAAGGCCCTCATCATTCTCCCCTCCAAATCTTTGTTTTAATTTCACTTTTTTAAGCTGGAAGCTTGTTGTGTGTGTCGATTCCGACAAAAAGGGGATATAAAAATCCACTGTGAGACCCGAGTTGGGTATTCAGTCCAGACTGCCCTTCAGACAAAACCTAGATAAAAACTTGGCAATTTGCGCCGGTCAGATGCCGCTGTTTTTGTTCAACATTTCCCTAAGCGAAATCGTCGGCACGAGGACGAAACGCATCGAATCTGATATAAGGGGGATAAAAGGAGATCATGAATGCCGATCCACAATCCCTGCGCCCTGCTCGACCGCCTGCTGCAGGAACCGAACGAAAGCACATGGCTCGAATTCAAGGTCAACAACAAGGATCCACGTGAGATCGGGGAATACGTCTCAGCGCTTGCAAATGCCGCAATGCTAGCAGGGCGTGACCGCGCATTTATGGTCTTCGGCATTCGGGACAAAACGAGGGAACGGGTCGGTACCGACCTGCGCCTGCAGCAACTCAAGCATGGCAACGAAGACTTTACCAATTGGCTTAGCCGCATGATTGAACCGAGGATCATGCTCGATGTCGTGGATGTCGAATGTGACGGGCTGACTTATTCCCTCATAGCCATCGAGCCATCCTATGAGCGGCCGGTCAAATTCAGCGATGCGGAATTCATCCGAATTGGAGAAAACAAAAAGAAACTCTCCGATTTTCCCGAACACGAGAGATCTCTTTGGATTGCAACTGGCCGTCGGCGCTTCGAGAGTGCAGTCGCTGTTTCGAACGCCACCGCCGATGACATATTCGCCCAACTCGATCCCGAACCCCTCTTCGAGTTGACAGGCGATCCCCGCCCGAAAAATCCGGACGAAATTATTCGAAAAATGATTGAGTATGGATTCCTGCTGGATAACCTGGAAGGGCGCTACGACATCACCAATCTTGGCGCGATCATGCTTGCGCGCGATGTCACGCTGTTTCCGTCCATTGCCGGTAAGGCAGTACGCATTATCAAATATATCGGACGCGACAAATCCAAATCGGATTTCGAGCAGGAAGGTAAAAAAGGCTATGCAGTTGGCTTCACTGGGATGATGAGGTTCCTAATGGAACGTCTGCCCAAGGAAGAACGATACATCAATGGCGTCCGGCGCATGGTGCCGCACTTCCCGGAAACAGCAATCCGCGAGGTGATTGCCAATGCCATGATCCACCAGGACTTCATAGTCGGCGGCGTCGGCCCGGTTGTCGAGATCTACGAAAACCGTATCGAGGTAACCAATCCTGGAAACTCACTGATAGCCACAGACCGAATTCTTGACGAGAGACGCTCGCGCAATGAAAAACTCGCATCGACAATGCGCGCATTCGGTCTTTGTGAGGAGCGTGGCGGCGGTCTGGACAAGACGCTGATCGAAATAGAAGCTGATCACCTGCCCGCGCCAGATTTCATTTCCTCTGAAAACTCGATGCGGGTGGTTTTGTTCGCTCCGCGTGCATTTGCCCAGATGTCAAAAGCAGAGAAGATGCGGGCCTGCTTTTTCCATTGCGTTCTTCGATGGTTGACCCACGACTACATGAGCAACGCGACCCTGCGAGAACGCTTCTCGCTGGCCCCAGAGGACTATCAGGCCGTCTCCGCCATAATTGCCGAGTCGATCAAGCTCGGGCGGATTGCACCGGCCGATCCCGACCAAGGAAAGAGAAATGCGCGATACGTGCCCTACTGGGCAGTTTAAAAGCGAAAGGGCGCTCGACCCTCTTGGGGAGCGCCCTTCCAACCCGGACAGCTTCGAACGCGCGGCAATCGCCACTGCATGAAACCGTCGAAACGCGTGATGACCGGTAGATGTGTATGACCCGATCGCGTTTCAAGTGACGGTGGAAATGCCGCTGTTTACGCGGCTTCCTGGCGATCCTCCTCTGGTTCGTCGGCGGTTGCCGCCAGATCCCTCTCGATCTCGTCCAGTTGGCCCAGCTTGAGTTCGAGCTCGGCTTGGAATGAGAAGCTTTCCCCCAGACGCGGTGTGTAGGAGGCGAGGCGACGTTTCGCATCGGCGAGCCGATTGCGATAGTTCTCGCGCTCATGTTCAAACCCGCCGAGAGCATGTTCGAGCCGGGAGATCGCGCCAATCGGCGTCGTGGTCACGGACAAGTCGATCTCGTAATCGCCACCTGTACGTTGCAGCAGCGTGTCGTAGCGATAACCGTCCTTGCCGAAACGCTCGCTGTTGATTTCCGCGCTAAATTAATCACGTTTGTCGTTATGCACTGAGCCAGAACTTACGTTGAACTGATCAATCCTTTCAAATCACTACTAGTGGCAGACCGGATCAGGCCCAAGTGGAAATACGGCTCATTTCTAAGCGAAAATCAACACGCTGGGCTATGAGAGCTTGCCGAGGCTGTCAGGGTGGGCGTGATCAGCGTGATCGTCAACACGATCTGTCGCTCGATCGCGATTTGATCATCCGTGCCTGTCAAACGCCAATAACTCCAATTGGCGTTGACGAGCGTGTAAAGGCTGATACCCAGATCAAAAAGTTGCTCATGCGACCAGGTTGAGCCAAGATGGGACAACAGCTCCACGTAGTTTGAGGCAACCAACCTTGCATGCTGCTGGGCAATGGGAAACAGGGTCTCATAATAATAAGCAGCATCAACAATGGTGCGGTCCAGCCCGATCGACAGCTGGTAAACCCATGTCTCACGAATAAGTGCAGCCAATTGGATCTGCCAGTCATCTGCCTCGATTTTTTCTGATCCGGCTTCCAGAAAAGCCCGCACCTGCGCCAACTTTTCCTCATAGATTTCGGCAATAATGGCTTCCTTGTTGGGGAAGTAGTCATAAATCGAGCCGACCTTAATACCAGAATGGGCAGAAACGGCATTGGTGGTCACGGCGCGCACACCCTGTTCACGCATCACGGCATGGGTCGATTCCATAATCGCCATCTTCATTTTTTGTGATCTTGCCTGAACCGGCCTCCGTTTGGTGCCCGTATTCCCTACCTCTGCCATACCGTTACCCCCGTCATCACTCACCTGCAATCATACATCGGATAAATATCCGTCTTGCGCAAAGGAAAAAACCGGATAATCATTCGGATTATATGAACGCCTTCTTTCTGTCGCAGGTGGAAAGACTTTCCGGAGAAATACATGCGGCGATAGCGCAACTTTTGCGATGCATACACCTTCGTACACGTCGCAACAATCCCCTGTAATCCGTAGGAATATCATCTTAAAAGATGTTTCTAAAGTAAATTGGGCGCAGCGTTAAACGTACTATAAATCGAATGAAAACAATCGTGTGAAAGGCAAGTCCATATATTTCTGCTCTGCCTTGCCTTCATCGACAAACAAAAAAGGGGAACAAAATTGAGAAAACTTCTTTTGCTGACAACCTGTCTGGCCTTTTCATTTTCCAGTCTTTCCTATGCTGACGCCGGCACGAAGAATGGCGAGAAGCTAGCAGCAAACCAGACTTATACCTATAGGGTACTGGATTCTTTCAAGACGCTGGACCCGCAATTAAATGCAGACACGGATGGGTCTGACGCTCTTCGCAATCTGTTTGAAACTCTGATGAATGAGGATACGCAGGGCAATCTGGTTCCCGGCGCAGCATCAAGCTACGATGTATCGAGCGATAAGATGCTCTACACATTCCATCTGCGGCCCGAGGCAAAATGGTCCGATGGCACGCCCGTCACCGCAGGCGATTTTGTTTACGCTTGGCAACGGCTGGCCGATCCCAAGACAGCCTCTGAATATGCCTCCTATCTTGAAATGATGCAGGTGGAAAACACCACAGACATCATTGGCGGCAAGAAGCCGCCGCAGGAGCTGGGCGTGAAGGCCGTGGATGACCATACATTTCAGGTCAAGCTGATCGCACCCATTCCTTACTTCGTGAAGATGACGGTGAATGCCTCGATGTCCCCGGTCAAGAAATCGGTGATCGATAAGTTCGGCGACGACTGGACCAAGCCGGGCAATCTGGTTGGCAACGGCGCCTATGTTTTGACCGAGCATGTTCCCGGCGAAAAGCTGGTGATGAAGCGCAACCCGAACTATTGGAACAACGCCAATACCGTGCTCGACACGGTCACAGCTCTGATTATCAACGATGGCAATCAGGCCATGACCCGTTATCTTGCCGGGGAACTTGATGAAGTCGGTATTCCTACCGGTCAGTATCCGCGCATGAAGAAGGATTATCCGGATCAGGCGAAATCCACACCAAGGTCCTGCACCTATACCTACCTCTTCAATGTCTCTGAAAAGGGACCGGCAGCCCTGAAAGATGTCCGCGTGCGGCAGGCTCTGTCCTACGCCATCAACCGCGATGTGATCGTCAACAACATTCTCCAGGGCGGCCAGAAACCGGCTTATAACTGGGTGCATTGGGCCACCGCTGGTTTCAAGATGCCGGATATTGCTGCCGCGCATATGACCCAGAAAGAGCGGGACGACAAAGCGGTCGCGCTTCTGAAAGAAGCTGGCTATAGCCCTGACCATCCGCTCAACCTGACACTGAGCTACAACACGGATGAAGGCCACAAGAAGATTGCCATTGCCGTATCACAGTTCTGGAAGAAAGTTGGCGTCAACCTCACCTTGACCAATATGGAATGGAAGGTTCTGACCGATAAGCTGAACCATCAGGATTTTGAAGTGTCGCGCTATGCATGGTGCGGTGATTACAATGAGGCTTCGACCTATCTGGATGTCTTCACATCCGCCTCCGGCAACAACTATGTCAAATATTCCAATCCGGCCTATGACAAGCTGTTGAAAGAAGCAAAGACCGCAGCCGATCCGCAGCCGCTTTACACCAAGGCCGAGGAAATTCTGGCGGTAGATGCGCCCCATGCGCCGATCTATCAATATTCCAACGTGATGATGCTGAAGCCGGATGTTCGGGGTTACCCTGAAAAAAGCGTGATGGGCAACTGGTACGCCAAAGACATGTACCGCGTGGCCAAATAATGCTGTAAAGGGCAGCACACCATGTGCTGCCCCTCTTACCGGGGCGATCCAGAATGTTAGTTTACGTGTTAAGGCGTCTGGCGGTTGCCATACCGACGCTGCTGATCCTGATTATTACGTCCTTCCTGCTGATGAAAGCGGCGCCCGGTGGGCCATTCACAACAGAGAAGGCGCTAGCGCCGGAAATTCTGGCCAATCTCAATGCCAAGTACGGGCTTGATGCGCCGCTGTGGCGGCAGCTTGTCACTTACGTCTGGGGCGTTGTTGTCCATTTCGATTTCGGGCCTTCCTTTATTTACAAGGACCGCACGGTCAATGAGATCATCGCGCAGGGCTTTCCCGTTACCCTGACCTATGGCTGCATCTCCTTTGTGGTGGCTGTTTTGATTGGCGGTGCCCTCGGCATCTGTGCTGCCGTTTGGCACAATAGCTGGCTGGATTATCTGGCGGTTGGGGTCGCCATCGGCACCCATGTGCTGCCAAGCTTTGTGCTGGCACCCATTCTGGTTCTGATCTTCACCCTTTGGCTTGGCTGGTTGCCGGGCGGCGGCTGGGAGGGTGGGCAATGGCCCTATCTGATCATGCCGGTGATTTCACTCTCAGTCTTGTTCATTGCCTCCATCTCGCGGCTCACCCGCTCGTCTATGCTGGAAGTGCTGAATGCCAACCACATCCGCACTGCCCGCGCCAAGGGCCTACCAGCACGGGTGGTGATTTTTCGCCACGCGCTCATTCCGGCGCTGCTGCCAGTGATTTCCTATCTCGGGCCTGCCTTTGTCAGCATGATCACCGGATCTGTGGTGGTGGACATGTATTTTTCAACCGGCGGCATTGGCAAGTTTTTCGTCGATGCGGCGCTGAACCGTGACTATGCCGTGATGATGGGCATAACCATTCTCATCGGCGGCCTGACAATTCTGTTCAACCTTGTGGTCGATCTTCTCTATGCGTGGATTGATCCGAAAATCCGGTACTGATGCGATGATGGTTGATAGAGCGCAGATGGAAAAGCTTGCGACACGAATGAGAGACGAGACCGTCAGAGGCCGCTCCCCATGGGCCGATGCAAGACGGCGCTTCATGCGCAACAAGGCCGCGATTGCGGGCCTGATTGGTCTCTGTCTTGTCGCCGTTTTTGCCCTTTTGGGCTCTTATCTCGCCCATTGGTCGAATGATGAGCTGGATTTTTCGGTGATGGGGCAGGTGGTTGATCTTGGCCGTCCATCATTTGAAAATGGTCACTATTTTGGCACCGACGATCTGGGCCGCGATCTGTTTGCCCGCACCGTACAGGCAACTCAAGTGTCCATGTCGGTGGCGCTGATTGGCAGCCTGATTGCCGTGGTGGTTGGCACATTGTATGGTGCGATCTCCGGCTACGCGGGCGGTATTGTCGATAGCATCATGATGCGCACCGTCGATATTTTGATGGCCATTCCCTACATGTTTGTGCTGATTCTGCTGCTGGTGATGTTTGGCCGTTCCACCACCATTTTGTTCGTGGGCATTGGCTTGATGTCGTGGCTGGATATGAGCCGCATTGTGCGCGGTCAAACCCTGAGCATCAAATCCAAGGAATATATCGAGGCAGCACAGGCCACGGGCGTGTCATCCATCAAGATCATCTTGCGGCATGTCCTGCCCAACCTGATGGGCGTGGTCACGGTCTATGCCACCTTGCTGGTGCCGATCATGATCATGACAGAGAGCTTTATCAGCTTCCTTGGCCTTGGCATTCAAGAGCCGTTGACCAGTTGGGGGGCGATGATTTCTGAAGGGGCTGGCAGCATGACCCATGGCACCTTGTGGCAACTGGCGGCACCGCTGTTTTTCTTCATTATCACGCTGTTTTCCTTCTATTTCGTTGGAGACGGTTTGCGCGACGCGCTGGACCCGAAGGATCGCTGATATGACCCTGCTCAAGATTACCGATCTCTCTGTGGGTTTTGATACGCCAGACGGCCAAGTGAAGGCCGTACAAGGCCTGAATCTGACACTCAATCGCGGTGAAACGCTTGGGATTGTTGGCGAAAGCGGCTCTGGCAAAAGTCAGGCCTCCTTTGCCATCATGGGGCTTTTGGCGCGCAATGGCAGGGCCTCCGGCTCGGTGCTGTTTGACGGTCAGGAAATCCTCAATGCGCCTGCCGCAGTGCTCAACCCCATTCGCGGCGCGCGCATTGCCATGGTGTTTCAAGACCCGATGACCTCGCTCAACCCCTATATGCGCATCTCCGATCAGATGGCTGAGGTGCTGATCTATCAAAAGGGTATGTCCAAGCGCGATGCCATGGTGGAATGCATCCGCATGCTGGATGCGGTGAAAATCCCCGATGCCAAATCCCGCATCCGGCTTTATCCGCATGAATTTTCCGGCGGCATGCGTCAGCGGGTGATGATTGCCATGGCCCTGCTCTGTCGCCCCGATCTATTGATTGCCGATGAGCCGACCACTGCCCTCGATGTGACCGTGCAGGCGCAGATCATGGGGCTGCTGCGCGATTTGCAATCCGAATTCGGCATGGCAATGATTTTGGTCACGCACGATCTCGGTGTGGTGGCAGGCTCCTGCGAGCGGGTTCTGGTGCTTTACGGTGGCCGGGTAATGGAAACGGGACCAGCGGAAGCGCTGTTTGCATCGCCATCGCATCCCTATACCCAAGGCTTGCTGCGCGCCATTCCCCGTGTGGATCGCGAGGATGAGAGGCTGCGCACCATTCCCGGCGTGCCGCCAAATATGATGAACATGCCGCGTGGCTGTCCCTTTTCGCCCCGGTGCGATTATGTGATTGCCGAGTGCAACGTTGCACCGCCTCCGCTTGAAAATTTCGCGCCAGATCGCGCCCGCGCATGCACACGCCCCGTGGAGGAATTGGTATGAGCACAGCACCACTTCTCAAGGCTGAGAACCTGCATGTGACCTTTGAGCGCAAAACTGGCGGTTTTCCATGGCAGAAGCCGCGTATCCTGCATGCCGTCAATGGCGTGAATTTTGAGCTGCGGGCTGGCGAAACGCTGGGCATTGTCGGCGAATCCGGCAGCGGAAAATCCACCCTCGCCCGCGCCATCATCCGTATGCTGGATGCCTCGGGCAGCGTGATCTGGCAGGGCAATACGGATCTTTTGCGCCTGTCACCACGAGAAATGTTGAAACATCGCGCTGATATCCAGATGATCTTTCAAGACCCTCTGGCCAGCCTCAATCCGCGCATGACAGTGGGCCAGATCATTTCAGAGACGCTGATCACCCATCACCACGGCCTGTCCTCCAAGGAGATCAAGGCGCGGGTGCAGGCGGCCATGGATCAGGTAGGCCTGCTGCCCAGCCTGATCAACCGCTATCCGCACGAGTTTTCCGGCGGTCAGTGTCAGCGCATCGGCATTGCCCGCGCCTTGATTGTCGAGCCAAAGCTGATCATCTGCGATGAGCCGGTCTCGGCGCTGGATGTATCCATTCAGGCGCAGGTGATCAACCTGTTGATGGATCTGCAAAAGAATCTGGGGCTGGCGCTGATTTTCATTGCCCATGATCTGAGTGTCGTCAAACACATCTCAACACGGGTAATGGTGATGTATCTTGGCCGCACGGTCGAGATTGCCGATCGCGATACGCTCTATGCCAATCCGCAGCATCCCTACACGCAGGCGCTGCTCTCTGCGATTCCCATTCCCGATCCCAAGCTGGAGCGCGAAAAGATCGTGATCCCGCTGGAAGGGGAATTGCCAAGCCCGATGTCTCCCCCTTCCGGCTGTGTGTTCCGCACCCGCTGTCCACGCGCCGAAGACCGCTGCGCGGCGGAGGTTCCGGTTTTGCAAGGCGACGTGCACGCGGTTGCCTGCCATTTTCGGGGAGCGTGAGGAGTTGTGGGGGCCGGATAGAACGGAGCACGCCGCCGCCATCGAATTTGGATGGGTCCGGCGGGTGTGAAGAGGGCAAAACGGGCGGCAGGGGACGCGGCACGGCATCGTAACGTTAACCGGACATCGATCAAAATGAGGAATCTGGCTACATGACCAGATCTAGCCGTGATCCTCTTTATCGTCGCCACCGATTTCCAGCGGAAGTGATTGCCCATGCAGTTTGGCTGTATTTCCGGTTTCCGCTGAGCCTGCGTATGGTCGAGGATCTGCTGGCACTGCGTGGCATCATCGTCTCTCATCAAACCGTTGCAGTTCTGGGCTGAGAAATTCGGCAGACACTTTGCCAATGATATCCGCAAGCGATCTGCCGGCAGGCTCGGTGATAAGTGGCATCTCGATGAGGTTGTCATCACCATCGGTGGAAAGAAACACTGGCTTTGGCGCGCCGTTGATCAGTATGGCTTTGTTCTCGACGTGCTGGTGCAAAACCGCCGCAATGCCAAGACGGTAAAACGTTTGATGCGCAAGCTCCTGAAAGCCCAAGGCCGTGCGCCGCGTGTGATGATTAACGACAAACTACGATCCTATGGTGCAGCAAAGCGGGAGGTCATGCCCGGCATTGAGCATCGTTCTCACAAGGGATTGAACAATCGGGCGGAAAACTCTCATCAGCCCGTCCGACGACGGGAGAGGATCATGAAGCGCTTCAAGTCAACACGACATCTTCAGCGTTTCGTTTCCATCCATGACCCGATCACCAACCTTTTTCACATTCCCCGCCACGATATTCCATCCGTCCACCATCGCGAACTGCGAACCGAAGCCATGCAAGCATGGCACCAAATCGCACGCCTTCACGCCGCATGAACTAATTCCTCACGCCCAGATGTTGCGTTCAAGGCGATAAGTTTACAGTGCCGAGCAACCAAATAAGCGTCCCATCAAAGACTGAATGATCACCTGTCGCTGAACGCTGCAACAACGCCGTGATAGCCCTGTCTTGGTTCAAATCGCTGGCCAGGTATCCGAAAGCTGGTAGCCTGACGGCCACGGGTCTGTCGGGTCGAGCATCAACTGGGACACTCCGGTTATCCAGGCGCGGCCGGAAATGACGGGGCGAATGGCGCTAAGCCCCCCAATCTCTGTAAGAGAGTCGATGTGGCACTTGAATTCGGAGTCAATGATCGAGCGCCCGATATAGGTCTCACCAATTCCGATTTCTCCCCGCGCATGCATGACGGCAAGTCGGGCAGAACAGCCGGTTCCCGTTGGAGAGCGATCGATCTTGCCGGGACGGATCGCAACGGCGCTCTTGCCAGTCAGGATGCCGTTTTCGCGCGTGATTGGCGTAGTCATCTGGCAGAAGGAGATATGGTTCCAATCCGCATTACACGGATGCACGAACCCGAGCTGTTCATTGGCGGCAGCGGTGATCTTCATACCGAGTTCCGCCAGTTCCCTCGCCTCGTCGGGCTTGAGCGAGAAGCCGAGGCCGATCGCATCGACAATCACGAAACTGTCGCCGCCATAGGCGGTATCGACCGTCAGGGTGCCGAGCCCCTCGACTTCCAGCGCGGCGGCGAGCCGTGTTACGAAAGAAGCCACATTCAGCACATTGATCCGCTCGGCCTTGCCATTGGCACATTCTGCCGTCACCTCGATGACACCGCCTGGTGCTTCCAGGACCATATGCGTTAGCGGTTCCTGCATCGAAATGATGCCGCTGTCGAGAATGGCGGTCGAAACACAGATAGAGTTCGAGCCTGACATCGGCGGCGTGTCGGCTGGCTCCATGATAATGAAGCCCATCTGGGCGCGCGGGTCTTTCGGCGGGACCAGCAGATTGACATGCCGGAACACCCCGCCGCGTGGCTCATTCAGCACAAAGTTTCGCAAGGTCTCGTCGCTGGCAATAAAACGCGACTGCTCCCAAAGCGTGTCACCCGGTGGGGGTGAGACGCCACCGACAATCACATCGCCAACCTCCCCTTCCGCGTGGACCCCGATAACATGAATAACCTTGTTGGTACGCATTCGAACGTTCCCTTAATTGCTATCTGTGGTGGACCCGGTTTCGGCATAACTCTGCTAAAGGATATCATCGCGCAGGCAGGCCGTCACATGATCGAGACCCACCGCCAGCAAGGGCGGCACGGTTTGCGCGCAAGCCGGCATGGCGTAACGGCACCGTGTTCGGAATACGCAGCCGCTCGGCTGATCGATCGGATTGGGAAGATCACCCTCTGTCATGGCGCGGATCGGCTGGTGGTCAGGGTCTGGAACAGGCGAGGCCGAAAGAAGCGCCTCCGTATAGGGATGGCGCGGGCGCTCATATAGCGCGTCGCGAGGCGCAATCTCCATCACCCGCCCAAGATAAAGCACCACGACGCGGTCGCATAAATGCTCCACGACAGCGAGATCGTGCGAGATGAACAGCATCGTCAGATGTAGCCTCTCTTTAAGATCCTGCAGGAGGTTCAGAACCTGTGCCTGGACGGACACATCAAGCGCTGAGACAGGCTCATCGGCCACAACGAATTCGGGCTCAACGATCAGCGCGCGGGCAATCACGATGCGCTGACGCTGGCCGCCGGAAAACTCGTGCGGGTAACGGCTTGCGGCATCCACCGGCAGGCCGACCAGATCCAGCATCTCCGTCACGCGGCGCACGCGGTCCGCCTTGTTGCCAATGCCATGCACTTCAAGCCCTTCCGCAATCTGCGCGCCCACCCGCATCCGCGGGTTGAGGCTCGAAAATGGGTCCTGGAAAATCATCTGAATGCGCTTGCGAAAAGGCAGGGTATCGCGCTCGACAAGATTTCCAATATTCTGCGTGTCGAAGACGATATTGCCACTGCTTGGCTCATCCAGACGCATGACCAGTCGGCCTATGGTGGTCTTTCCCGATCCAGATTCGCCGACAAGGCCAACCGTCTCGCCTCTGCGCACGGAAAAGTTCACATCCGCGACAGCATGGACATAGCGGGCGGGGCCGAAAAACGTATCGCGCTTCACCGGAAAGCGCTTGACGAGGTTTTCAATAACCAGAAGATCGGGTTTGTCACTCATGGCGCGACCTCCTTCCAGTGCAAGCAGCGGACGATGTGATCAGCCTCCACGCTTTCAAACGGTGGGTTGGCGCGGGAACAGTCGTCCGTCGCGAATGTGCAACGAGGCGCGAAGCGACAGCCCGTCGGAAGGTCGAAGGGACTGGGGGGAATGCCTCCGATCGCTTGCAGGCGACCGTCGCTGCCCACAGCCCCTTTGCGCGGGATCGAATTCAACAGGCCGATCGTGTAGGGATGGCGGGGATTGGAAAAAATCCGTCGCACCGGGCCATGCTCCACGATCTGCCCGGCATACATGACAGCCACGTGATCAGCGACCTGCGCGATCACGCCCATATTGTGGGTGATGAAAAGAACAGACATGCCGATCTCGACCTGCAGGCGCTTGATAAGGTCGATAATCTGCGCCTGGATCGTCACGTCTAGCGCCGTTGTCGGCTCATCTGCAATCAGCAGTGATGGGCGACAGGACAGCGCAATTGCGATCATCACGCGCTGGCGCATTCCGCCCGACATCTGGTGGGGATAGTCATCGACACGCTTCTCGGGGGCTGGAATGCCAACCAGACGCAGCATTTCGATGGCACGGTGGCGTGCCTCGGCCTTGCTGGCCCCCTGGTGTAGCCGGACGGCCTCGGCGATTTGCTTGCCGACCCGCCAGACAGGATCGAGACTGGTCATCGGCTCTTGGAATACCATCGCGATTTCGTTGCCGCGAATGCTCCGCATCTCCTTTTCCGGCAGCCCCACAAGATCGACCTCGCCGTTTCGGCTTTTAAACAGCATGGAGCCGCCTTCGATCCGGCCGTTACTGCGTTCGATGAGGCGCATCAACGAGAGGCTGGTCACTGATTTACCCGAACCGGATTCGCCCACGAGACCGAGCGTCTTACCCGGAGCAATGGAAAACGATACTCCATCCACACTGTTGACGAGGCCGCGCGCCGTGTCGAAGGTCGTGTTCAGATCGGAGACGGTCAGAAGCGCGGCGGTGGAGGAAGGTTGAGTGTTCATGGTCATGAGCGCCTCACCCTTGGATCGACAACACCGTAAAGGATGTCAATAAGGAAGTTGACGACGATATAGATCAACGCGCTTAAGAGGATGAAGGCCTGCACCACAGCATAATCCTGCCTGAGGATACCATCAATCACCAACCCGCCGACACCGGGCCAGGTATAGATGCGCTCGACTAGCACGGACCCGCCCAGCAACTGAGCAAGGATCAACCCACCAGCCGTGAGCGTTGGCAAGAAGGCATTCGGCAACACATGGCCAAATGCAATCACAAGGCCCCGAACGCCTTTGGCGTGGAGCACCGTGACAAACGGTTCGTTTGCCGTATCGAGCAGATTGGCGCGCAGTAGCCGGATAAGATAACCGAGCGATCCGAGCGCGAGCGTCACACTCGGAAGCGCCAGATAGTGAAGCGCGCCGAAGAACCCGGACACGTCGCCGCCGAGCAGGAAGTCTATACTATAGAGCCCTGTCACGACCACCGGAGGCGCATCGCCACGCCCAACAGGACCTGGGAACCAGCCGAGATTCTCCGAAAAGACGATCAGGAAAAGCAGCGCGATCCAGAAAGGGGGAACGCCAACAAAAACGAAAGCAGAGCCACGCAGCAACCGATCGAGCCAGCGCGAACGCGCAAAGACGGAAAACACCGTCAGGAATATCGCGCCAATGAAGGCAAAGAGAAAGGCGTAAAGCGCGAGTTCCGCGCTAGCTGGCAGGCGTTGCCCGATCTGCTGAAGCACCGGCTGGCCGGCGCTATAGGAGAACCCCCAGTCGCCTCTGACAAATCCGACAATATAATCAGCATATTGTATGTAAAGCGGCTTATTGAGGCCAAGCGCTGCCTCCACCTGCCCGATGACCTCGTCTGTCGCGAAGGGGCCAGCAATGAGACGTGCGGGGTTTGTCGGCACGGCGCGCAGCACGATGAAGGCAATAAGGGAGGCGCCCAAAAGCGTCAACAGCGCCGAAAAGACCCGTTCCACGATGAAGCGAAGCATGTTTAATGCCCTCCCTTCGCGGATTTTGGATCGTAATATTCGCGGAGGCGGTCGGCGATCAGGTTCGCGGATGCAGCCAGAAGGAAGATGCCAAGGCCGGGGAAAAGGCCGAGCCACCATTGCCCTGTCAGCGCATAGGCGAGGCCTTCCGTGATCATCGTTCCCCATTCGGGCAGCGGCGGCTGGATGCCGAGGCCGACAAAGCCGAGCGCTGCCAGCGTCAAGATCGCGAAGCTGAAGACCGACGACGCCTGGATCAAAACCGTCGAAACCGCCTGAGGCAGGACGTGACGACGCAGGATGCTGAGCCGGGATACGCCGAGGGCGCGCGCCGCATCGATATAGGAGAGATTGCGAATGCGCAGCACCTCGCTGCGAAGCAGGCGATAAAACCAGGGGATCGCCGCCAGAACGATGCCGAACACGGCTGAAATAACACCGGGACCGAGCCCGATCGCGACTGCCATGGCCAGGATCAACGGCGGAAAGGATAAGATTGCATCCATGATCCGCGAAACGGCAAGGTCAAACCAGCCGCCTGAAAAACCGGCCACCAGGCCAAGCCCCCCGCCAAGCAGCGTGGCGAGAACTGTTACCGCGCACGACACGGCCAATGAAACCCGTGCGCCGCTCATGAAGCGGGCCAGCACATCGCGACCGACATCATCCGTTCCCATTGGATGCGACCAGTCCGGCGGTGAAAGGGCGGTCAAAATGTCCACTTCGAGCGGATCGAAATGCCAGACCATCGGCCCGAAAACCGCGATGGCGAATAGGACGACCAGAATGATCGTTCCCGCTGCCATTTCACTGTCCCTGAATATTTGACCGAAGAAGGACCGCATAATATTCCTTTGCGAAAAGAACCGGGAGAAATCGTATCCCTTCCGGCTCATGAGATTCAGAATGCGTGCGGATAATGCTGTCGCGCAAAGGCCTCAGAGATATAACCGTCATCGAGATCGGCCTGGATCTTCTCCAGAGGTCGCTCAGCGGGCTCGCCATATCCGCCGCCGCCGCCGGTTTGCAGCTTGAGCAAGCCGCCCTTAGGGACGAGAAAATGCGTGGTTTTCGGAACGATATGTTCTGTGCCGTCCGGCATGACCACCATTGCATTGTTCGCACGGCCACCAAGGCCGCCCTCAAGTCCCCAGGGCTGGCTCTTCGAGCGTTCGAACACCGTTGTGATGAATGTGTCTTCCGTCATCTCAAAGAAGAGATCGATGCCTGGTCCGCCACGATATTTGCCGGGACCGACGGAATCCTGCGCCAGAGCAAGGCGCTCGACGAGGAAAGGATTGCGGGCCTCCCATACTTCGACCGGGGTGAAGCGCGTGGCCGATTCCGAGATATGCAGCATGGTGCCGCCATCGCCGCCATCCCAGGCACCCTGCCCGGTCGGATGCGGGGCACCATCCGCCCAGGCCTCGCCGGTTTCCTCGCGGGTTCCCCACCAGACGACCGAGCAAATACACCCGCCAGAGCAGGCCGGAACAGATGAAGGCAGCGCCTTGGAGATAGCGTTGTAGATGACTTCGATTGCCTGCAAAGCCGACCAGCCATAGAGAAAGCAGGGAGACGGCGGTTCGGGATCGAACATACTGCCGGGGCGGGTGATGACCTTGATAGGCCGGAAGTGGCCTTCATGGGGCGCTTCGCCATAGCCGGCAAGCATGGTAATCGCAACACGGCTCGCGGAGATCGTCGATGGCAGGGGGCTGTTGACGGGACCGCCCTGCGCATCAGGGGTTTCGGAAAAGTCGATGGTGACGTCCGAGCCCTTCACGTCGACAGTGATTTCAAAGGGAATTCGGTTCTTGGTGACGCCGTTGTCGTCCATTTCCCCATTGCCCACATAGCGGCCATCGGGAATCTTCTCGAAGAAGCTGCGAATGATGGCCTCTCCATGGTCGAACATATGCTCGACAGCATTGCGATACGTGTCGAGGCCGAAACGCTCCACTACTTCGAGGAAGCTCTTGGCTCCGACGCGGCATCCGGTAACCTGGGCATCGAGGTCACCCGATACGGCCTTGGGAACGCGGCTGTTGCCGAGGATCATGCGATAGATGTCGTCATTAAGCTCGCCCTTTTTGTAGATCTTCACGCCCGGGAAGATCGTGCCTTCCTGGAAGACATCCGTGGTGTCGGTGCAATAGGGATCCTTGGCGGCGATATCGAGCCAGTGGCCCTTGATCGCCGTGTACCCAATCAGGTCCTGCCGATAGAAGACCGGCATGATGATGACCATGTCCTGGGGATGCGAACCAGTGCCATAAGGCCAATTGTACATCAGGATGTCGCCATCGAAGATCTTGTCTTCGCCGCCGATATTCTTGACAGCCTCGCGCACGGCAAAGTTCAGCGTTCCCATGAAGATGGGAAGGCTTGGCGCTTGAGAGAGCATGCGCAGCTCGCGATCATAGATGGCGACAGCAAAGTCCAGCACCTCGTAAATGATCGGCGAGAAAGCCGTACGGATCAGCGCCCGCTTCATCTGGTTGGCGGCCGAATTGAGCGCATGCCGCACGACTTCCGTCGTGATTGGATCGGAGTTGACGGCAAGCCCCTTGCTGGGAACCCCTGCCAAGTGAAGGACTGGATCTTTCCGCTTCATGATTAATTCTTCCGTTCCAGAATGATTTCGCCGACAGTCCCGATCCGCGCCGTCCAATCGGCGTCCAGATAGGTCGTACAGGTTCCTTCGGTGATGATGGCGGGGCCTGAGAGCTTACCGACGATCGCCTGGCGCTGTACGATCGCAAAGGACATGCGCTTTCCTTTCTCGAACGAAAAAGCCTCAAGCATCTGGAACTCTGCAACGGCTTCCGGCTCGTGCGTGAAGCGGATTTCCCGCCGCGGCAAGGGCACGCGCACCGTGGCACGAATGGAAACCACCTCGATTTCGTCGTTCATCGTGCTGCCGAATGTCCTGCTGTATTCGGCGCGGAACTTCGTCTTGATGGACTCCGCGCCCTCAGAGATCCTGCCATTCTCGTTATCGGCAACGATAGACAGCCGGTGCTCCTGCCCCTTGTAGCGCAGGTCGAGACGAACGGCATTGACCGCTTCGGCGAACGAACGCTCGCTTCGCGACCGGATCGCGACAAACAGCCCTTCCAGCACCTCATTGGCGATCTTCAGGCTGTCATCCGTCAGATCCAGGATGCGGGTACGTGCTGCCGACTGCACCATGTCCGCCCCGAGAAGTCCCCAGGCAGAGAAATTGCCAGCGAGTGGTGGCACGACGATCTCGTTCATCTTCAACTCGTCAGCAAGCAGGGTCGCCATCAGCGGTCCCGCACCACCAAAGGGTAGCAACGTCATCTCGCGAGGGTCGAAACCCTGGTCCAGAGAAATCTCCCGCATGGCATTGGCCATGGCCGAGCTGGCAATGCGCAGAACGCCCGCCGCCGTCATTTCGATATCTTGTCCGATTGCCGATGCGACAGGGGCAAGTGCAGCCTCCGCCTTGCCGATATCGAGATGGATGCCGGAGGCGAGATTACCCGGACCGAGCATGCCAAGGTAGGCCGCAGCGTCAGTGAGCGCGGGCTGGGTGCCGCCTTTGCCGTAGCAGGCAGGCCCCGGAACGGCGCCGGCGCTTTGTGGCCCTACACGCATGAGGTTGCCCACATCAACATAGGCAAGCGACCCGCCGCCCGAACCGATCGAGCGCACGTCGACCCATGGGGTCTGCACCGGCATATTGTCGATCATGCCCTCAAACAGAACCTGGGGTTCGCCATTGATGATGACGGCCGTGTCGAAACTCGTTCCGCCGACATCGGCGGTGATCATGGCCTTCCGCCCAAGCATCTTGGCAAGCTCACCTGCCCCCTGAGCGCCGCCGACAGGCCCGGACATAATCGTTTCGAACGGTCGGTCTTCCGCCTCGGAAAATGTCATGGAGCCACTGCCGGAACGCGTAATCAGGCACTGCCCCTTAAAGCCGAGATTGCGCAGCGTGTTTTCCAGCCGCCTGAGATAATTCGACATGCGACCGCGAACGAACGCGTCGATGACCGTTGTCGACGTGCGCTCATATTCCCGGTATTCTCCGGAGATCTTGTGGGAGAGCGAAATGCCGCCTTCATACCCCGCATCACGAAGAATGGCTTCGATCTCGAGCTCGTGCTGCGGATTGGCAAAGGCGCTGATCAGGCAAACGGCAATACTGTCGACCTTTTCTGCCGCCAGCAGTTCATAGGCCGCCAGAACACTTTCTCGCGTCACCGGGGATAGAACCGCGCCATCGCCCCGAATGCGTCCATCGACCTCCAGACGAAGGCGGCGCGGAACGAGCGGCACCGTTTGCTTCCAGAACAGATTGTACATTTCCGCGCGGTCGCCGCGCCGGATTTCAAGGACGTCGCGGAAGCCCTGTGTCGTGATCAGGCCGACTTTGGCGCCACGGCGCTCAAGCAGAGCATTGAGGCCCACTGTTGTTCCATGCAGGAAATACGCAGCGCTGTCGATAATGTCCTGGGGCACATGAGCACGGATCGCATGTGCAACACCTTCCTCCGGCGCTGATGGAACGGTGGGAACTTTTCCTTCAACCGTTCTGCCATTTTCTTCATCGAAGTAAACAAGGTCTGTGAAGGTGCCGCCGATATCGACACCAATTCGGGTAGCCATGCGTATTTTCTCCTGATGTGCCGCAGAAGGCTTCGTCTCTGTGCGCCCGACACGACGTTGTTTCTGTCGCTCGCCGAGAGGGAAATATCGGCGTTCAACAACTGCCTTAGAGGCGATTTACTTACCCATGAAGCGGAAGTCTGTGAGCGGCGCGAAACGGAACGACTTGACGTTGTTGCTCAAGACAATGACCGGCTGGTCTTCGAAGAAGAGGAGCTTCGGATAGTCTGCTCGCCACAGCGTGGTGATCTCGTCAAGGATCTTCTGATGCTCGACCTTGTCCAACGTCGCCCGCAATTTGACGACCAACTCGTCGATTTTCGGATTGCAGGATTCTGTCAGGTTATAGGGCGTCTTGCACATGACGTCGTAGCCGAAGTAGTAACCGGCCTCGAAGACTCCAGGACCATCGAGCCGCATCAGCGACTGCACCTTATGGCCCTGCGTCAGGTCCTGATATTCGGCACCTGGCGCAATGCGGATCTTCAGGTTGATGCCAAGCTTCGACCAGGTGCTTTGCAAGACGGTGGCAATCTGCTGTTGCGTAGTGTCGCCTTCCTGAACGAGGACTTCGACGTCGACCGGCAGTTTCACACCGCTCTCCGCCAGCAATGTCTTTGCCTTGGCAAGATCAAACTGGATTGGTTTGCTCAGTTCGGCATTGAAGCCGGCCATGCTTGGTGGCACCGGGCCGAAATAGAACGTTCCGTATCCGAACGCGACCTTCTTCACGATATCCTCGTAAGGGACGGCATGGGCGACGGCCTCGCGCACCTTCGGGTTGTCCCAGGGCGCCTTTGTGTTTGGCAACATCATCTGCTGGACGAAGGGATTGGAAAAGGCCTCAACCTTGACATCCGGCGAAGACTTAAGCGTCGATACCGCCTGCTTGGAGAGACCATAGGTGACATCCGCTTGCCCGCTTCGGGCTTGTAGCAGCAAGGTCGGAGCGGAGGAAATCCAGTTCATCTGGATCGACTTCGCCAGCGGCGGCTCGCCGCCGAAATTAGGATTGGCCGTGGCATGGGCCGACTGGTTAGGCGAATAGGAATCCAGCACATATGGCCCGGAGCCAGCAACATGCGACGACATGTATTCGTTCGGCTTGCCAGCAACGACGCCACCATTGGCTTCAACGACCGTCGGATCGACGATCGAAGCCGCTCCCGTCGCCCAGTCGGCGAGGGAATTGGCATTGGACTGGATCAATTTGATGACGACAGTGGTCGCGTCAGGCGCTTCGATCGATTCGATAATGCTCGGGCTGAGGAACCCATCGGTCAGGAAATACTGGCCACAGCCGCCCATCTTGAGGCCGCGCTCGAAGGAATATTTGACAGCAGCCGCGTCGACTGGCTTTCCGGAGGTGAACTTGTAATTGTCGTTGAGCTTGAACGTATAGGTCTTTCCATCATCGCTGATCGTCCAAGATTTTGCCAGATAGGGCCGAACCGCGCCGTAATCTACTTCCTCGCTGCCCGCAGCATTCTTTTTGATGCCGAAATCGACCAGCCGCACATAGAAATTCTGCAGAAACCCGATATCCGGAACACCACAGGCCCAGGCTGGATCAAGGGTGGATGGTGCGGTCGGCGCATTAACGACGAGATCGCCCGAGGCGCCAAAAGCCATACCAGCGCCCAAAAGTGCGGCGGCAGCCGTCATTCCCAACAATCGCGATGACATTCTGCTCATCATGCCCATTACTCAGTTCCCTTTTTTATGTCACCCTTTTAGGAAGGCCTTATGTTTTTCTGATCAGAAATTAATTTCCTATCGTATTTTAAGAGAGCATATTGTCAATAAAAATTTCTTAAAATCATGATTTTCGCATTCGATCAAAGCGCTATACTACTGATAAAAAATAACATTCTAAGAAAAACATTTTAGGTGCTGATAAATCGAACAAACTTTACTCATAGGCGGTCAAGGAATAATCCGCTTGTGATTACATCATTTCGCGCCTATCTTTCCTATAAGAAACATTTGCGAAGTTGCCCTATGACATTGAAAACGAATTTCGCAGCGGGAACCTGCCGCCTGCCGTTCGAAGCCCTTCAGAACCTCCTCAAGCGCATTTTCCTGGCGGCTGGAGCCAGCGAGCACGTGGCGAACATCCTCAGCGCCAATTGTGCTGGATGCGAACGCGATGGCGCGCTTTCACATGGCATTTTCAGAATGCCCGGCTATGTAAGTTCCATCCGCAGCGGTTGGGTCGATCCTGCCGCCGTGCCGGTTCTGGAGACCGGTGGCTCGGGCTTCCTGCGGGTTGATGCCCGTAACGGATTTACGCAGGTCGCGCTCGATTTTGCGGCACAGTCTTTGAAGGAGCGCGCAAGGCAGGAAGGCATCGCGCTGCTTTCGATCCGCAATTCCCATCATTTCAGCGCGCTCTGGCCGGATGTCGTGCCCTTCGCCGAAGAGCGGCTACTGGCCATCGCGATGGTCAACAGCTTTGCCTGTACCGCGCCTTTCGATGCCAAGGTGCCGGTTTTCGGCACCAATCCGGTTGCCTTTGCCGCGCCCTGTGACGGCATGGTCCCCATGGTCGTCGATATGGCCACGAGCGCCATCGCCAATGGCGATGTGCAGATTGCCGCGCGCGAAGGCTTCAGCCTGCCGCCTGGGCTAGGCATCGACCGGAGCGGAAAGCCAACCGTCGATCCGCATGCGGTGCTGGATGGCGGCGCACTGCTGACATTCGGCGGCTATAAGGGCTCGGCCATTTCGATGCTGGTGGAAGTGATGAGCGCCGCTTTGACCGGAGGCAAGTTTTCCTACGAAGTGGACTGGTCCGACTATCCCGGGGCACAGACGCCGCATACGGGCCAGCTCGTTATTCTGATCGATCCGGATGTTGGCCGCAATGCGCAATTCAGCCGCCGCGTCCGGCATCTGGTCGAACGGCTCCGACTGGCAAAGGTCTCTCGCCTGCCAGGCGATCGCCGGCTGGTCACACGCGAGCGTTCGATGCGGGAGGGCGTGTGCCTACAAAAGAGCGATCTGGAGAGAATGGAACTTCTAGCGCAGCAAAGATGGGCATCAACCTGATGTCGCGGAGCGGGGATCAGGTTGATCCTTGCAGAAGTTGCGGCTCTGTGGCATGGGCCATCGGAAGTTACATAAGAAACAATGTCTACAAGTGATGCACCTGAGACGTGACAATGGGAAGATCGCATATGGAGACGGAGACCTCTCAGCGCAGCTCGCCGCGAGCGGGTACGAAATCTCTTTCGGTAATTTTGCGCAAACTGCGAAAGAACGCGGGCCTCAGCATCGGCGAACTCGCCGAAAGGAGTACTCTCGCACCCTCGACGCTCTCGAAAATCGAGAACGCCCAGATGTCGCCGACCTATGAGACGATCCTCAGTCTGGCAAGCGGCCTGGGTGTCGATGTATCTGAACTGTTCGCCCACAAGCCTAGCTCACCAGTCAGCGGACGCCGTGCCGTCACCCGTGTCGGCGAAGGCTCAAAGCTGAAAACCAGTCATTACGAATATGAGCTCCTCTGTGCAGACATTGCCAACAAAAAGATCATTCCGCTACTGACGCGGATCAACGCGCATTCGGTACAGGAATTCGAGACATTGGTCGTCCATCCTGGAGAGGAATTCGTCTACGTTCTCGAGGGCAGCGTCACTCTGCATACCGATCTCTACGCCCCCACCGTCCTCAATGCCGGCGACAGCTGCTATTTCGACAGTATGATGGGGCATGCGCTGGTCAGCACCTCCAGCGATCCTGCCACCATCCTTTGGGTTTGTTCAAATGTCATAAGTCCATTGATCGGCTGACTTGAAGGATCGGAACCGCAGCTCACGCTGGCCGAAAGATCGAGTGATAAATGTTTATCAATCAACGAGTTAAAGAGCCTGCTGCATGACTCTCTGCAGCGAACCAGCCCGACTCGCGATGACTTTGCAAGCTGCGCCTAAGATAGGATGCTTACCCCCATCATCTGCCAACTCTCCGGCAAGCGCATCTGTACGTCGTCGAATGATTTGAGATTTTTTTGGGGGTATGTCGCAAATTTTCTTGGTTAACGGCCTGTTGAACATCAGCGGAGAAATTGCCGCTCCCAATCTTGTGGAGAGTAGCCATGATTCTGAATGCCATTGCCGAAAAGCTGAAGCGCCAATCAAAGAACGATTTCAAAGGGCGCCATTTCGAGGCATGCTCATTTTTCAGGCCGTTGCCTGGTACGTGTGCTATCCTCTGAGCTATCGCGATTTGGAGGAGATGTTTCACGAGCGCGGCTTCGCAGTGGATCACAGCACGATCAACCGATGGGTCCTTGCCTACGCGCCAATGATCGAGAAGCGGCTGCGCCAGTTTCGCAGACCCCATTGCGGTTCGGTCCGCATTGACGAAACCTACGTCAAGATCCGCGGCAAGTGGCGCTACCTGTACCGCGCCATTGATAAGCACGGCAATCCGGTCGACTTCCTGCTAACCACAAAGCGCGACCTCGATGCCGCTAAACGGTTCTTACGCAAGATCCTGAAGGACGAGCCCCTGCTGTCGCCGGAAAAGATCGGCACCGATGGCGCCAATACCTTCCCCTCAACGATCAAAACGGCCGTCGATGATGGGCTCCTGCGTCCAGACCCGGTCCATTATGTCACCAAGCATCTACAGCAAAGGATCGAGAGCGACCATTTCAGAGTGAAGAAGAACATGCCGAAGATCGGGGGCTTTCAATCGTTCAAAACGGCGCGACGAACGATTGCGGGTTTTGAGGCTATGCTCTGGCTGAAGAAGGGCTCGGTTTCACCAGTGATTGGACCATCAACGATCAGAACGATCTGCTCGCGCGCCTCTTCGGACTGCAAAAGGTTAACAGAGCGTAAACGCAAGGGCCTATTTCGCCTCAACGCGACCCACCACCAGCTTTGCGACACGCCCCTTTCGACCCATACCAGATCGAAGCCGGCCCTGAGCGGCATCAACAGACGAGCGGCATCGCCCCAGCCATTGCCGTTTTGCCATACCTGCGCCTTGGGCACTTCGAGCGCCAGGCGAAACTGCCGATTAAGCGGCTGGTAGACCTTCCAGCGGTCGAGAAACCGGAGAGCCGCGCGGGTCGACATATGAACGCTGAGCGCATAGCTCCCGTAATAGATGACGATATCGGCAATGCTTGGCCACAACTCGCCCTCCATCAACACAGCCATTTCAGTGTCCAGAAAAGCAAGTAGCGCTTCCGGTTCACCCTGTTCATAGGCATGACAGGCTTCAAGAAGACGATCCAGCCGCTGATCGCAGGGGCTATCGAAGCCGGCCTTGGCTAGCATCGCCCCAGCCTGCAGCAAAGATCGCCCCATCCGATCCAAATCAGATGTCAGAAGGCTGAGTACCGACTGATGCAGCGCGATATAGAAACAGAGGATCGGGCACTCGGCCTCAAGATAGGCTGCCATCGCCTTGTCAGCCATGCCATCGGCTTCTTCATAGCGCCGCAGCCGCAGGAAGAATTCCAGCATCGCATTATAGAAGGACCCGCGCTGTTCCGACACGTCGAGCGGTAGATCAAGGCCGATATCGAACAGCGCCTCCAGCAGACGGTCTGTGGGCGTCTGTTGAATTTCGCTTTGAAATGAGCCGTATTTCCGCTTCGGCCTGATCCGGCCTGCCATCATTATTGATCTGAAACGATTGATCAATTCAACGCAAGTCTCGGCTCATTACGTAACGACAAACGTGATAAATTTGGCGCAGAAATCAACAGCCAGCACCAAACCCATACGCATGTTTCCAAATCTGGTGCGCAGTATATATCAGAAATATCGCAACAAACCGCGCATATCGTCACCACATAAATACGTCCAATAATCTTGCATTATCGGCCGTTATTGTCATTATAGAGAAATGGCCCAGATCGTCGAGAAAGACACCGAAATTCACGTCGAGCAGACCTCAGCGCCGCCGCTCAGCACGGCGGTTGAGGGTAATGTTTGCGCGCCGCCGCTGTCGGCCGCCGGCCTCTCGCTGCAGGCCCCTCCCCTGCTCTCTCCAGTCAACGAGGACCAAACGCCGACGCATCTCACCAGCCTGGCGAGCCGCGCCCGCGATTATGTGGAGGCGGCACGTTCTGCCAACACGCGTAAAGCCTATGCCTGCGATTGGAAGCATTTTAGCGCCTGGTGCCGACGGTTGAATTTGCGGCCCCTCCCCCCGGACCCGCAGACCGTTGGCCTCTATATCACCGCCTGCGCCTCAGGCAATGCCGTTGGAACACCGACGCGTGGCGCCAAGACAAACGCGGTTTCGACCATCGAACGTCGCCTCTCCTCATTGTCTTGGAACTACGCGCAGCGCGGACTCACGCTCGATCGCAAGGATCGGCATATCGCCACCGTCATGGCCGGTATTCGAAACAGCCACGCCCGCCCGCCCGTGCAGAAGGAAGCGGTGTTGGCCGAGGATATCATCGCGATGATCGAGACACTCGATCGGGGAACGCTGAGAGGTTTGCGCGATCGGGCCATGCTGCTGATCGGTTATGCCGGTGGTCTGCGGCGGTCCGAGATTGTCGGTCTCGACATCAAACCTGACCAAACCGAAGACGGGCGCGGCTGGATCGAAATATTCGACAAAGGCATGCTCGTCACCCTGCGCGGCAAGACGGGCTGGCGCGAGGTCGAAATCGGCCGCGGATCCTCCGATACCACCTGCCCGGTGGTCGCTGTCGAAAGCTGGATCACCTTTGCCAGACTTGCCCATGGCCCCCTCTTCCGCCGCGTCACAGGACAAGGCAAGTCCATTGGGCCAAACCGTTTGAACGATAAGGAAGTGGCAAGGCTGGTCAAGCGGGCTGCCATGGCTGCCGGGGTTCGTGGCGATCTCAGCGAGATTGAACGCGCCTTCAAATTCTCCGGCCATTCCCTGCGCGCCGGTCTCGCCTCCTCCGCCGAAGTCGACGAACGCTATATCCAGAAGCAACTCGGTCATGCCTCAGCCGAGATGACCCGTAGGTACCAGCGGAGAAGGGATCGTTTCAGGGTCAATTTGACCAAAGCCGCGGGACTTTAATTTTGTTCGTTTGAACCAGAAAATTCGCATCCCGTGAATTGCTGATCACAATATTTAGCCCGTGAAAATAGGATTTTTCGGCCACGAACCCGATTCAGACCGGTTGTTTCACCAGGATTTTGCATTGCAATTGCGACTGCTGGTCCAATTCTGCCACCTGTCAAAATGCGCCTCGGCATAGTCCCCTCACGACCGAAGATCATAATGGTTTATCCCGCTCATCGCGTCGAAATCCCTTTCCACGCCACACCCCGAGCTTTTAGCCTTGCATGATAGCGGATTAGCGGTTTCGGTTATTGATGACATAAAATCGAGTGCGCCATGGCGGGTTTTGTACGGGATTCCGTACGCATTTTCACTCCGGCGGAAGCGGAGATTCATGGCAAGAGAAAAGCAACGTCGCGAAGGCTAAGAGGCAGTCCGCAGAATCGGATCGCTTCCTCAATCCGTAATCGCGCTGGTCGTTTGTTCAAACCGATTTCCAGACGGCAGAAAACAAACAACTCTATTTCTACCGGTCTGCTTTGCCCAATAAAGGCGCCGATCCGCCAGTTGCAAAACCGCTTCGGCGTCGACTGCATCGTCTGACATTGCCACTCCGATACTGACGGACACATTCAGCCCATCGGCAATTTCGGACCAGTCAAAGTTGGTAATTGTCATTCGCAGTCTTTCGGAAACCCTTTCCGCGTGGGCGAGTGTTAGGTCCGTCATAAGTATGACGAACTCTTCGCCACCGAAGCGAACTGCGATATCTGTTTCACGAACAACAACTTTGACCAGCGTCCCGATTTGCACAAGCACACGATCACCAATAATATGGGAAAACGTATCATTGATTTTCTTGAAGTGATCGACATCAAGGATCGCCAGCGCATAACTCGCGCTTTGAGTATTAATGTCAGATATTATCGTCTCCAAATGCCGCCGATTGGAAAGTCCTGTCAACGGGTCCGTATTCGCCGCTTCGGTCAGGACACTGGTTTGCTGTTGCAGGGCCTCTAATGACCGGGCAATTTCTGCAGAGCGCTCTGCCTCTGTATCAAGCATTGCTTTGAGCTTTTTCGTTTCATAACGGATCTCCGCCATACGGGCATTTCGCTGGATCCGCTCCGCAGTGAACTGCTGATGGAGCTTGTGATACTTTTTATGAAAATCCAGCGCAGACTCGAATGCTCCAAGATATTCATGAGCCTTTGAAAGAGACAGACAGGCATGCATTAAGGTCTCAAGATTGAAATTTTCCCCGGCAAGCAAGTGGGCCTGCTCAAGTGGTACCAATGCCTCTTCGTAGCGCTTTAACGAAACGAGCGTGCTTCCCAGTGTAACCAGATAATGCCCCTCACCGCGGACATAATCGTCTCCCGGAATGTCACGGTACCGCTCCAATAACATTTCGGCGGCGGAAAAAGCCTCAACCGCATTAAAATACTCTGCTAAATTTGCGATACACAACCTCTCGGCCCAGGCGTCTTTAAGTGATTGAGCGAGGCTGAGCGCTTGTTTCGTAATATCTATTGCGCTGCTTATCGACGTTTCGAATTTTTGATTATCGGCTTCCTGAGCGAGATAAGCATCCTCTGCATGCGCTCCACCGAGATTAATCAACCACCAACATTCGAATGTAATATCGTATGCCTCTCGGGCTAGCTCCACGGCACGACTGCAATAGTCAACAGCAAGAGATGGTTGACGCGTCATCCAGAATATCACGCCAATCACATTTATAGCCAAAGACCGAGATCGGAGATTACGGCTTTGGTCGGCAATGTTGAGTGCTTCTGCGGCAAACTCGACAGCCTGCTCTAGATTACCGAGTTCCAGATGCAGCCAAGCACCGATACTAAGAGCTTGTGCCTCAAGCATTGGCTCTTCAAGGGACTTCCACAGAGAAATTGCTTTCTCCACGTATACTAGCCCCGTCTCTGTCTCACCAAGTTGAAAGCAATACCAGGCACATTGCTGAGAACTCCCCGCTATAAGACCTTGATCACCGCGCTGTTCTGCCGAAGCCAAAACTGAATTTGCTAAAGAAAATGCGCGAACGGAACGCCCCTTGCAAGCGAGGTCCCAAGCTTCATCCAGCGCGGCTGCAGCGTCCAAATCAAAACTATTTTTACGATTGCCAAACTGGTGGTTCAATATCATCAGCTCATCTTGCGCAACGATCAGACAGAATATCCAGCAAATTTAGCAGAGATCGATTTAAGGGAATCCTAAAGCCACTGTTTTTCCCAAGGCCCCTTCTCAAGTTCCTTGCAATTGGCCATTGCGAACTTACGTAAGCATCGGCTGCTCACCGGCGCGCAGACTTTTCCTCCCCTCGTCTTTTACTGCGTTGTTAATCTCGCCAAAAATTTCCTCTCTTTGTATATCGCTCATACCAACCTAAGAGCTTCTACCAGATTGAGATTTCGGTCCACTATCATCATAGAGTTGTAGACAGCCCGCATCGACCGACTATTCTTAAACAGTTAACGTCCAAAGAAGAGATGGAGACTGTCTTGGCGAGCATCCGTAGAGGCGAGGGATGCCGACTTAATGAGGTGCCCGACGACCGAGAAAAACGAATAATGCAGCCAAATTTACTCCTACAGCCACAGCAATAAAAATTCTCGTTGGCCCTGCCCCTATTCTTCGGCTTTCGGCAACACCCCAGGGGCCAGCACACACTTCAATTTATAGAAAGGACGAAACAATGCCTGTCGAAAAAATACATGCACTCGTCGTCGGCGGTGGCCAGGCGGGCATCGCGATGAGTGAGCATCTGACCAGGAACAATGTGGCACACCTTGTCCTTGAAAAAGGAAGGATAGCAGAGCGCTGGCGTTCCATGCGTTGGGATTCTCTGGTCGCCAATGGTCCGGCTTGGCACGATCGTTTTCCAAACCTGACCTTTCCCGGCAATGCCGATGCGTTTGTTCCCAAAGAAGGCGTTGCTGACTATTTTGAGACCTATGCAAAAAAGTACAACGCACCAATACGCAGTGGAACCGAGGTAACTCACGTCGAGCGTCTAGGCGGTCGCCCGGGTTTCCGTGTGGAGACAGCTAACGGAGTGATCGAAGCACGCTACGTCGTTGTGGCGACCGGTCCGTTCCAGTTGCCGAATATCCCGCCAATCGTTCCGCCGACCGCCAATATCAACCAGATACATTCCAGCGAATACCGCAATCCTCACCAGCTCGGGGAGGGGGCCGTTCTCGTGATTGGCGCTGGCTCGTCGGGAGTGCAGATTGCGGAGGAACTCATGCGAGTGGGCCGCAAAACTTATCTTTCGGTTGGTCCGCATGATCGTCCTCCACGCACCTATCGCGGGTATGACTGCGCCTGGTGGCTTGGTGTTCTCGGCAAATGGGATGCCCAGGTGCAGGAATTGCAGACAAGCAACCATGTTACGGTCGCTGTCAGTGGTGCGCGAGGCGGAGAAACTATCGACTTCCGTCGGCTTGCAGCACAAGGAATGGTTCTGGTTGGCATGACCGAAAATTTTAAGAACGGCAAATTATCCTTCGCTGAAGACCTTGCCAACAATCTCGATCGTGGTGACCAGACCTATCTATCACTGCTCGACGAGGCGGATGCTTTCGTTGCATTGAACGGTCTCAACCTTCCGCAAGAGCCGGAAGCCCGCATTCTTGGTCCAACGGCCGATTGTATTACTAATCCGATTCTCGAACTGGATCTTACCGCGGCAGGCATCACCACCATCATCTGGGCCACCGGTTTCAGGTCCGACTATAGCTGGTTGAAAGTGAAGGCCTTCGACGAAGCGGGGCGCCCTAGACATCATCGAGGCGTCTCTTCTGAGAGAGGCCTCTACTTCCTCGGTCTTCCCGGACTTTCCGGGCGCGCCTCGAGTTTCATCTGGGGCGTCTGGCATGATGCCAAGCACTTGGCCGATCACATCACCATTCAGGATAACTACCTGGGGTGTATGCCGCAGGCCTGATCTTATTTTGACGTCTTACCCGGCCGCCAGAATAGTGGTGTGGATGTATCCGGATTAGAGATACCGCAAACAATCTGCACTCTTTTTCTATTATGATGATCAAGGCAGAAGCCCAATATCCCGCTTATACCGACCAATTTCGCCGCAATCCGCATTTCCGTGTAAATAATCACTCACAATCTGGGTTTCCAAACGGCATTGAAAAAACCTTTCACTTTCAATTACTTATGTTTGTGGTCAGCTGACCACCAAATCACCCGCTCAATTGCACGCATTTTGACTCCAATCCGCCTCCTTTTGGAGGATTCATTCAATCTTTTACCCGGTCTTCATACCCGCTTCTCCGTTGGTCCTTAACAAAGCCATCATCATAGGCCCTAGAGAAAATTCTCCCTGCTGTGACCGACGGGTTAGATCGCGCAGATAACCTCCTGCCGAATTGATAAAATTTGCACGCTCTAAAATACATGCAATGGCGGTTGCCGCATTCTCTTGCCCCATGATTTCGCAGGCTTCCTGATAGGCGGACGGACTTACTCCCAACATAGATCGAACCACCACCGCAGCTGTCATTAAGTCACGCCAATTTGCGATCTTTCCATCTGGTCCGTAATCGCAAACCGAGGGGCAAGCCTTCAAAACCATTCCAAGCGGAAATGACTTTATCGGCAGTCTTTTAGGCGGATTGTTTTGCTCCTCAGTCGCTTCTTGCTCTTTTCGAGAGCGAGGTTCAAATTCAGTTATGTAGTTGGTTTTTGAATTCTGTATGTGCCGCTCAATTTGAGCGGCATTGGCGCTATTTTTTTCTGAATTAACCTGATTTTCCAGTCGCTTAATGATGTCTCTCTTAAGACTATTCATCTCATCTAAAACCAATGCGACCTCAGAAAGAGCTGGGGTTCTGGATATTTTGCCGACGAGAGAGATATAAGCGCATTCGATCTCGTGCCAGTCACCTTGCGCGCCCTCCTCGATCGCAGCCGTGATCAGCTTGCGGACATCTCGGCGGCAAATGGTAAGGCTTTCCTTGGCTTTTCTAAAGGTGGCGCGATCAGCCATCACCTGTTGCGCCATAATCGCAAGCTCCTCTGAGCGCGCGAGAAGGGGTGATAAATCGAAGCCAAATGCCTCCTCGATTTGACCGGCATTATCCTTACGCGCGTAGCGTTTTCCATTGGCGCTATCTTTACGAACGATCAGGCCTGCATCGACAAGCACGGCAATATGCCGGCGTAAAGTCGCCCCGGCCAAACCGTGCGCCCGAAGAGCAAGTTGAGCATTTGAGGGAAAAACAACAAGCTGTGCATCCTGCCGCAGCTCATTCTCCGGATAAAAGCTCAATAAGGCATCGAGAACCGCAAGACTGTTGGATTGTATCCCAAGCAAGTCCATTGCGGCTGAAGCATCCCTGAATATTTTCCATTTATCCGCACGTTTGCCCGGCTTAATGTCGCTTGTGGCGACCTGCCGACGCACCAGCGCAAGCGTCATACCCCGCCGCCCGAAGGGCGTCGTTACATTTCCAGTCTCCATCATCTTTTACCTTTCAGCAGGCAAAAGAAAATCACTCACCAAAATGGCGCAAAAACTCTTGACGAGGATTCGAGGAAATGCGATTCTGTTCTTGCTAGAGAGACAGAAGGGCTTCCACGACGGCGACGTTGGGGGAGCTCTTTTCTTTTGCTGACTACTCTCCTTATTTCTTCTGGTTTTGTGCTCGGTGCGCCTGATAAAGCGCAGGCAAGTGATCAATGACGAAGGCGGCGAAATCAGGCGTCGCCTTTCTGTCTATCGTGATTTCCAATTTGGATTTGCTTTGCGAAACCTGAGCCAATCGATCCCCATCAGGGGTCGACATAATCTCCGGAAGTCCGCGAGAGACCCGCGGAGGCTTAAGGCTGACCAACACAGCCTTGAACCGCTCCGCAGATGGCAGCGCTTGCACTTCATTCGATAGCGCGTATTTCGATACGTCAGAAGGCGAGGGGGCCTTTTCGATAAGTTCCGTTAGTTGCTGCCAGCTTGGTCGGCCGACACCTGGTGCGGGGCCGATTGCATCGATCAGCTCCGGGGGGAGGGTGTCGACCAGCAAAAGCATCTTCGACAGGTTACTCTTGTCGATCGACATCGCGGCAATAACGATTTCGCGTGAAAATTGCTTATTCAGGCGATGTGCAAAACGTGCTTTCTCAATAAAGGTGAGATCCTGGCGTTCATTATTCTCCTGGCCCTGTGCAATGACCAATTGTTCATCCGTCAAATCGCGAACAACCGCTTTGACCGGAAGACCTAATTCTGAAACGGCCTGAAGCCGACGGTGACCGAAGCCCACCTGATATCGGCCCGGCTGATCCGGGTGAGGGCGCACGAGGATTGGCACCTGCTGGCCCTGCTCTCGAATCGATTCGAGAAGTCCGTCGATGTCGCCAGGCATTCGGTCCTGCACGAAGGATGGATCTACCGTCGAGACATCCAATTCGATAACCGCGTGGCCTTCAGCAAGACGCCGCTCTATCTCTTCAGCGCGACTCAACCGGTCATTCTGCTCACGCAGTGCGTTTCCGATATTCGCAGTCAGCTTTGTTGCCGGGTCGCGTTCCTTTCTGGCGACCCCAAGAAGAGGCATTGACCGCGTTTTACCTGCCCGGTTGTCAGAGGGCTTTGCGTCTTGGGCATCCGTCGAGACGCCAAGGATGTGCTTCCGGCTCATGTGGTTCTACCCCATGCTTTTTTGATAAGAGATTCAATCTCATCATTGACAGCGTTCATAGCCTCCAAGGCGCGATCATAGGTTGATCGGGTAAACTGACCGCGTTCCACTTCAAAAAGGGTTTGGTTTGTCAGGCCCGCGTCTGAGACAGCCGTCGTTTTGAGCATTGGAAAATTGAGGACGTTCTCACCGAAAATAGACCTGAGATAGCCAACCATTTGATTTTGTGGTCCATCACTCGGCTCGAAACGAGTGATAAGATAACGCATCCAATTGAACTTGAACTCAGCGCCGGCGCTCTCAATTTCCCTCAACAAGTTCGAGGTCATTGCCAGAAACTGGTTCATTGACATCACATCGAGCATCTGGGGATGAACCGTAACAAGGATAGATGTTGCAGCCGTCAATGCTGAAAGCGTGAGGTAACCAAGTTGCGGAGGGCAATCGATGACGACGACATCATAATTATCTGCAATGTCTTCAATCGCTTGACTGATGCGGCCATAGAAGAGCGTATCGCCTTCCTTGCGCTTCATTAAGGCGCGGGGAGTGTCATGCTCAAATTCCATAAGTTCGAGATTGCCGGGAATGAGATGAAGATCCGGAATATATGTTCCCCGAACGACCTGTTCGATCGGCACTTGCTCATCATCATATCTGATGGCGCCATAGAGAGTCTCGTTTGGACCGACATCCGTCTCCGGTTGGCTGCCAAAGAGCGCAGACAGGCTTGCCTGAGGATCGAGATCGATAGCAAGCACTCGGTAACCACGCATTGCGAGATATTGAGCCAAATGCGCAGCGGTCGTCGTTTTGCCCGAGCCACCTTTGAAATTCATAACAGAAATGACTTGAAGCTGCTCCCCGTCTCGACGATGCGGAAGATAGCGACGGTTTCCACGACCAATCTGGTCCATATGTTTGCGGATCACGTGTATATCTTCAATCGAGAAAATGCGCCGGCCCCCAGGGCTCATGCTGACATTCAACTCTGGCATTTCCGAAGCAATCTGTCGTAGATAAGACTCCCCAACGCCAAGCAACTTGGACGCTTCAGACGGGCCGAAGGACCTAATCCCCTTTTCGGAGGTCGGCGGGAAAACTTTCAAATGATGTGCTTGCAACTGGCTGGAAAGCGCGTCAGCGTGACGCTCCATCAAGGCAGTCAACCCCTCAATCACGGCATCAGTTTTCGGGGCGATTTTCGCCATGTCAAAACCCATTTTTTGCTATCGGCGCTAAATTCCGCGAAACCAGTAAAATTTCGCCATTGATTATTAGCGCCGATTCGG